>JALFNN010000086.1 GCA_022774325.1 bacterium | reverse complement strand
AAACAATTCAAGAAAGAGGGACTTTACAGTGAGATCTCCGAAGAAGTGATCCGCCCGTCCGCAGAAGAGTGCGCAAGAAATGGACGTGCGAAGTCCACGAAGATGAGGTGGGCAATACGAGAGTAGATTAAATTACAAGTTCAATGAAAAACAGACTAAAATATGATAAACTTCTATCATGAACAACCGTGTTATAGGGTGGCTGACCTCTATTCTACATAGAATGGGGGTGGTGCTGGTGGACAAGAAACCTTTTGATTTCAAGGATTTGATGGCTTTTGGCATGTTCATTCTGGCATTACTGACATTCGTATTTACGTTTATCAGATAATGTTTTAAAGCATAGAAAAACCACCCCAGAACTTTGACGAGAGATGGAGTGGTGATTCTTTAACCATATGTCGAGGTCAACCCCTTGTGGGCGGTTGTTCTCCTTGTGTTTATAATATATCATATCAAACTACAAAACGCAAGGGATGAATTTACTGGAGCAATACATCAGAATGTGGAAAGCAATGTAGAAGCAGATTAAATTACAAGTTCAATGAAAACAGACTAAAATATGATAAACTTCTATCATGAACAACCGTGTTATAGGGTGGCTGACCTCTATTCTACATAGAATGGGGGTGGTGCTGGTGGACAAGAAACCTTTTGATTTCAAGGATTTGATGACTTTTGGCATGTTCATTCTGGCGTTACTGACATTCGTATTTACGTTTATCAGATAATGAATTAAGGCATAGAAAAACCACCCCAGAACTTTGACTAAAAAGGGTGGTGATTCTATACTGAATTACAACAATGAGGCCAATCCCCTTGTGGGCGGTTGTTCTCTTTGTGCTTATAATATATCATATCAATCCACAAGGCGCAAGGGATGAATGGGCAATAAGTCAGCAAAAGTTTCCCACCTACAAATCATGCATATCAGTCTTCATTTTACACAGATTTAACATTTCTCCGATATGTATTTTACATTCTCAAATTATAGTAAAGAAGATAATAGGATCAATATGAGAATGTGAATAAGGAGAACACTATGAGCGATTCAACAAGAATTGTATTTGGTTTACTGGGAGGACTTGCCATTTTTATTTATGGTATGAATCTGATGAGTGAATGTCTGCAGAAAGCGGCAGGGGAGAGGATGAAGAGCATTCTTGCCCTTCTGACGCGCAATCCTGTCATGGGCGTGCTTGCAGGAGCGCTGACGACGGCGGTGCTGCAGAGCAGCAGTGCGACGACGGTCATGACGATTGGATTTGTCAGTGCCGGTTTGATGAACCTGCCTCAGGCGATTTCGATTATTTTGGGTGCAAATATCGGTACAACGATGACCGCACAGATTATAGCATTTAAGATCAGTGACTACATATATGTGTTTATTTTTGGAGGCTTCATTGCGTCATTTCTTGCGAAAAATGAAAAGGTGAAGAACATCGGACAGACGGTATTTGCTTTTGGACTTTTGTTCCTTGGAATTGAGACGATGGGTGACGTTATGAAACCGCTGGCGTCCAGCCCGGTGTTTACGGATCTGATCGGGAAGGTGGCGGACATTCCGGTTCTGGGAGTTCTGGTAGGTACTTTGATGACGCTGGTCGTGCAGAGCAGCAGTGCAACCATTGCGGTATTGCAGAATTTTGCATCGCAGGCGGGGCCGGATGGCGTGACGAGTATTCTCGGACTTGCGGGCGCGATCCCGATTCTTCTTGGAGATAATATCGGAACGACGATTACGGCAATTCTGGCAAGTGTAGGGCAGCCGAAGGATGCCAGGAGAACCGCAGTGGCACATTGTGTATTCAACGTGTCCGGAGCATGTTTATTCATCTGGTTTGTGAAACCATATGCGCAGTTCGTCCAGTGGATCTCACCGAAAGGACCGGAAGTGGAAGTGATCGCGAGGCAGATTGCGAATGCGCACACTATATTTAATATCGTAATGACGCTTATCTGGATTCCACTTATCGGAATTCTGGTGAAAATAGTTATGACACTTGTGCCGGATGGAAGGAAAATGGTGCATGCGCCGGGCGAACCGCTTTTCCTGGATGAAAAACTGACAGCACAGCCTGCGGCGGCACTGGAACTGGTGACCAAAGAAGTGATCCGCTGCAGCGAGCTTGCAGGCGGTGTACTGGAGGAGCTTGCAAAGACAGTCAGAAAAGAGGAAAAAGATCTGCTTCAGCATGTGCTTGAGAATGTGGAAAATGTTCAGACATTGAGCAAGCATATCACAGATTATCTCTCGGATCTTTTTGCGGCCGGTGTTATGACGGAAGAACAGACATCCCAGACGGCGGGAATGATGTATGTTTTGAGTGATGTGGAACGTCTCGGATCATTGTGCGGAGATATAGCAGAAGCGCTGATGGAACGCCTTGGTAAGAAAAAGCGGTATTCAAAGGAAGCGTTAAAAGATCTGGAAAGCAGTCTGATCCTTATGGGTGACATGTATGCCGATGTGCTGGAGATGATGGTGACGGGAAACGAGGATGGCAGTGTAGAAATCCAGAAAAAGAAGGAAAAGGTCATGGATCTGGATATTGAGATGAGAAAAGCGCATATGAACCGTGTCGGGAAGGGAAAATGCGTGGCAAATCTCACGGTACCGTTCGGACAGATCCTGCACGATATTGACAGAATGGGAAATTGCTGTGTCAATATAGCAGATGCGGTGACCGGTCAGACAAAGCTGCGTAATTTTATGAATGTCCAGCAAGAGCAGGCGAGCTGAGCGGGAAAATAGAATTTATCATATGACAAGGTGCACAATTTGATTAAATACAGATTGTGCACCTTTTTTAATGGCATGAATTTTACAGAAGTTAACGAAAAATAATGTTTATCACTATATTATTTTGTCTCAAATCATGGTAAATTAGTAATATAGAAAATGCTCAGGAGGTGATGCGATGAAACGGATACTGGCATGGATTTTGATTATGGTACTGCTTGTCGGCTGTGCAGGGTGCAAGGAAAATGAAACGGAAAAAGAACAGACGGGGTCTGAAAATTTAGAGACAGCAACGGATGGCGAAAATAAGCCCGTTTCCGTGGACAACACAGACGAAACGGAAAATGATGATTTCCGGTTGACATTTTACACGGATCTGTATTCCGAAGAGTATCAGGAATTGGGGAACGCGCAGATGTGGCTGTCCGGTTTTTCGGAAGAGACGGAAGGCAAGAAGATTCGGTTCTGCTCAGATGTAGATGATGTGTATGTGACGCTGGAACAGGGAGAGTGGATGGAAGCCCCCTTATATTTCCGCCCGGTGGATTGCATGTTTAATGTGGAGACAAAAGCCGGTAAGGTCTATGAGTTCGACGGGTATCTCGCGGAGTGCATACCGCTGTATCGTATCACTGCATTTAAAGGAGACAAAACCGCAGTGTGGTATCTGATGGAGGACGGAAAAGATGGAAAGCAGGTATTTGAGGTTGCAGGAGAGGAACCCCATGCGACCTGTCCGGAAATAACGGATCCGATTCTCTCACTTTGTGCCGTATATGCCGGATTATCGATCAGAGTCGAAGAAGATATCGCATATAAGCCTGAGCAGTTCTGGACTGCGATTGCGAACGCGGTTACAATTGTGACGCTTCAGACTGCAGATGCAGATGCGGAAGGCAATATTTATCTGGATTATGAAACGTTGAACAAGTATGCGGAGGCCATGTTTCCGGAAACGGGAGTGTACCCTGATATCAAGGAGAGCGATGGCATCATCTGGCCGGAAAGTGCGGAAGATTCTGTTATTGTGAAAGCCAATTTTACAGTAGATGACTCTACAGTAGTCGTTCGGTCGATGGAAGTGACCGATGACCGGAATGTAGATGTAACATTGTTGTTCAAAGGAGAGATTGAGGAGTATGCAGCCGTCCACATTTCACCGGTCAGTGAAGTGCAGAACCCATTTAAGTGGGTGATTACAGGAGTGGAACTTGCGAAAGGATAATACATAAAGATAATTAACAAGCAGTGAAAGGAGAATTCAATTATGGGATTAATTAAAGCAGGAATGGGGGCAATCGGCGGGACATTGGCAGATCAGTGGCTGGAGTTTTTCTACTGTGATGCACTTGCCAATGATGTTCTGGTTGTGAAAGGAAAGAAAAGAACGAGCGGACGTTCATCCAACACAAGGGGGAACGATAATGTAATCACCAATGGTTCCGGAATCGCTGTGGCGAACGGGCAGTGCATGATCATCGTGGATCAGGGGAAAATCGTAGAATTCTGCGCAGAACCGGGAGAGTACACTTATAATACTTCGTCAGAGCCAAGTATTTTTACGGGGGATCTGGGAGACGGCATCAAGCAAGCATTCCTGAATATCGGAAAACGTTTTGCATATGGCGGGGACGCCGGAAAGGATCAGCGAGTATATTACTTTAACACCAAAGAGATTATGGATAACAAATTCGGAACACCGAATCCGTTTATGTTTGACGTGGTAAATAAAGAAATCGGTATCCGCAGAACGGTTCAGGTCAGATGCAACGGTGTTTATTCTTATAAGATTACAAACCCGATCCTCTTCTATTCAGAGGTCTGTGGAAACGTAGAACAGGAATTTACAAAAGATGAGATTGAAGGACAGCTGAAGACCGAGTTTATCGATGCTCTGCAGCCTGCTTTTGCAGCACTTTCTGAGCTGCAGCTTCGTCCGGCTCAGATTCCTGCGCATGCAAATGAACTGAAAGACGCGATGAACAATACGTTGCGGAATGAATGGTCAGAACGCAGAGGTATTACGATCCAGCGAATTGCCCTCAATCCGATCACGCTGACGGAAGAGGATATGAAGAAGATCAATCAGATGGAAGACGCCGCTTCTATGGGAAGCAATCCATTTATGATGGCAGGGCGCATGACAGATGCAACTGCAGCTGCAATGGAAAATGCCGCATCCAATCCGAACGGCTCCATGAACGGATTCTTCGGTATGGGAATGGCAATGAATGCAGGCGGCGGTACAGGAGGATTCCAAGCCGCGCAGAATTTCTACAATGCCGGAGTTCAGCAGCAGGCGGCACAGCAGGAGGCAAACCGTCAGGCAGCGGCAAAGCAGCAGGCAGCACAGCAACAGGCAGTTGCGACCGACACGTGGAAATGCAGCTGCGGTGCAGTTGTAAAAGGCAAATTCTGCCCGGAATGCGGGACAAAGAAGCCGGAACCGGCGCCTGCAGGATCATGGAAATGTAAATGCGGCGCAACAGTAAACGGCAAATTCTGTCCGGAATGTGGATCGCCGAAACCGGCCGATGACGGATGGACCTGCTCTTGTGGAACGGTGAACAAAGGAAAATTCTGTACAGAATGCGGAGCGAAAAAACCGGCAGGCATCCCGCTCTACCGCTGCGATAAATGCGGATGGGAACCGGCTGACCCGGCAAATCCGCCACGCTTCTGTCCGGAATGCGGGGATCCTTTTAATGATGAGGATATCCAGTAAAGAATTTTCTGGATGTATATCTTCCTGAGAGTGGATATCTGGATTTGAGATAAGGAGCTGAAAATTCATGAGAATATTGCATACTTCGGACTGGCATCTTGGAATGTCGGTCGGAACCGGAACGCTGGCAGGTGACCAGCGTTTCTTCTTGGAACAATTATATGGCATCATAGAAGAAGAACAGGCAGATATCCTTCTGCTTGCGGGAGATGTGTATGACAGCAGTGTTTCCAATGCGGAAGCAATCTCTGTTTATAATGAGGCAACAACCAGAATCTGTGCGGATATGGGGAAAAAGATGGTCGTGATCGCAGGAAATCACGATGGTGCAGAGCGGCTCGCGGCATGCAGTGAGCTGCTTAAGGGAGCGGGACTTTATGTGTCGGGCCGCCTGACCCGAGAGATCACACCGATCCTTGCCGGGAATACAGCGATTTACCCGCTGCCCTTTTTTAACCGCGAGGAGGTCATCGCCTTGTTCCCTGAGAAAAGTACAGAGATTACTTCTCAGGAGAAAGCAATGAAAGTCGTCTGCGACCATATCCGGGAAGAGATGGATCCGTCTCGTTTCAATATTGTGGTGGCACATGCGCTGATCGTAAGTGCAGAGCTTTCCGAATCGGACCGGTCGGCGAGAGTCGGACAGGCATCGGCTGTTTCCAAAGATGTATTTGAAGGCTTCGATTATGTTGCGCTCGGGCATATTCACAAGCCGCAGATGATCGACGAGCATATCTGTTATTCGGGAAGCCCGGTAAAGTATTCCTTTGGAAATGAAGAGGGCCAGCAAAAAGGAGTCGTGCTCATCGATACCGAATCTTCCGAGATTCAAACCATACCGATTCAGATGCTGCATGACCGTAAAACTGTGCGGGGGACCTATGAAGAAATCATAGAAAGGGAAGATCTGTCAGAGGATTATCTGAGGCTCTATGTAAGTGACCGGTATGCCGGTCTGGAACTGTTGTCCGCATTGCAGCAGAAGTTTCCTTATTTATTGGAGCTTTACGGGAAAGCATTGGAAGAAGGGGACGGTCAGACGGCATTGACGGTAGGAGAACTTCAGTCGCTGGACGAAGTGGATATCATGATGAGATTTTGCGGGGAAAATGGCGGAGCCCTTCCAAATGAAGAACAGCTTTCACTTTTTAAGGAAGTACTGGAATGGTGTGAGAAAGAAGGTGAATTATCATGAGACCTGTATCGCTTAGATTTCGCTGTTTTGGTCCTTATATGGAAGAACAGTTTATTGATTTTGAGGCACTCGAAAAGAGTGGGCTCTTTCTGATCTGCGGTGAGACGGGCGCCGGGAAAACGACGATTCTGGACGCTATCTGTTATGCACTTTATGGTAAATCCAGCGGCGGACTGCGGGGGGATATGAGCGTGATGCGCTGCAAACTGGCGGAAAAAGAAGATGAGACAATGGTGGAATTTGTATTTGATGCCGGTCAAAAGAGATATAAATTCACACGTTCTTTGCGTTATGGGAGAAAGAATCTGAGGGATTATCACAATTGTATGGTTCTGGAGGATGGAAATTATGTTCCGATATTTGCAAATCCTAAAAAGCAGAACGTGAGCGCCAAGGCAGAAGAAATCATCGGCTTAAACGATGAGCAGTTCCGACAGGTCGTGATCCTTCCGCAGGGACAGTTTGAGCGATTTCTGGTTTCGGATTCGGCAGAAAAAGAAAGCATCCTCGTCAGTCTGTTTGGGGCGGACAAATGGCAAAAGATCGCGGAGGAGATTTATCGGAGAATTACGGAAGAAGACCAAAAGCTCATCCGGGAAAGAGCAGATATCCAAAGCCGCCTGAAAGACTATTCCTGTGAAAATGTGGAAGAACTGCAGATCCTGGCAGCCCAAAAAGAGCAGAAACTGATCCGTCTGCAAAGTCTTGCCGAACGTGTGGAAAAAGAAACGGCAGAAAAGAAAAGGCGTTATGAGCAGGCAGTACTACTGAATGCGGAATTTGAAGTTCTGGAAAAATGGCAGATAAAAATGGAGCAGCTGAAAGCAAAAGCGGGAAAGATGGAAGCGACCGCGCAAAGGCTTGCCAAATCGGATATAGCGGATCAGATCCAGCCTTTATATGCAGAGACGGTCAGAGCCAAAGAGGAATATGCCCGGCGAAAGAATGCCCAGAAGTCCGCAGAAGAAGAAAAAATTGCGGCTGAATGCAGACTGCAGGGAATACAGAACAAGCAGAATAAGCATGAAGAAATGCGGGTGACATACGATCGGGAAACCAAACGTCTTGCATTGTTGGAGCGTGCAGAGGGTCTGTATGAATCTTTGGAACAGAAGAAAGGTGTGGCAGAAAACGCTGAAAAAGAATGGAACCTGCTGAAGAAAAAGCTTGCGGACAAGAAACAGTCTTTTGAACAGGCCAATGTTGTTTGGATGGAAGCGATGGAAAGTCAGCAAAAGTGTATGGATGCATATTCCTCTGCTCAGAAACAGTATCTGGACGGAATCAGTGGTACGCTGGCTGAGAAGCTGATACCTGGAGAGCCCTGCCCGGTGTGCGGAAGCAGGGAACATCCGAAGCCGGCGAGACTGAGCCAGAAGAAGGTGACAGAAAAGGAATTGGATACCCTGAATAAAAAGCTCAACGCATGCACCAAAGCAGTCAGCAGGAATGCAGAACTTCGCAGGAACGCGGAAGCGGTATACCAGAATTTACAGCAGGAGGCCGGAAAAGCTGAGCAGAATATGATTGCCCTTCAAACTGCCTATGAAGAACTTCTGGGGCAGAAAATTAGCGGTATCGAAAATGCGATGCAGCTTTTGAAGGAGCGTAAAACATCAGAAACATGGATTCTTTCTTTCCGGGAAGAAGAGAAACAGATCCAGCAGTTGCTGACAGCAGTTCAGGGAGAAGTGACTGCGGCGAACGTGCAGCTCGCGAAAGCGCTAGAAGCATCCAAAGAGGGAAAACTGCGATTTGAAGAACAGCAAACGATATGGAAGCAGGCATTATCAGAGCATGGATTTGCAGATGAGGAAGAATTTATTCGCAGCCTGATGCAGACAAAGGAAAAGAACACTTGCCGGGAGACATTGATTTCCTATCGGACTACTTTGGAAAATGTGAGAACTGAAGAGCAAAAACAACAGGAAAAACTGGAAGGAAAGATCCGGCCGAAGCTGAAAGAGATGGAATACGAACTGCAGATTTCTGAGACTGAGCAGAAAAACAGATCCAAAGAATTGATTCTGGCACAGCAGGAGGTTCAGCGCATAAAACGAATAGAAGACTCCCTTGCCAAACGGAAAGCAAAATATGAGACAGAACGCATCCGTGTCGACGCGAATCTGGAATTTGCAGGACGACTCAGAGGAAGATCCGGGATCAGCCTTCAAAGATATGTGCTCGGCGTGATGCTTTCCTCGGTCACCGTAGAGGCCAATCGCCTGTTGAAACAGGTGCATGGCGGACGCTACCGCCTCTATCGGACCAATGAGATCGCAGGAAGCAGCCATAAAGGAGGCCTGGAACTGGAAGTACTGGACGCCTTAAGCGGCGAGAGACGAAGCGTGACGACCCTGTCCGGAGGAGAAAAATTCCTTGTCGCACTCAGCCTTGCAATTGGCCTTTCGACCATCGTACAGACCCAGGGGAACGGCATGCGCCTTGGCGCCATGTTTGTCGATGAAGGCTTCGGAACACTGGATCAACATTCCGTTTACGATGCATTGGAAGTCCTTCAGGGAATACAAAAGGCCAACGGCCTGGTCGGAATCATATCCCATGTAGAAATGCTGAAAGACGTGATCCCTGTGAAGCTGGAGATCCTGAAAGGGAAAAACGGGAGCTATATTTCCATCATCCCCGACATAATACAGCCTCCGATTGCCCCGCACTCCTTCACTTCTTCGATTTGACCGGTTCCCGGGTTAATCCCTCCGATAGCGTAGACCGGAATATTCACAGCCTGACAGATACTGCGAAGAAACTCTGTTCCTCTCGGCGGCAGATCCTTTTTGCAGTCGGTGGCATAGATATGACCTGCGGTGATATAAGACGCGCCCAGTCGTTCCGCAATTTTGGCTTCACCTACCGAATGAACAGAAGTGCCAATACTTACGAAAGGTTCGTAGAATGTATACGGCAGAGTCCCTTCTTTTATCTCGGCATCATATTTGCGAAAACGTTCAAGCGGCAGATGGATGTTCCCCGTTCCAAGTTCTTTCGCAACCTGGACATAGGTATGCAAAATGCAGGGAATATCGTAAGTCCTGCATATTTCCAGGACCTGTGCGGCAAGCTTTTTGTATTCATCTGCCGAAAGATCTTTCTCGCGCAGCAGGATTGCTTCCGGGTGGCATTTGCAGATTCTTTCGACCTGCTCTAAAAAGGGCCGTTTACTTAAGTGCCGGTTGGTAACGGCGATCACATTCTGAAATGGATTATGTTCGCAATCGTTATTCGTATCATTCATATATCAATCATCCTTTCCTGGTACGGCAATCTGCAAATGGCGGTGCCGGTGTGGCGCCTGCAAAACGCCGTACCAGGAGAGTCAGATGCATTGCTATACATAAATATAATCATTCATAACGGGCTGAAGATCATGCGCCAGAAGCGCGTCATAAACTTCTTTGACAGACCGGTCATCAGAGATTTCGAACTGGTCATCGCCTTTTTCTTCAATATCATCCGCATGTTCCCCGATACCGGTGCTGACGCCGGCGGAAATCTTCGTTGCAGCAATATTTACCATGTTATCACGCACTCTTGCGCACTCACGAGTGGAGACTGTGATGCTGGCAAATGGCATGAACAAACGGTAAGCGCACACAACCTGAAGAAGCTGGGGCTCGTGAACATCCATCGGATTGATCCGGTCATTGTTGATGATCGGGCGAAGCCGGGGGCAGGAAAATGCAATCTCGGCGTGAGGGTATTTCCGCTGAAGCAGGTAGGCGTGATAGCCTGTGGCAAATGCATCCTTGCGGAAGTCATCCAGTCCCAGAAGAGCACCGAAGCCGACACCACGCATTCCGCCCATCAGAGCACGTTCCTGTGCGTTCAGACGATATGGGAAAATACGTTTGTGCCCTGCAAGATGCAGCGTCTCATACTTATCGGAATTATAAGTTTCCTGGAAAACAGTTACGTAGTCCGCTCCGCATTCGTGGAGATAAGCATATTCGTCCGAGTTCATCGGATACACCTCAAGGCCGATGACTCGGAAGTATTTCCGGGCGATCTTGCAGGCCTCACCAATGTATTTTACATCGGATTTGGCACGGCTTTCACCGGTCAGGATCAGAATCTCCTGAAGTCCGGTTTCAGCGATGGCCTGCATCTCTTTTTCAATCTGTTCCGGGTTAAGCATAGCACGATTGATCTTGTTATGGCAATTAAAACCGCAGTAAATACAATAATTTTCACAGTAATTGGCAATATAGAGCGGTGTGAACATGTAAACACTGTTGCCGAAATGCTTCCGTGTCTCCCGTCGTGCCTCCTGCGCGATCTCCTCAAGGAGCGGGAGGGCGGCAGGAGAAAGAAGCGCTGCGAAATCCTCCGGAGTACGGTTGTCGTGGGCAAGTGCGCGGCGCACGTCAGCTTCGGTATATTTCTCGTAATCATAATGGTTCATGGCATCAATGACTTTGTCCATGATATCGGAATGCGGATCCTCCATTCCCGGCAGATACGTCATGTGGTCGATTCGGTTTTGCTTTAAATCCTCCAGAATCACTTCATTTACGATACTCTCGTTCCAGTGCTCTTTGGAAGAATTCTCTGTTATGGTATCCTGACTCATAAATCGCACCTCCTAATCCTGAAGATAACCGGTCAGCGGTGAAGATGCGCTGGCACCTTTGTCGAGTGTTCTTCCCATGCCGGAAAGATAAGCGCTTCGGCCCGCTTCGATTGCTTTCTTGAAGGCCTCAGCCATGGCTGGTACATCCCCTGCAGTAGCAATCGCGGTATTTGCCATGACGGCAGCAGCACCCATTTCCATCGCTTCGCAGGCCTGGGAAGGACGGCCGATTCCGGCATCGACAATGATCGGAAGATCGATTTCGTTGATCAGGATCTGAATAAATTCTTTGGTACAAAGACCCTTGTTGGAGCCGATCGGAGAACCAAGCGGCATGATACAGGCAGCACCTGCATTTGCAAGATCACGTGCGGCATTCAGATCCGGATACATATACGGCATTACGACAAAACCTTCTTTTGCGAGAATCTCTGTCGCCTTGATAGTCTCATAATTGTCCGGCAGCAGATATTTGGAGTCATGTACCACTTCAATTTTAACAAAATCACTTCCGCACACTTCGCGGGAAAGGCGGGCGATCCGGACTGCTTCGTCCGCAGTTCTGGCGCCGGAGGTGTTCGGAAGGAGGGTAACGGTATCCGGGATATAGTCCAGGATATTGGCGAGACCGCCCTCATTTGCACGGCGCAGCGCAAGCGTAATGATCTGAGCATCCGCCTTCTCAATACATGCTTTTACAAGGTCCAGCGAAAATTTGCCGGAGCCGAGGATAAAACGGGAGGTGAATTCATGTCCTCCGAGGATAAATTTGTCATTTGTCTTACTCATAAGGTTTCCTTCTTTCTGTTTTGCTTCTTCTTATACACATTCTTCGCCAAGTAACAGGCGCGTGATCATATTTGCTTCATGGGCCGCGCAGATTGCAACCCGGGGAGCCATTAACCCCCTCGCGTAGGCAGGCTCGGTGACCTCATCTCCGCAGAGATAGAAGTTCGGCAGGACCCGCCGGGTATGGATCAGATTACTGCTCTCAAACCCCGCCATTCCGGAAGCCGATACCAGTTTTTTCTCCGGAAAATGCTCCAGAACGCCATTTACCAGCATGGCCTTGCATTCCGGCACATCAAATGCTTCGCAGATAATGTCTTCATTATTAAAAAGCATCTCAATATTTTCTTCGGTCACACGTACCTGATCGGTTACGATATCAAGATAAGGATTGATGCGCAGAAGCTCGGATTTCAAAGCCTCTGTTTTCGGCATTCCGACATGCTCCAGAAAATATTGCTGTCGGTTTAAGTTGGTCAGGTCCACAACGTCAAAATCGACGAGATGAAGATGCCCGACACCGATACGCGTCAGGGCAAATGCCACATTGGAACCCAGACCGCCGAGCCCTGCGATGGCAACGCGGCCCGCCTCAAGGCGCTTCTGCACTTCTTCAGAATGGCGTATTACTAAAGCCTCATGGATGTCTTCTTTCGATACAATCGTGTCTCTCATAATGATCTAGCCTCCTCCTACAAAAGTTACAACTTCCATGGTATCCGCTTCCGTAAGTGTTGTGGCAGAATAGGCGGATTTAGGAAGAATAGCGCCGTTTAATTCCACTGCGATCCGGGTCAGCGTGTAATTGCGCGATGTTAAGAATTCCGTGACGGTGACCGGATTCTCGAGTTCTACTTTAGAACCGTTGACTGTGATCTGAATCATGAATGCAATCCTCCTTTCTGAACAATCAAGGTCAATTCTGCAAAAAAAGAAGTCCACAAAGAAATGTACCCGTGGTGGTGCACCCCTTCATGAACTCATAATGCTGGTTCAATCTCAATTGTTCCCTGTATATATTTGTAAAATGTAAATTGCCGGTTTGAATGATTGCATGAAAAAACGGGAGATGCCATAGGCTTCTCCCGCGATCTTAGCTCTTTTGCGTTTGTTCCTACGTTGGCATTATCCAAATCAGGTATGCGGGTCGAAGTTCTGAACTTCCTCTCAGCCTGGCGCACAAGCTCCCCGGATCAATTTACAAGATTCAGTATAAAGACATGTAAAAGGATTGTCAAGAATAGATTAAATAAAAAAGATAATATTAGTAACAGTTCAGCCATAAAGCTCGAGCCGACTGCTTCGCAGTCTTTCTCGCTGCATATGTAGCTAAGGCTCTCTCTCATGGCTGAACTGTTACTAATATTATATATTGCTTGAATCTGAACTTCCTTGATAATTAACTCTCGTTTCTGAGAACAGGGTTAGAAATTTTCAAAAACCTTGATTTTAAGCTAAAAACTGGCTGTATTTCTTACATTTCCCAGGTAAATGTGCTATTGTTATAGAGAGTTAATTAACTCTCTATAGGAGGGCGTATGTAACTGGATTACAAGGTAAAAATACCGGATTCCACGTCCGGAATTTCAAGAAAAACAATCAAGGGTGTTACTTATATTTACTATTCCTATGGCCGAAGATACGACCCTGGCAAAAAATACACGGTGCCGATCAACACAACCATAGGTAAATGCACGGATGGTAATTCGGATATGATGTATCCGAATACAAATTTCCTGAAATATTTTCCGGACACGGAGCTTCCGGAAATAAAAGATACTGCCTGCCGCAGTGGCTGCCTTCGGATCGGGGCATTCCTTGTACTGCGTCGTATCATTGCTGAATATCATCTGGATGAGATCATCGGCAGACTGATCGGCCGTGACAGCGGTTTGTTTCTGGATCTGATTGCCTATTCGATCATAGCAGAAAATAATGCCGGACAGTATTATCCGGATTACGCGTATAATCATCCTCTTTTTACAAAAGGAATGAAAATATACAGCGATTCAAAGGTCTCTGATTTTATTAACAGTATCACAAGAGACCAGAGTATCGCTTTTCAAAACGAGTGGAACCAGTCCCGTGATCACAGAGAAAAGATCTATATTTCCTATGATTCAACCAATAAGAATTGCCAGGCCGGAGACATCGATTTTGTAGAATACGGCCATGCAAAAGATGACAAGGGTCTGCCGGTGCTCAACTATTCTATTGCTTATGACCACAATAATTCAGAGCCGCTTTTTTATGAGGAATATCCCGGAAGCATCGTCGATATCTCACAGCTTCAGCTGATGCTGGAAAAAGCAAACGGATACGGCTACAAACATGTCGGATTCATACTTGACAGAGGATATTTCAGCAAAGAAAATATCCGATACATGGACAAATGTGGTTATGAGTTCGTGATCATGATGAAAGGCATGAAGGAACTTGTAAAAAGCCTGGTTCTTGAAGTAAAAGGGACTTTCGAAGAGAACCGTGCCTATAGCATCCGTGATTATAAAGTCAGCGGCATTACCGTAAAAAGACAGCTATACCCATCCGATGGAAAAGAACGGTATTGTTATGAGGATGCCTTGGAAGAAATCACAACAATGTCATCGCATAAACGTATGGTGTTTGTTATTGATGAGTACCCATATTTGGCAAAGGCTGAGAAATCATTTTCATCACGCCTTCAGCATATTATTGACCATCAGTGGCAGGACGGACAGCTATATTTGATTCTGTGTGGTTCATCCAAGAGTTTTATGGAGTATCAGGTGCTGGGGTATGAAAGTCCTCTTTACGGACACCAAACGGCACAGTTTAAGATACAGGCACTGCCTTACCGTGAGATTACAGCATGTTATCCGGATCTGTCGACAGAGGATCAGGCACTTTTATATGGTGTGACCGGTGGTATTCCTCACTATATCAACAAGCTTGATGTAGAAAAAAATTTAGATGAAGCACTATTGGAAAATTTGTTCAATATCTCCAGTTATCTGTTTGAAGAGCCGGAAAATTTATTAAAACAAGAGTTGCGGGAGCCGGCAATCTATAATTCAGTCATTGCTGCTATTGCTGGCGGTGCCAGTCGTTCAAATGAAATTTCTACAAAAGTAGGACTTGAATCCGGTGTGTGTGCAAAATATTTGAAGGTATTGTTGGATTTGGGCCTTTTGAAGAAAGAAACTCCTATTACAGAAAAGCCTGGAAAGAAAACAGTTTATGGCATTGATGATAATTTCTTCCGTTTCTGGTACCGTTTTGTTCCGAGGAATATGTCTCTAATCAGTGCAGGACGTATGCAGCAGGTTTATGAGCAGGCGGTAAAACGGTATTATCCGGATTATATGGGGCTGGTCTTTGAAAAAATGTGTCGAGAATATCTGCTTCGCTATGCATCCAATCTTCCTGTTTTGTTAAGCAATGTTGGACAGTGGTGGGGAACAGATGCAAAAACCAGAAAAGAAATTCAAATCGATATTGTTGGAACGCCGGTGGAAGGAAATGAGTATCTGATAGGTTCCTGCAAGTATCGAAATGAGAAAACTGGGATCGGGGAATTGGAACTGATTCGCAGATATGCTTCGGTATTTCGCAAGAATGGAACATTTCATTACTATATCTTCTCCAGGGGAGGATTTACACAAGAATTGATAATGGCAGCAACTTGTGGCTTATGCAGACCGTCATGAAGTGCTGTCACTGCTTGAGAATGTATTGGAGATGGACAGGATTCCGGAAGAACCGAGGTTTGCTGTGCAGTTTAAAACAGCGAAAACTGTGCACAAAGGAATTCAATTACAGGTATTGAATTCCAGACTCACCGCGCTTTTGGAGAAAGCGGGAATTATTGCTGTCACAATGAAAGGCAGTGCGGTTGCAAGATTTTACCCGGTTCCGGAATACCGGAAGACAACCGATCTGGATCTGTTTATAGCAAGTGCAAATGATGTCGGGAAGGCAGTCCGGATTCTGAGAGACAATGGTTTCGCACCTTCCGGCAAATGGCATGCGAACCATCATATCGTTCTGGTTTCCGGGAAGAATGAAGTGGTAGAGCTTCACACAACGTGGGCGGAAGCTTTTAAGGAAAAGCATTTGAATCAATATCTGGAAAGGTGTCAGAAAGAAAGTGTTCAGCACGTCCACCTTGTAGAATGGCAGGGATTACAGATGTATGCATATGAGACGGCATGGCAGGGATTTTATCTGCTGATCCATATGCTGCAGCATTTTGTCGGGAGTGGATTTGGACTTCGCAATCTCTGTGACTGGGTTGTCTTGTGGGAAAACTGTGATGAGGAAAAAGCGCGGAGAGATTTCTGGGAAATGGCCTGCGAGAGCGGTACGGCAGAATTTGCAAAAGCGATAACGGCTATATGCGTAAGGTATCTTGGATTGAATCCAAAGAAGAGTCCGGTTCCGGCGGAGCATCCGGCAGAGCAGGAAGTGACGGATGCGCTGCTGAGAGACATCCTGGATGCCGGAGAATTCGGCTACAGTGAAGCGGAACGTATGGTAGGCATGGGAGGAAATTCGCTGGCGGCTTATGTGAGAGAATTCCATCATCAGATGCATATTAATTTCCCAAAGGCGGGGAGAATAGCAGTCTTCTGGCCGGTTCTGTGGGTTGCTACACTGGTGCGTTTCCTGAGAAATAATAAGAAACTGAATCGTGCACCCATTTCTGCGATTATGAAGAAAGCGGGGGAGCGAGGGACGTTGGTGAAACGCCTTACATCATACGAAGAGTAGTAATGAAGTAAAGTGTCAATTCTCACCATACTCTTGGACTTGGGCATTTATTCTGATATAATGGTAATGCATAGCTGGATGGTTGAGTGTGTGGATAAGAATGGATTCCGATGCATTCGCCATAGTAGAGGAAGGAAGGTGATTGTTATCAATTCCGATATTATTCCAAACAATCTTTTTGTGTTAAAGCATAAAGATTTGGATGTGGGCATGGTACGAATTAATTTGAATTCGGGAGAAATAGAGCAGGTACTGGCAATCTATTTACCGGAAGAATTACCTGTTGGGTGCAGTGCGGATAATCACAATAGTATTGTAACCTGGTGGAGATCAAGGGCAATTCCAGATTCCAGAAGAGGGATTCAACAGGTGTTGAATTATCTGAAGGAACAATCCAGTCTGGCTTTGATGTTATCTGGATATGGGCTTAGTCTTACGGATCATTATTGGATGCAGCCTCTGGGAAAAGAGCTTTACTGGAAAAAATTGAATTTTTATGATAATACATTTTCAGACGACCTTGGTTCGCTTCTGACGGATTCTGAGAAAATCGATGTTGATGCTGAGATTTCAAGATTTTCTCCGTCCTCATCGGTTACAGGGGAAATGAAAAAGAAATGGGTTATTAGAGATGGTATCAGATATTTAATAAAAATAAATGCCAATGATTATGGACAGCAATCTGTGAATGAACTGATTGCCAGTCATTTACATGAACGATTAGGATGGAAGAATTATGTGCCTTATCAGATTGAAACAGCAAAAATCGATGAGCAGGAGATTTCCTGTTCGTTGAGTCCGTTGTTTACATCTTCAAAGTTGGAATTCGTGTCAGCGTATCAGTTAGTTAGAAATTATAAGATACCGAATGAAATGTCTTCATATGAAGCTATGATTCATCAGGCAGTTAAGATGGGAATGGACGAGAAGGTAGTACGTGAACAATTGGAATATACGATTCTTATAGACTTTATCTTGACGAATACAGACAGACATTTTAATAATTTTGGATTTTTGTATGATTCAAGAGAGAGAAAGCTTGTTGCAATGGCACCTATATTTGACACTGGAAATGCCTTGTTTTACAATAATGATATTATTCCTACAAAAGATAATTTGTTGAATATCAGAGTGACATCTTTTTGTCAGAAAGAAGTTGATCTGCTTCGATATGTAGAAAATAAGAAGCTTATTGATTTAGATATGTTGGATGGCTTTTCTGTGGAAGTTTGTGAGTTGTTGGAAAAATATACTAATATGCCGTCAGACAGAGCAGAAAAGATTGCACAGACGATTGTTCAAAAAGTAGAGTATTTGAAATTATTTCAGCAAGGAAAGAAAATCTGGAAAAAAGAGAAGTATTGGTAAGGTGGTAATGTGAATAAAATTAACGTTAAGAGAGATGGAAATATTCTTACGATTGGTGATACACCTCAATTAGTAGTTGATTTGGAAAATCAGAAGAATTATATAGCATTTGCAGACAATCAGGTGCCATATCATCAGGAGATTGTGTTTAGCGAAGATATTCTTGCGGGAAAAAGAGAAAATGTATTTCAGACAGCAGTAAATTATTATTATGAACAAGCATGTGAGTTCATTAAAGGAATAAAGATTGCGGAGGAATATAGACCGTTCGTAAATAAGAGTACCAGGGAGTATTAATTATTTTGCTAATCAGTGAATTTCGGTAATCGGCAGATTTTCGCTTGCTTCCACTGAAGGCAGAAGCGGAGGAAGCGAGGGCAGTTGGTGAAATGCCTTACTTCTCCAACTGCCCTAACAGATACCCATCATCTGTAGCTTCATTCTTATTCCCCAGCAGAATCATTTCACCGCTTGTTTCATCTGTTACAGAAAAATAAATTTGATATCTGCCGTGTTTCAGATCTTTCACAGGAAGTTTCACTGTGAAAGATTTTTTTTGCCCGCTGCAGAGCTTTCGAAGATCTGCACCGAATGGAACGCTGATACATTCTCCGGTTTCTGCATTTTTTAGTACAATCGAAGTTAGAAATGGTTTCAGTGTGTTGGCAAATCCGACGTTCTGCAGGGTCAGCGTGAGGGATAAATTCTGTCTTAGTACTCCGGATTGCCTGAGTTTGCAGGATTGGATCAGGTAGCGATATCCGAGATGTTCCTGCACATAGTAGTATCCGTCGCACCCACGAAAAGCATCCTTTTCGGTCCAGAGAGTATTTCTCCATTTATCCAGAACGCGGCTGTCGTAATCGGCATTCAGGTATGAGACATGCATGGCCTGAAGTGCGGACACGGAGGTGTTCAGATTGCTCAGTGTGCTTTGGTAAATGACTTCGCCGCCGTTTGGCACATACCGGCATAAGCGATTCTGGAATTCCAGTTCTTCTGTTCGTGTGCCCTGGTAAGCCGGAGAACCGGCATCGCGTCTTGCGGTCGATCCGTATGTGCCAAGGTCAGATTCGGAACCAAGCATCCCGTCATTGAAAAGACCAAGTCTTCCCATCAGAGAGTCATCTGTTCCAAATGCCGGGAAGTTCGAGGGGACATCATACACATCGTTGATCATTCTCCACTGCGCGGGCGTGCGGACGGAAAGGTAGATGGAAGGTGCGATGACAGCATTTAAGTGGCGGATGAGTGTGCCTACGGAAGCGCCATCCATAAAACGCGAATGATGCATTTCGCCCCAGTTTCCTATGAATATCCCTTGTATGATGTAAATCAGATCCTGATGCTGATTGACCAGTGGACTGATCTGATCCATATGTGTCAGAATCCGATCCAGTGAATCCGGTTCGGTAACCGCTGCGATGCCATCCCAGTCATAAAGAAAACGGAGGATCAGTTTTGGATTGGAAGGGGCTTGTGACCAGGCTTCCAGAATGTCATTGAATTGTGCGAGTCCGGTTTCACTTATTTCGGTTTTACGGTAATTTTTCAGATTGATTTCCAGCAGCGCCAGAGAAGCTGTGTAAGAATCCGTCTGATAAGAAGCATTTGCAGATGTATATTCATCGGACAAGGTATAGCCGATGATGTGGTAAAAGCCCCGGTAAGGATTGGCAAGCGGCTCGCTGCTTTCGGCAAAAGCTTCTGCCATATAAGTGATGCGGTTTGCATAGGAGGTCAACAGATAGGCAATTATGATTCCTAACAAAAGAAAGACCAGTATCCATAATCTGAAAGAAAAAGCATTCATGAATTTCATTGTATGTGCTCCGTTTCCTAAAAGCTTTCTTGCAGCAATTCGAACCGCCGTACGAATAGCTACGTCTTATTTTAAATTTACTCTAACAGACGATAAGAAGGATGTCAAACTCTTGTTCAAACATAAAGATACGCCATGATGATCCGGTGCCTTTCCTTAGGTTTGGGACTGCTGAATACGAAGACGAATGCGCTTCTTTTAAAAGAAATGCGGTCTATGATTCTGAAGAGCCTGTTGGGGAAACAGTATGCGGGATTGAATGGCTACCACAGTGGGGAATTGGTCAATCGCATGTTCTCGGATGTAAATGTTGTCAAAAACGGCATCGTGGAGATCGTGCCGGGGGTGGTCGGCATGGGCGTGAGCTTTCTCGGAGCCGCGGCTATTTTGATCGCCATGGACTGGAGATTTGTGGTGGTGCTGGTTCTGGGAGGAATGCTGGGACTTCTGCTATTGATCCTGTTCAGGAAACCCATGAAGCAAAGGCATAAAGAAGTACAGGAAAAAGAAGGACAGCTGCATGCGATGCTGCAGGAAACTTTGGAGAATCTGCGACTGATCAAGGCGAGTGGCTCTGAAAAGCGGATAGAGTACCAGATGGATGTACGGCAGCAGCATTTTCAGGAAGCACAGATGCGAAAGGGCGCTTTTTCTGTGTATATGAACAACAGTATCAATCTGATTTTCCAGTTTGGGTGGCTGTTTTGTATGCTCTGGGGCGGCTTTGGCATTTACAGGGGAAATCTGACATACGGAATGCTGGCGGCGATCATCCAGCTGGTGGGGCAGATTCAAAAGCCGATCGCAAGTGCCGCAGGAGTAGCCGGTCAGGTCTATGGAACCATCAGTTCCGCGAAGCGATTGAAAGAGATCCTGGAGCTTCCGGAAGAGGAGAATGGTGTTTGTGCAGACGGAAGAGAACTTTACAAAGATTTTTCGGCAATACAGATGCGTAATCTGTGCTTTTCCTATGGAAAAGACAGGCAGCCTGTGCTGGGACAGGTGAATATCCGCATCGGAAAAGGCGATTTTGTTGCTGTGACAGGTATTTCGGGTGGAGGCAAGAGCACACTGTTTCAGCTCCTTTTGGGAATTTATCAGCCAAGTAGTGGGCAGTTGGGCTTCTGCTTTGATAATGGGACAGAGGAGATGCCGTCCCGCAGGATGAGATCGCTCTTTGCTTATGTTCCTCAGGGAAATACACTATTTTCCGGAACACTTCGGGAGAATTTTACCATGTTTACGGATGACGCCACCGATGAAGAGATCCTGCAGGCAGCAAAAGCGGCCTGTATCGAACGGTTGATTGTGAAAAGTGATGCCGGACTGGATACGGTCATTGGAGAACGGGGAATCGGATTGTCGGAAGGTCAGGCTCAGCGTGTAGCCGTGGCGAGGGCTTTGCTTAGCCGGGCACCGATCCTGTTACTGGATGAAAGCACCAGTGCGCTGGACGAAGAGACGGAGGCAAAGCTGCTTGGGATTATTGCGTCGCTGAAGGAGAAGACCTGTTTGATCGTGACGCACAGGAAGGCGGCACTTAAGATTTGCGATTATCGGATCCATATTGAGAATGGCGGAGTAAAGAGAATGGAAATATCGACGTGAGGTTACTGACGTAAAGAACGCCCTGACCACGACTTGCATAATGCTAATGCAAAGGAATACTGGGACGGTAGAAATACTCTGATCTAGCCGAATAGAATCCGTTTGTTTCGTGCAGACTACACTTGATGATGATGGATAATCCGGCGAAGAAAGGCAGGAAGAAAAGCGGGAATCAAGTGTCCTCTTGAAAACCGCGTCAGCTATTGTTACAATAAGATAACAGTGAATGAAGTGTAGTTTAGGGAAAGGAGCGGACTGATGACGGACAGAGGACTTTTGAAGCTTCCGGTCGGGATAGAAAGCTTTGAAAAAATCCGGACAGAAGGGTTCTACTATGTTGATAAAACGGCGATGATTCGGGACCTGTTGTGCAAATGGGGTGAAGTGAATTTATTTACCAGACCCAGACGATTTGGTAAGTCGCTGAATATGAGCTAAGAAGAAATGTAAGGTAATGAGTGTAAAAGTACAGAATTAACAGTATAAGCTGTTAATATATACGCTGGTAGGGATGGAATCGGCACAGGACTTCGGGAAAATGATCTATTATGTACTGAAACAGATCCTGACAGATTGTTACTTCATGGTTATGGGGGACGTATCGCAGAATATCCATTATGAGACCGGTATGAATGACTGGGAAGGATTAAAAGAAGCTCTTTTTGAGCAGAAAAAAGACAGTAAAATTGTGCAAAAACGCGAGAAAAACATGCAAAATAAATCGATATTTATGCATCTTTTCTGACGAATGCGTGTTATAATACACGTGTAACAAGGAAATACTTAACTGACCTGTATTTGTAAGAGAGTATGAAGAAAGGCCGCTAAGCAATCAGTTCTGTAGGAGGAAAAGATAAATGAATACTTTGAAAGCTGAAAAAAGAGACATGGAAACGAAAGCAAAAAAGCTTAGACGGGAAGGATTTGTTACCGGAAACATTTTTGGAAAAGAAATTGAAGGATCTATACCAGTCAAAATGGAGAAAGCAGAGGTAGATAAGCTCCTTAAGACGAAAAACAAAGGAAGCCAGATCGTCCTGGATGTGGATGGACAGAAGATGCATGTACTGATCAAAGAAGTAGATTACAACACCTTGAAGAAACAGGTGGATGAAGTGGATTTTCAGGCATTGGTAAGTGGAGAGAAAGTTCATTCGGTTGCAGAAGTTGTTCTGTTGAACCACGAGATGGTCATGGAAGGTGTGCTGGAACCGGTATTGACTGAAATCGCATATAAGGCAGTTCCGGAAGCACTTGTTGAGAAGGTCGAGATTGACGTGGCAAATATGAAACCGGGTGAGTCTGTGAAAGTGAAAGATCTGCCGATTGCATCGAATAAAGATATTGATCTGATGACGGATCTGGAGATGACAGTGGTCACCGTTCTGGAAGCACACAATGCGGCAGTTGATGATACAGAAGAGGAAACAGTGGAAGAAGCTTAGGCGGAGTTTAAAAGAGAGTTTTAACTGAACTGTGAGAATGCCTTTATTCAAGTATGAGTATGTTTGCTTGGATAAGGGCATTTTTGTATAATGTAAAACATCGATTTTAATAATTGGATGAAACCGTTATAGGCAGTAGACAGAACATTTGGTATAATATTAATATAGCGTCTCGAAAATAACTGGACTGTAAGATAGAAATACTGAATGAATGAAATACAAAACCATATGCAGGAAAGAGAGAAAAAAGATGATTATAGGAACGCATATGTCCATTGCCGGAGGACTGGAGAAGACGGCAAAAAATGTAGTGAAAATGGAAGCAAACACCATGCAGATTTTCAGCCGGAATCCGAGGGGATCGAATTTTAAAGTGCCGTCGGAGAAAGAAGTATCAGAATTTCAACGAATCCGAAGAGAGAATAACTTTGGACCTGTTCTTGCACATGCTCCGTATACGATGAATCTTGCCAGCCCAAAGCCGGAGGTTTATGAATTCGCATGCACCGTGATCCGCGAGGATGTTGCCAGAATGGATGCACTTGGAATCGAGAATATGGTATTCCATCCGGGAAGCCATACCGGGATCGGAGTGGAGGCCGGTATTCAAAATATTATCGCAGGGCTGAATCAGGCGATTACCGGGAAAGAGAAGATTACAGTGCTTCTGGAGACGATGACCGGAAAGGGGACAGAAATAGGCGATCGATTTGAACATCTGAAAGCAATCAGAGATGGGGTGGATCATCCGGAACGGATCGGAATCTGTCTGGATACCTGCCATGTATTTGCGGCAGGATATGATATCGTGAAGAATCTGGACGGTGTGCTGGAAGAATTCGATAAAGTTCTGGGGCTGGATCTGCTGCGGGCGATTCATCTTAATGACAGTATGACGCCGTTTGAATCGCATAAGGATCGGCATGCAACGATCGGGAACGGTGAGATTGGACTGGAACCTTTGTTGAATGTACTGAGACATCCGGCACTGAAAGATTTGCCTTTCTATCTGGAAACACCGCTGGATGATGCAGGACATAGGGATGAGATAAAAATGTTGAAAGAGATGATATAGAGGGGGACTGCGAACTCATCCCCTCTAGTCACTCTATAACTTGCTCTTTCTCCGATTGCACAGATCAAAAAGCCTCAGCGTAGCCGGACTCTTTTTCCGTAGTTTCGCGACGCAAAAGAATCGGTGCAATAATCTTATGAACCGGTTTTTCCTGCAGGTGTGGACGGCGTTTTTTACGTTCAGTCATCTGATCGACTAAAAGGCTGACAGCCTCACCTGCGATGGTGTTGATCTGCTGGCCGATGGTACTGATTGGCATGACAGCTTCTCTTGAAATCGGAGAATTGTCAAAACCGATGATCAGATAGTCATCCGGCAAGAATCCGTATTTCCGGAACAGAATATTCAGAAGTACATTTGCATGGGTATCATTTGAAATAAAGATACCTTTTTTCATGCCCTGGTACTCTTGCTCAAGTTCTTCGACAATCGAAAACAGTACATCGTAAGTACTTTCGAAGCTGTGTCCCATTTCCCGGACATATGTCTTGTAATTCAACTGTCTCTCTTCGCATAGATCCAGAAATCCCTGTAGTCGCCCGTAGGACGGAACGGACTTTGCAGTTGGGGAATTGATGTGGATTAGTATGTCACATTTGTGCCAGGCAAGCAGGCTGGTGGCCTGATAGCCACCCATGTAGTTGTCGGTGTTTACACTTGAGACAAACTCATCCTCTCTCTCGATGGTTACAACAGGAATCTGAAGGGAAGCGAGTTCCCGTGAGGGAATAGTATGGCTCATGATAATCAGACCTTCGATCTTGTATGCCATCAGTTCCTGAATATAGCAGCGTTCTGTCTCTTCGTGTTCGTTCCCGATAAACACAAGGAATTTGTAACCGAATTTTTCGTATGAAGCGAGTATCTGATTCAACATTTCAGAATAATAGTGGTGGTATAGATCCGGTACGATCACGCCGATGAATTCTGTCTTGCCGTTCGCGAGAATTCGGGCTACTTTATTCTCTTTATAATTCAGTTTCTCCAGCGCATCGGCGATAATCTGCTGATTTTCCAGAGTGAGCGAATCCGGATTATTGAAATAACGGGAAATCGTTGTTTTGGAAAAATGGGTATATTCCGCAATGTCACTGAAGGTTACGTTTTTTTTGGTTCCCATAACCTCCTCCTTTTCTCCTCTTTTGAGGGTACTGAGATCACGCTTTTGAATACGAAAGCGGAGATTCAGGTAGCACTGGAGAAGATGGGAGCGGCTTTTGAAGAGAAATCCGGAGTTCATGTGGAGGTTATGCCGGTAACGGACGGAGATTCACCCTATACGAAGATGGTCAGCCTTTATAACTCAGGAAATCCGCCTACACTGGCGATCCTGGATACCACAGATGTGATTGCGCTTGCTGAGGAGAAAGCGGCGGATCTGACAGAAGAACCGTGGACTGCGGAAGCGGAAGAGTATTTGACAAGGATTAACGGAAAAGTATACAGCTTCCCACTTTGTATTGAAGGAAGAGGTCTGATCTACAATAAGAAAGTGATTGAAGGTGCATTGGGAGAAGAATTCGATCCGAAATCCGTTACCACTCTGGATGAGTTTGTTGGATTGCTCGACAGACTGGTGGATGCGGGAATCGAAAAGCCTGTTTCCCTTGCAAAGGAAGACTGGTCACTGGGGGCACACCATCTCCAGTACATATATGAGACCTATGACGGCACTTCTGAGGGTGCGGCGAAGATAATTGAAGAATTGAAAAACGGAGATTTGAAAGTTGAATCTTACGATCGCGTTTATGGATTACTGGATATGTTCGATGTCCTGAAGAAATATAACGTGGCAAAGGGTGATCCGCTGGGAGCAGACTACGATGAGATGGCAATTGACCTGGCAGACGGAAAAACGGCTTTCTGGTTCAACGGAAACTGGGCTTGGCCGAATCTTGAGGAAGCCGGAGCGGAAACTGAGGATGAATATGGTTTCCTCCCGTATTTTATGAACAATGATCCGGACGATTTCGTGAACTGCAGGATTCAGGCTTCTCCGTCCAAACAGGTGATGAATGATCACTGGTCTATTCTGGGATCTGCAATGCAGAAATATCTCGCGGGCCGCAGTGACAGGGAAGAACTGATTGAGTCAATTCAAGATTACTGGGATGAACAGGAATAAGAAAGGGATGGAGTTATGGAATCAAATAATAAAGGAAAAGATTTCTGTATGTTTGCGTTACCGGGGCTGTTTTGCTTCGTGGCAGTTGTGATTGTTCCGTTTGTATATGGTGTTTACCTTACGCTGACAGACTGGAATGGTGTATCAAAGGTTAAAAATTTTGTGGGGCTTAAGAATTTCGCAGGAGTGATGAGAGACGGTCAGTTCTGGACATCCCTGCTTCTGACCTTCAAATATGTGATTGTGGTGGTATTGCTGGTAAATGTACTCGCCTTTGGAATCGCGTATCTTTTGACCAGAGGAATGAAAGGTCAGAATTTCTTCCGGGCCGGATTCTTTACGCCAAACCTGATCGGAGGTATCGTACTTGGTTATATCTGGCAGTTTGTATTTTCCAGAGTATTCGTAAGTATTGGGGAGACGACCGGATGGAAATTGTTCGAGGTGTCATGGCTGTCAGATCCGGACAAGGCGTTTGCGGCGTTGGTGCTGGTGTCTGTTTGGCAGCTTTCTGGATATATGATCCTGATCTATGTGGCAGGATTTATGGGACTCAGTGAGGACGTGATGGAAGCGGCACAGATTGATGGAGCTTCCGGATTTGTGAAATTAAAAAGTATTATCATGCCACTTATGATGTCATCGGTTACGATTTGCCTGTTCCTGACATTATCACGTGCATTTATGGTTTACGATGTGAACCTGTCATTGACAGCAGGCGCGCTTTACGGAACAACAGAGATGGCGGCAATGCACGTGTATGAGAAGGCATTTACATCCAGACAGTTTGGTGTAGGTCAGGCGGAAGCGTTGATATTATTTGTGATTGTGGCTTGTATCAGTGGAATTCAGGTATACCTGACGAAGAAGCAGGAGGTAGAAGCATAATGAAGCAGACAAAAGTTGGAGGAAATAAGAAAAAAGCAGCAGATATGCTTGCGATGCTGGGACTTATCATTATTTTTGCAGCGTACATGTTCCCGTTTTTGATGGTAGTGATCAACTCTCTGAAACAGAAGAGAGACATTATCAAGAGCCCGTTTTCATGGTTGTTTACAATCAAAGGCCTGTCATTTGACAATTTTGTAAAAGCATTTACACAGATGGATTTCTTGAACGCATTCAAGAATTCGCTGATCGTGACGGTTTCGGCAACTCTGCTTGTGACGCTGTTTGCGGCAATGCTTGCGTATTATATCGTTCGAAATAACAATGTGATCTCAAAAATTACATTTGCCCTGATGGTGGCTTCCATGATCATTCCGTTCCAGGCACTTATGATTCCGTTGGTTAGTATTTACGGAGGCACACTGAATATTCTGAATCACCGGGCAACCTTGATCTTCCTGCATACAGGATTTTCAATGGCAATGTCAGTATTCATGTTCCACGGATTTATCAAAGGAAATATTCCGATTGCACTGGAAGAAGCGGCTTACATTGACGGATGTACACATTCACAGACCTTCTTTAAGGTCGTACTCCCGCTTCTTAAGCCGATTATTTCCACGATGGTCATCCTGAATTCTATGGCTTTCTGGAATGACTTCCTGCTGCCGTCGCTGGTTCTGACAGATAAGAAGCTGTTGACGCTGCCGCTTTCAACGTACAGTTTTTACGGAACCTATTCTGCGGATTATGGTACAATTATGGCAGGACTGCTGCTTTGTGTGATCCCGATTCTGGTCCTTTATATTATCCTTCAGAAACAGATCATCGGCGGAGTGGTAGCAGGTGCAGTAAAATAAAAGGATGGCTTGAATATGATGAGAAATGTATTGCATTTAAAAGCTCCGGGAAACTGGATCAACGATCCGAACGGATTTATATATTACAAAGGAAAATACCATTTGTTCTATCAGCATTTCCCGTATGCTCCTGTGTGGGGAACCATGCACTGGGGGCATGCGGTGAGTGAAGACCTCGTCCATTGGGAACATCAGGGCATTGCGTTGTTCCCGACGAAAGAATACGATCAGAATGGTGTGTTCTCCGGCAGTGCGCTGGAAGTGGATGGAAAGCTGTATTTGTACTATTCTGCTGTAAAATATCTGGAAGCGGAAAGTGAAAATATCCATATGGCAAAGAACGGAAAATTTGAGACCAGCCAGGCGCTGGTGATTTCTGAGGATGCAGTGCATTTTGATAACTGGAAAGAAAAAATGCAGATCATACCTGTAAACCATGATGATGCACAGGCACACGCCGTACATACGAGAGATCCGAAGGTATGGAAAGAAGGAGACACGTATTATATGGCGCTCGGAAGTACCTTCAGGGAAGAGACTGGTAGGCTTGTGATCTATACCAGTAAGGACGGGATACACTGGGATTTTGCGAATCAGATGCTGGATGGCAGATTCGGAAAGATCCTGGAATGCCCGGATATTTTCAGAGTGGGAGATGACTGGGTGTTTGAAGGTTCGGCGATGTATATCGGAGATCCGGAAGAAGGGTATGAAAGTCACGCAATCTGTGCCCCGGCTGTATTTGAGCCGGGGAAATGTGAACTGTCCATTTCGGGAGAGTGCAAGTATATGGATTATGGAATGGATCTCTATGCACCGCAGACCAATCTGGATAAAGATGGCCGGAGAGTGATGATAGGATGGATGCGTATGCCACAGGCAGTGAAAGAAAAAAACGGTATGGAGTGGAATGGGATGATGTGTCAGCCAAGAGTCATAGATGTGGAAAACGGACATATCTTTTTCCGGGTTCATCCGGAAGTAAGAGCATATTTTAATCAAGAAACACCGATTCCGGAGAAATTGGATTATTCTCGTCCTTTCTGTCTGAAAATGAATCTGGAGGAGGGAGAAATCCTGAATATCGGAGGGTACCGTATCTGGATGGAAAATGGTGCGGTACATACAGACAGAAGCATTGTTTTTGCAGGAATGAAAAGCTGCTCGCTGATTGGCAAAAGTCCGGATGTATCCGGAAGGTGTGAACTTGAGATTTTCGTTGATAAAAATCTGATTGAAATCTTTATAAATGACGGAGAATTTGTGATCAGCCATGTTGTATATGGATTGGGAGAATGTATGGAACTGTCCTGCAGTTCCGGGAAAAAAATTCTGTTTTTGCGGCATGGCGGGGATGAAGAGATGTAAGTTGTTTTTCACACAGTAGCCGGCATTTACTGCGGGCTACGTGCCGGGAGCGTACATGAGCCACGATGTAAAAGGGGCAGCAAAAAATATACGGATTCGTTGTTGCAAGATGAAATGTCAGGGTGCCATAATACCTGCGGAGATAGTATTCCAAGGAAACTATACTCTGTCTGATTCACTGTGATTTTCATGCCGAAATGATTTGGGAAAGGAAGTTGAAGATGACAGTAGAAATGCTTAAAGGGAAGATACATCGTGCGACTGTTAAGCAGGCTGAACTGGATTATGTGGGAAGTATCACAGTAGATGAAGATCTGAATTTTGATATTGAGATCGTGGGATGCCCAATCGTACGAGAAGAGGATGGGCTGGCCAAATCTTCCAGAAACACTTATTTAAATCATGAAGAAAGAAAAGCAGCTTTGTGTCTTTCAAGAGCTGTAAAACGCGGACAGGAACTGATTCATCCGGGAATCGAGGCGGAAAAGGTCCTGGTAGGAATGCGTGAAGTCATTGAGGCGGAGCCTCTGGCACGGATCGACTATGTTTCCATCGTCGATGCACGTTTTATGCAGCCGGTGGAGCGGGTAGAGAAGGATGTCCTGGTGGCGATGGCTGTCTACATCGGTAAAACGAGACTGATCGATAATTTCAGTTACGAGGTGTAGGCGATGGAAAAAATAATGAAAAAAATCGGGAGAATCAGTTCCTTTCTTACGAAATACATCGGAGTGATCATCATTATTTTTTCTGTGCTGGCTTTCTTTTGGCGTCACGGATTTGCATGGACGACAAATTATACATCCATGTTCCTCGGGATTGCCATGTTTGGAATGGGACTCACAATAAAAATGGGAGATTTTCAGGTCGTATTTTCCAGACCGAAAAAAATACTCATCGGATGTCTGGCACAGTATACGGTCATGCCGTTCCTGGCGTGGATCCTTGCAGTTGTGTTGAAATTACCGGAAGATCTGGCGCTGGGAGTGATTCTGGTGGGATGCTGTCCGGGCGGGACTGCGAGTAATGTGATTACATATATTGCAGGAGGGGATGTGGCATTGTCGGTTGGAATGACGATTGTATCGACACTTGTTGCACCGCTTGCAACACCATCTTTAGTGTACGTGCTTGCCGGCGCATGGGTGGAGGTTTCCTTTGCCGCAATGGTGCTTTCTGTTGTGAAGGTGATTCTGGTTCCGGTTCTTCTCGGAATCCTGATCAGAAGTATTCTGGGAAAACAGATTCAGAAGATATCTGAGCTTCTGCCCCTGATATCGGTGGTATCGATTGTGATGATCATTTCCGGAATTGTTGCGGTGAACGCAGATAAGATTATCAGCTGCGGCATGCTGGTTCTGGGAGTTGTAATCCTGCATAATCTGTGCGGAATGGGAATCGGATTGGCAACAGCTAAGCTCCTGAAGGTACCGTATGATAAAGTGACTGCGATTGCCATCGAAGTGGGGATGCAGAACAGCGGACTTGCGATTTCACTTGCGACAGCCAATTTTGCGGCGAACCCGCTTGCAACCTTGCCGGGAGCGATCTTCAGTGTATGGCATAATATATCCGGTTCTGTTTTTGCGGGAATACGCCGAAGAGGAGAAAGACAGGAAACCAATACGAATGTACAGGAAGAGAAAATGAAATGTGCATAGACGAATAAATAGAAAATACCAGGAAACGTTTGAAACGTCCTGGTATTTTTTATGAACATTCCGATTATCAGTCAATAGAAGTGTCTGGTCCCGGTTCCGTAACCGTTCCCGAGAGCATGCGGACCGGGCTGGATTTGTCGATATCCTCGGCGATTTTCTGGGCTTTCAGAAGAATATCCGTTATTTCGGTTTCTTCTTCGGCCTCTTCCGGTACAAAGCAGCGTGCACTTTCGTCCGGAAACAGATGATTTTTAAGCTTAAATGCCATGAGAAAGGCTTCAAGTTCCTGCTGAAGAGCATCCTTGTAGAATTCAAAGTAGAATTTGATTTCCGTTTTTTCAAAATTCGTGCAAATGCATCCGCACTGATTGCCATGGGTGCGGCTCTGACGCCGGAAATATTCCGGATCCCCTGTTACCATATAGAAAATCTGAACCAGAAGGTTCTCTTCAATATCACTTTCATATGTAAACCAGTGCTTACTCAGCGTGTCCTTCTGCAGTGACTCTTCATCAATGTCGTATTTTTTTAATAATTTCTGATAAAGCTTGATTGCGGATTCCCGTTCTCCGCCTTCTCCGCGCTCGGCAAGAGCTTTGATTTTTAAGAGTTTAGCTTCTAATTTGTTCTCATCCACTGAAATAGTTCCCCTTATTATTTTGTCGCTGCTGCCATTATACCACAAGATGGTAACAATGTGGTTTGTGATTTGCTAAAATATTAAGTTTTCTTTAGAATTTGTGAACGGTCTTGTCTATTCCCCTGAGAGTATAGTAAAATAGAACCATAAAGAGCAGGCATGTTGTGAATTCGAGGCCTGCTCCGGATATTCCATGTTGAGGCAGATATCGAGAAAGGGGAGCATACGATGACAGAAGATTTGATTAAACAGATAAAGAAAATCAAGCAGGCACTGGTGAATGTGGATATGTCAGGTGATGATTGGGAAGAGAGAGAAGAGATTCTTGATAAACTGGAGGATGTCACCACTTATCTGAAGGACGCCATGGGAAAAGGAATTGAGTTCTGATGGGAAAAGTGGAGGCGCTGATATTTGATATGGACGGTCTGATCTTCGATTCGGAATGGGTGGTTCAGCGAAGCTGGAATGAGGCGGGAACGGCACTTGGCTATGGGCGTGTCGGGGAACAGATTTATCATACACTGGGATTTAATGTAAAGCGGCGGGAAGCATATTTTAAAAGCATCTATGGTCAGGATTTCCCAATGGAAGAATTCGGCAATCTGACACGGAAAGTTTTCTATGATATTGCAGAGTCAGAAGGAATCGCCATGAAGAAGGGGGTTCGCGAGCTGATGGATTTCGCCAGGGAAAGAGGAATACGGATCGGACTTGCCACTTCATCCAGACAGGAGTATTCGGTGCGCCAGCTTACGGAGGCCGGGATATGGGAATACTTCGACGGGTGTGTTTTTGGAGATATGGTGACAAAGGCGAAGCCTGATCCGGAGATCTATCTGAAGGCTTGTGAAGCAGTCGGTGTATGCCCTGCAAAGAGCATGGCTTTGGAGGATGCTCCGGCCGGGATTCGTGCATCGCATGCGGCGGGAATGATTCCGGTCATGGTGCCGGATCTTGTTGAACCGACGGAAGAGATTCGGAAGCTTTGCTATCGGCGGGTGGATTCCCTGATTGATGTGATTTTGCTTGTGGAAGAATTGGAGAAGTAGAATAAAGTGTAAAAAAGAGCTGTGCTTCCGACGAGGCACAGTTCTTGAAATATAAAAGTATGAAATCCGGTATGACTATCCATGAATGATGACCTGTCTGAGATTCAGATCCTGATCCAGGAGTACCAGATTGGCAATCTTGCCGGTGGAAATGCTTCCGTAACGGTCATAGATTCCGATTGCTTTTGCCGGATTCATCGTGGCACATGCAATGGCACTTTCCAGAGGGATCTGCATTTCTTTCACGGCAGTTCTCATGCAGTCCATCAGATTGGTTACGGAACCCGCAAGCGCGCCGTCGCTGACAAGTGTGGCGTATTTCCCCTTTACGGCAACATCCTGTCCGCCGAGTGTGTATTGACCATCTTCCATTCCGGCAGCGCGCATGCTGTCACTGATCAGGATCATACGGTCATCGCCGAACAGCTGGAATGTAGCTCTGACGACAGAAGGATGAATATGCACACCGTCGCAGATCAGTTCGGCACGGCAGTGCGGACTGTCGAATGCGGCACCGACGACTCCCGGAGCACGATGAGTGAAAGGCGGCATGGCATTGTAAAGGTGGGTGGCGTGTCTGGCACCACGGTCATAGGCCTCTTTGGCAGTCTGATAATCTGCAGTTGTATGGGCCAGAGAAATGGTAACCTTGTCGTGGAGTGCGTCGATGAATTCCATGGCACCCTCGTTCTCAGGGGCGATATCAACCAGTTTGATGAGACCGCCGGAACGCTCCTGAAGGCTGCAGAAAAGCGCTTCGTCACAGAGCCGGATGTGTTCGGCAGCCTGAGCTCCTTTTTTTGCCTCGCTTATGAATGGTCCTTCCATGTTGATCCCTACCAGGGAAGCCTGCCCCGGACGGGCAGGGGATTCGTTATAGGTACGTGCCGCATCCATAACCTGCACCAGTGATTCCGGGGACACCGTCATGGTTGCGGGACAGACGGATGTGACACCGCAGGAAGCCTCATATCGGGTGATGGCATCGATTGCCTCTACAGTACCGTCACAGAAATCATGTCCCATGCAGCCGTGAAAATGAATGTCGATCAGTCCCGGAATGGCATACAGTCCGTCTGCATCCAGAACAGATTCATTTTCAGATGGGGCAAGTGAAGGACAGATCTCCGTAAAAACGTCCTCTTCGATTCGAATATCCAGTCTGGAAAATGTTTTGTCTTCACCGTAAACAAGTGCATTTCTGATAATCATGATTATTCAGCCTTCTTTCTAATGTATAGAACAAATATTACTGCGGAAGCCTGGACAAAGCAGCTTCGTCTGCTACCAGTGTTACATCCGGATGAAGCTGAAGGATGGAAGCCGGTACAGTCGGAGTGATCGGGCCGAAGAAAGCATCGCGAACGATATCAGCTTTATCTTCTCCGCTTACAATGATCAGGATTTTCCGGGCACGCATGATCGTACCGATCCCCATGGTGTATGCCTGACGCGGAACGTCATCAATGGATGCGAAGAAACGCTTGTTGGCTTCAATGGTTCTTTCCTGAAGATCTACGCAGTGAGTTTCTTTCGGGAAATGATCAGCCGGTTCGTTGAAACCGATATGTCCGTTGTGACCAAGTCCAAGAAGCTGAAGATCCACTCCGCCAAGGGAACGGATGATTTCTTCGTAATGATGGCATTCTTCTTCGGCGTCTTCTCTGGTGCCGTCCGGCAGATAAGAAGCCTTGATATTTACATGATCAAACAGATTTTTATGCATAAAATAATAGTAGCTCTGGTCGTTATCACGTGTAAGTCCCCTATATTCATCCAGATTCACGGTCGTAACTTGAGCAAAATTGATATCGCCTTTATTGTACCAGTCAACCAACTGTTTGTATGTCCCGATCGGTGAAGAACCGGTAGCAAGACCTAAGACACAGTTTGGCTTCATGATCACCTGTGCTGAAATAATATTGGCAGCGGTGCGACTCATAGCATCATAATTTTTGGTTTTGTAGATTTTCATAATTTTCCCCTTTCTCAATGAACCTGTCGGCATGATATGCCTTCATATGATAAATGTATCAAAAGAAATATTGAAAAACAAGATAATGAAAATCAAAAAAATAGAAAGTGCAAAAAAAAACAATAATCGTGCTATTGGCTTTGCCGTTCATGAAATCCTGTCACATTTTACCGTTATTCTAAAGTAAAATTCATCGGTTTTCCCGTTTCCGGATGGAGGAAACTGAGGTGGAAAGCTCTGAGGGAAATGGGCTCATAGCCCGGTTTTTGTATGAATTCCGGATTGTATTTGTTATCGCCCCAAAGCGGTGCGCCTGCATGGGCCATCTGTACCCGGATCTGGTGATGACGCCCTGTTTTCAGGTGAACATGTACGGTGGTCAGCGTATTGCCGTCAGCGTCTTTGGCTGTAGCAACGGTTTCGTAAGAAAGCTCTGCGCGTCGGGCCTGAGGGGTGTCTTTGGAACATACCCGGGAGGTGTTGCTTCTTCCATCCTTTACGAGGTAATCGATCAGAGTTCCGCCAGGGGAAGGTAAAGTGCCGCAGCAGACAGCGCGATAGTCTTTGCAGAAATAATTTCCGATAAGCTGTCTGTTCAGCGCCGCCGCTGCTTTTGGATTTTTGGCAAAGACCATGAGGCCGGATACGGGCTGATCCAGTCTGTGAATGACTGCCAGATAAGGAGGCTTGGATCCGCCGGAAGAAGCAAGATGATTTTTCAGAATGCTCTCCATGTCAGGTTGTCCGAATCTTCGGGTCTGTACCGGTATGCCGGCAGGTTTATCACATACAATAATGTCTTTATCTTCATATAATATAGCAGGATGTTCCATAATTTACCTCCGGAGAATATTTTGCTTGACTTTTGAAAAAAAGGAAGTTACACTTATCTCCAGTAAAAGGGAGTAGCTTCCATTGATTCGTTTTGTCAGATCATCAAATGCCGAAATCAGTGTGATACGAAATCGTCATCACGATTATTTAAACATAATCCGGTTCGTATTGTCAATTAGCGAGACTTTTATTGCAGATTTTATGCCATAGGTGCAGTGTTTTGCAATAAGAAGTCTTTTTTATTTGCCTAAAATGCATTGCGTCACATAGGAAACGACTCAAAACACGAAACTTTGCACCGCCAAAATATAAATAAAATGGGAGGAAAAGATATGGTCTATGTATTGTTGATTCTGGGATTTGTATTATTGATTAAAGGAGCAGACTATTTTGTGGAAGGAAGCTCCAGTGTTGCGAAGCTCCTGAAAGTGCCTGCAATCATCATCGGGCTTACGGTTGTCGCATTCGGTACCAGCATGCCGGAGGCTTCTGTGAGCATAACCGCGGCACTGAAAGGGCAGAATTCACTTGCTGTAAGTAATGTTTTAGGCTCCAATATGTTTAATCTTCTGATCGTACTTGGATGCAGCGCCCTGATGAGGCCCCTTCGTGCCACCGACAGTGTATTGAAGAAAGAATTTCCGTTTTCAATCTTCATTACGGTAGTAATGCTTTTGATGACGACAAAGCTTGCTTTTGGGAAAATCCTTGCAGGAGAGGGGGAATTCGTACTTGGAAGGATCAGCGGTGTGGTTCTTCTTATCATGTTTGTCCTTTTCCTGGTACTTCAGGTTAAGGAGGCACTAAAAGCGCGAAATGCGATGCCTGCTGAAGATTATGCAGTCTTGAGCCCGGCGAAAAGTGCAATTTTTATTATTGGCGGAATTGCAGGAATCGTTCTGGGAGGAGATCTGGTTGTTGATTCTGCTACGGAGATTGCAGTTCGCTTTGGACTGAGCCAGACTTTTATTGGTCTTACGATCGTTGCAATGGGTACTTCCCTGCCGGAACTTGTTACATCGATGGTCGCGGCCAAAAAGGGAGAAAATGATCTCGCGCTGGGAAATGTTGTCGGTTCGAACATTTTCAATATACTTTTGATTCTGGGATCAAGTTCCGCAATCTGTCCGATCACAGTAGATATCGATGCGATATATGATATGATTATACTGATCGTGTTCAGTGTATTTGCGTTGATCTGCGCAAAGAGCCGTAAAGAATTATCCAAGAGAGAGGGTGTGCTCTTTCTGATGCTGTATGCGGTATATTTTGCATATATTTATGTGAGATAACTGCAGTGAAATATCAAAGACGGGTTGACAAATGCAGAAATCTCAATTAAAATCCTTAGTATCTGAAAAGAAATAATAGACACGTGGACCGTGAAGAGGATTAGTATATATTGGAAGTGGCACAGAGAGGTTTCCGTCCGGTGCAAGGAAGCCGCATGGAAGATATAGAACCTGCCTTGGAGTCCCTGTATGAAAATACAGCGCGCCCGGCGTTAACGGGAAATGAAGAGAACTGTTTTACGAAGTAAGACGGTTAATCAGGGTGGTACCGCCGGTTTTCCGGTCCCTTTTATCAGGGGCGGAAGAACCGGCGTTTTTTGTTTTGAAATAATTGTCAGTTATAATGCACCCCTGAGACAGACCAAAATATATGGAAGAGGAGAGGTTTGACATGGCAAAAGAAAAGAAGTTTGTAGAATCGATCACTTCGCGTGACGTTGATTTCGCGCAGTGGTACACGGATGTAGTCCGCGAAGCGAAACTTTGCGATTACTCCAGCGTGAAAGGATGTCTGAATTATTTACCGAACGGATATGCGATCTGGGAAAAGATTCAGGCTGATCTGGATAAGAGATTTAAGGATACAGGTGTGGAGAATGTGTATCTTCCTGTATTGATTCCGGAGAATCTTCTGCAAAAAGAAAGTGATCATATCGAAGGATTTGCTCCGGAAGTGGCATGGGTAACCAAGGGTGGAATGGAACGCCTTCAGGAGAAGATGTGTATTCGTCCTACATCCGAGACGCTGTTCTGCGATCTGTGGTCAAGAACCGTACAGTCCTACCGTGATCTGCCGAAGGTATGGAATCAGTGGTGCTCTGTACTTCGATGGGAGAAGACAACCAGACCGTTCCTTCGCTCCAGAGAGTTTTTATGGCAGGAAGGCCATACGATTCATGCGACTTATGAGGAGGCTGAGGAAAGAACACTTACTATGCTCAGAGTATATCAGGAGTTTATCCGGGATTCTCTGGCGATTCCGTTTGTATCAGGTCCTAAGACAGAGAGCGAGAAATTCGCAGGTGCTCAGGACACCTATACGGTAGAAGCTTTGATGCATGACGGAAAGGCACTTCAGTCTGCAACCAGCCATTTCTTCGGAAGCGGCTTCCCGGATGCATTTGACATCAAGTATCTGGATAAGAATAATGAACTTCACAGTGTATATGAGACTTCATGGGGACTTTCCACACGTATTATCGGTGCGATCATCATGGTACACGGTGATGACAGCGGACTCGTACTGCCTCCGAGAATTGCTCCGGTTCAGACGAGAGTGATTCCGATCGCACAGCATAAGGAAGGTGTACTCGAGAAAGCGAATGAACTGGTTGATACATTAGCGAAAGCCGGCTACAGCGTGAAGATCGATGATTCCGAGAAGAGCCCGGGATGGAAATTCAGTGAGCAGGAAATGCTTGGAATTCCGACCCGTATTGAAATCGGACCGAAAGACATCGATCAGGGACAGGTTGTCGTTGTACGCCGCGATACACGTGAGAAGATTATTGTTCCGATCGATGAAATTGCAACCAGACTCGGAGAAATTCTGGAAACGATCCAGAAAGACATGTATGACCGGGCAAAAGCATTCCTTGACAGCCATATTGATACAGCGGTGACCATGGATGAAATGAAAGAGAAATTCAATGAAAACCGTGGATTCATCAAAGCAATGTGGTGCGGAAGCGAAGAGTGCGAGGGCGAGATCAAATACGAGACCGGCGGCGCATCTTCAAGATGCATCTGCAAAGAAGATCCGATCAGTGACACATGTATTTATTGCGGTAAACCTGCGAAACATATGGTTTATTTCGGCAAGGCATATTAAGATAGTATAAAGAACAGGTGAATGTAAAGAAATATGAAGATTCAATTACCTGACAAGGTGCATCATATTATTACAACTTTACAGGATCACGGGTACGAGGCATATGCCGTAGGAGGCTGTGTCAGGGACAGTATCCTCGGACGGGATCCGCAGGACTGGGATATAACAACATCAGCAACGCCTTTGGAAACAAAGGCGTTGTTTGAACGTACCTTTGATACCGGAATTGAACATGGGACGATCACGGTACTTCTGGAGAAAGAAGGCTTTGAAGTGACGACTTATCGGATAGACGGTAAATATGAAGACAGCAGACATCCCAAAGAAGTTCAGTTTACACGCAGTCTGGAAGAAGATCTGAAACGGCGGGATTTTACGATCAATGCCATGGCATATAATGAGGAGGCCGGGCTGGTAGATATTTTTGACGGTCTGCAGGATCTGGATCAGAAAGTGATCCGATGTGTGGGGAATGCAGGGGAACGTTTCTCGGAAGACGCGCTTCGGATTCTCCGCGCAGTGAGGTTTTCCGCTCAGCTTGGATTTGACATTGAAGAGAAGACCCGGGAGGCAATCAGCGATCTGGCATCGAATTTAAGAAATATCAGTGCCGAGCGCATACAGGTGGAACTCGTCAAATTGCTGGTATCTCCGCACCCGGAGCGCATCCGGCTGGCATATGAACTTGGTATCACATCCGTGATTCTCCCGGAATTCGACGTTATGATGGTAACAGAGCAGGAGAATCTTCATCACTGCTATCATGTCGGCGAGCATACGATCCATACGATGATGAACATTGCGCCTGAGAAGGTACTGCGGCTTACCATGCTTTTTCATGACATGGGAAAACCGGCGACGAAATCGATCGATGAGAAAGGGGTCGCACATTTCAGGGGACATGTATGTGTCAGTGAAGAGATCGCTAGAAGGATTCTGCAGCGCCTCAAGTTTGATAATGATACTATAAGAAAGGTAAGCAAGCTGGTGCGTTTTCATGATTACAGAATGCCGGCTGCTTCGAAATATGTGCGGCGTGCAATGAACAGGATCGGAGAGGACTTATTCCCGTATTATCTGTTGGTGCAGCGTGCCGATATTGCCGGACAAAGTGAGTATCAGAAGACGAAGAAGATAGAAAATCTTGAGCAGATAGAAAAATTATATAAAGAAATTCTGGAATTGAAACAGTGTGTATCGCTGAAGGGCCTTGCCGTGACGGGACGTGATCTGATCGAGGCGGGAATGGAACCGGGGCCCCAGATCGGCGAGATGTTGGAAACGCTTTTAAAAGAAGTGATTGATGATCCTGAAAAGAATGAGAAGAAAGTTCTTCTAAAAATGGTATCTCGGGGCATACACTAGAAAGACATGAAAACGAAACGTGCAGGGGGATGCCATGAAAGATTATGGGATTAGTGTCTTAGAACAATACCAGATGGAAGTAAACAGCACCCACAGAATCAGGGGTGCTGTTTTGTGCGATACGGATCGCGGGCTGTTTCTTTTAAAAGAAGTATATATTGCACCGAAAAGGCTGCCCGTGCTCATCGAACTGTACAAAATGCTGAATGAAAGCGGAATCTGTATGGTGGATATGCCACTGGCAAACAAAGAGGGAGCGTATATTACGACGGCTGATGACGGAACCGGGTATATGGTAAGACGATGGTTCCAGGGGAGAGAATGCGATGTACGCCGGGAAGCGGAGCTGCTGGAGGGAACGAAATACCTGGCAAAGCTGCACAAACTGATGCGGATACCCGGTGAGGACACAACGGGAGCCGAAATCAGTTTTCCGCTGGAAGAGGAATTCAGGCGGCATAACCGGGAACTGCGGAAGGTGCGTACGTTCATTTGCCGGAGAAGTGTCAAAGGAGCATTTGAGACGGAATTCCTGAAAGGCTGTGACCGGATGTACGAATGGGCAGAAGGGGCGAACGAGCATCTGAAAGAGACCGGATACCGACGATTATGGCAGGAGGCACAGGAGAAAGGGACCTGGGTTCACGGAGACTACAATTATCATAATCTGCTATTTTGCAAAGAGGGATTGGCAGTTACCGGATTTGACCGTGCGCACAGAGAACTCCAGTTGGATGATTTTTATTATTTCCTGAGAAAAACAATGGAGAAATACAGGTATGATGAGCGTCTCGGTTATAAAATGCTGCGAATGTACGATGCGGAAATAACACTCGGGAAAAAAGAAAGGGATTATCTTGCAGTGAGGCTCGCTTACCCGGAGAAGTTCTGGAAAATTGTGAATTTGTATTACCACTCGAATAAAGCATGGATTCCGGAGAAAAATGTTGAAAAACTGAGGACGGCAATTCGCCAGAATGAGGAAAAGAAGCGCTTTTTATCGAATATATTTGCTTTTCATTTATAGCCAAGTAGTGTATAATAGGGATAAAGCGAGTATCAGAATGTGCCCTTGAGGGAGAAATGTACTCAGAACAAATGGAGGTACAAAAAAGAGATGGAAGAATATGTAAAGAGATACGAAGAATGGTGTTCTAACCCGTATTTTGATGCGGACACACAGGCAGAATTGAAAGCAATTGCTGATAATGATGGGGAAATCAAGGAGCGCTTTTACAAAGATCTGGAGTTTGGTACAGCAGGACTTCGTGGTGTGATCGGAGCCGGAACGAACCGCATGAATATTTACACTGTTAGAAAGGCAACACAGGGACTTGCGAACTATATCATCAAAGCAGGTGCGAAGGAACGCGGAGTGGCGATCGCTTACGACTCACGCCGTATGTCCCCGGAATTCGCAGATGAAGCAGCACTTTGTCTCGCAGCGAACGGAATCAAAGCATATGTATTCGAATCACTTCGTCCGACACCGGAACTGTCCTTTGCAGTGCGTGAACTGAAGTGTATTGCCGGTATCAATATTACGGCCAGCCACAATCCACCGGAATACAACGGATATAAAGTATACTGGGAAGATGGAGCACAGATTACTCCTCCGCATGATAAAGGTATCATGGATGAGGTTCTTGCTGTTACCGATTATACAACAATGAAGACGATGGGACTGGAAGAAGCGAAAGCAGCCGGTCTCTACGAAGTGATCGGACAGGCTATTGATGACGCATATATTGCCAGATTAAAAGAGCAGGTACAGCATCAGGATGCAATTGACGCAGTGGGTAAGGATCTGAAGATCGTATACAGCCCTCTTCACGGAACCGGAAATATACCTGCCAGACGTGTACTTAAGGAACTTGGCTTTGAAAATGTATATGTTGTGAAAGAACAGGAACTCCCGGATGGAGAATTCCCGACCGTTTCTTATCCGAATCCGGAAGCAGAAGAAGCATTTGAACTTGGACTTAAGCTTGCAAAAGAGGTAGATGCCGATCTGGTACTTGCAACAGATCCGGATGCAGACCGACTTGGAGTGCGTGTAAAAGATAAAGACGGCGTATACCATACATTAACAGGAAATATGTCAGGATGTCTGCTCGCTGATTACGAGATTGGACAGAAGAAAGCCTTGAAAGGCCTTCCGGAAGACGGATACCTGATCAAGACGATCGTTACTTCCAATCTGGCGGATGCCATTGCAAAAGGATATAATGTAGGACTGATCGAAGTCCTGACAGGTTTCAAATATATCGGACAGCAGATTCTTGGATTTGAAACAAGTGGAAAGGGTGAATATCTTTTTGGATTTGAGGAAAGCTATGGATGTCTGATCGGAACACATGCAAGAGATAAAGATGCAATCGTAGCAACAATGGCTCTTTGCGAAGCAGCAGCTTACTATAAGACAAAAGATATGACATTATGGGATGCAATGGTTGCAATGTACGAGAAATATGGTTATTACAAGGATGATATCAAGTCAATCACCATGAAGGGAATTGAAGGACTTGAAAAGATCCAGAACATCCTGCAGACACTGCGCAATAATCCGCCGGCTGAGATCGGTGCTTACAAGGTGCAGAAGGCAAGAGATTATCAGGCAGATACAATCAAAGATCTGGCAACCGGCGAAGTAACACCGACAGGCCTTCCGAAGTCCAACGTTCTTTATTATGAACTGAATGATGATGCATGGGTATGTGTTCGCCCGTCAGGAACGGAACCGAAAGTAAAATTCTATTACGGAATTAAGGGAACTTCTCTTGAGGATGCAGATTCCAAATCAGAAGAACTTGGAAAAGCAGTGCTTGCTATGGTGGATCAAATGTTGTAGAAAACAGTTTGTCCGGAAAGAATTGTATTTCGGTGTTCCTAAGAAGGATTTAGGCTTGACAAAGGCTTTAAAACCCGATATAACTTTACATAGGGCATTCTGCAAGGACGCAGTCAGCCTTTAGTACGAGGTAGAATACAGTTGGTATTCGAGTGATTATGATACAGGAGGAAATATTCATGAACAAAACAGAATTAGTGGCAGCAGTGGCAGAGCAGGGAGAGGTTTCTAAAAAAGATGCAGAAAAAGTGCTAAAAGCTTTTGTTGATGTAGTTACAGAAGAACTGAAAAAAGGGGAAAAAGTTCAGTTGGTAGGTTTTGGAACATTTGAGGTAAGTGAAAGAGCTGCAAGAGAAGGAAGAAATCCTCAGACCGGTATGACCATGAAGATTGATGCCTGCAAAGCGCCGAAGTTTAAAGCAGGAAAAGCTTTGAAAGATGCTGTAAACGCATAATTGGTTTTGGATTGATGAATGTAAATAGAGAGCGCTGGCCGCTCTCTATTTTTGTAGGAGAAATAATGATATGAGATTAGATAAGTTTTTGAAGGTATCGCGCCTGATCAAGCGCAGGACTGTGGCAAATGAGGCATGCGATGCCGGAAGAGTTATGGTGAACGGTACGGTAGCAAAGGCATCCGTTAAAGTGAAAAAAGGGGACATTATTGAGATTCAGTTCGGAACAAAGACTGTAAAAGTGGAAGTGCTTGAGCTAAAGGAAACTACAAAGAAGGACGAAGCTGCCGAGTTGTTCCGATACCTGTAATTCTATAAAGTTTTTAACATATATTATCCCATACATTCATAAAATGATATCAAGGCACTGAATGACCGGAACATATCCGGATCATGGGTGAATGCGCGGAGGGATCCGCATGTATCATAGATGGAAAGGTTGGGGGTAGTGGTGGAAGAAAGTAAGATGCCGAAAACGCACAATCATAAGCTTGTAATCAACAACAGAAAAACCAGTATGGTGACGGGAGTTCTGGATGTATTGTCGTTTGACCTAAATGAAATCCTGCTGGAAACGGATCAGGGAATGCTTATGGTGAAAGGAACGGACATGCATGTGAACCGTTTAAGCCTGGAAAAGGGCGAGGTGGATTTGTCGGGGAATATTGACAGTGTGGCATATTCCAATATTAATTCGGCAGGAAAACAAGGTGAAAATTTTTTGACAAAACTTTTCCGGTAACCGAATATGTTGGGAATTGAAAAAGAGTTTTTGGTGTTCCTTCACGCAATCATAACCGGAGTTTTTGTGACTGCTGTATATTTAAGTCTTAGGGTGCTGAGAAGGATTTTCCGCCATGCATTATGGGTGATCAACATAGAAGATTTCATATATTGGATTTTTGTATCACAGTACTTTTTTGTGCAAATTTACCACACAAGTAATGGTGAGATAAGGTGGTATTTTGTACTAGGTGTTGTGATTGGGGCGATTTTGATGCACTTTTTCGTTGCTTTTACAAAAAAAATCGATCAAAAATTATCTGATTTGATGGAGAAAAAAAACGGAAAAACTATTGATAAATCTGGGGAAAAAAGATAATATTATTTTACAATTGTGGATTTTATATAAGTAATAATAGGGAATATACCGGTTGGAAACAACAGTAAAGGGTGAGTATATATAATGGGAAGCTTAAAGCAGAAGAATCGGAAGATCCGGAAAGGACGTTCGAAGAGCAGGCTTCAGAATCATAAGAGAAGTGTGTTGGCAATCAGCAGTATTATTGTGATGCTCAGCGCAGTAATTGTTATTCATGGAATGGCGTTACAGGCGAGAAACAAAGAATACATGGCTCAGGAAGCAGAACTTATGGCACAGCTGGATGATGAGAAGGATCGCTCGGAAGAGATTGATAAACTGAAAGAATATGTGGGAACAGATGAATATATTGAAGATGTTGCGAAAGAGAAGCTGGGATTGATTAAGCAGAATGAGATCCTGTTTAAGGCGGCTAATTGATGACGTATTCACGAATGATGAGCTTTGGAAGAGATTCCAGAGCTCTTTGTATTATAGTAAGGGAGGCAGGCAGATGGGAGAAAACAGAAACGAAGTGACGGTGATGCAAAGTCCGTATGTAACGCAGGCGGACAAGTTTGCCAAGTCCCTTAGACATCTGGCGGATACATTTCTGAAAATGGAAGGAACCAGGGAAGGTTTCAGTGCTGAGGAAGTTCAGGAAATGATCAGACAGATAGAGGATCGGGTGTGCGGTTCCTGTGAGCGGAGGGAGCATTGTACCGGACAGAACAGGGAACAGATCGATCTGCTCATTTATGAATTGCTTTGTGCGGTGGAAAAATACGGTACTGAACTGAATGTAGAGATGAAACGAAAACTTCAGAAAAGCTGTATTCAGGCGCCTCGTTTTCTCAGGACTATTCTGGATGTGTTTCAGGAAGCAAAGAAAACACTGATTTGGAACAATAAAATGATCTTAAACCGGGAAGGATGCGCAGTCCAACTGGATACGTTCGCCCAGATGATACAGCATGCGACCAGGGAACTGGATGCAAGTATTTTTCAGGATCCGCCATTGGAAAAAAAGCTGAAGATGCACCTGAAAAGATCAGGAGTCAGGATGCTGAGCTCTGTATTTTTTGTGAATCCGCAGGGACGATATGAGATTCATATTACGGGGAAAACAGAAAAAGGGGTATGTATGACAACGAAAAAACTGTCAGAGATACTTTCGGACTGTGTCGGACGGAAAATGTGTCCTGCCAGCGAGGAAAGGCCGGTGATGAGTCAGGAATACTGTACGGTAGTTTGTGTAGAAGGACCGGGATATTATACGATGCAAGGCATCGCAAAAATCGGAAAAGGATGTCAGAAGATTTCGGGAGACAGTTACCTGATGACGAGATTGCCCGGTGGTCAGGAGGCGGCAATCCTTTCTGATGGGATGGGATCCGGAGAACGTGCTTCCAGAGAAAGTGCGATGATCGTAGATATGTTGGAAGAATTGCTGAAGGCGGGATTTCCCAGACAGACGGCACTGTCTATGATGAATACAGCACTGGTCATGGGAAGAGAAGAAGTATGTTTTTCTACTGTGGATATGAGTATTTTTGATCTGTACAGTGGGGAATGTGAATTTATAAAAGCTGGCGCTGCACCTACGTTTATACGGAAAAGGGAAGGAATGGAGCATATCTATTCTGAAAATCTTCCGCTCGGCGTAGTGCCGAATCAGCAAAGCGGAGAATTCAGAAGAAATCTGGAATCGGGTGATGTTGTTGTGATGGTCACGGATGGAATCCTGGATGCACTGCCTTCGGGAGAGCAGGAGCAATTGCTGGATCTGATCATCGGAGGAACATCGCTTGAAAATCCGAAAGAATTGGCCCATTATATCCTGCAAAGTGTCCTGGAACTGACAAACGGTGAACCGAAAGATGACATGACAGTTTTGGTGGCAGGAATCTGGGAGATGTGTTACTCTAATGATACGAAGAAAGAAAATCGTACAAAAGGAAAATCATGATGCTGAATAGAATAAAAAAGTTTATGGAAAAGTGGCATATGCTGACAGCGGGGGATATCGTGATAGCAGGTGTTTCGGGAGGTGCAGACTCAATGTGCCTTCTTTTTGTGCTGGAAGAATTGAGAAAGAGTATGGAATTTGATCTTGTTATCGTTCATGTGAATCATGGGATCCGCGGTGAAGCAGCAGATGCGGATGAGGAGTACGTGCGAGACATCTGCAGGAAGCTGGGGCTTACTTGCGAAGTATTTCATGTGAACGTCCCGGAATATGCAAGAAAGGAAAAACTTTCCGAAGAAGAAGCCGGAAGAGAGCTACGAAGAAAAGCGTTTCGTGAAACAGCAATCAAATATGGTGGTACCAGAATTGCACTGGCACACCACCAGGATGACAATGCAGAGACATTTTTTCTACATCTCGCCAGAGGAAGCAAGATGAAAGGACTTGGAGGGATCTGCCCTGTAAAGGGAGATTACATTCGTCCGCTTCTTTGTGTGAACCGGATGGAGATAGAAGAATTTTTGGAGAAAAAAGGAATCCTTTATTGTATGGATGCAACAAATCTGGAAGATACTTATACAAGAAACAAGATAAGAAACCATGTCATCCCATATTTTACAGAAAACATTAATTCAAAAACGGTAGAACATATTAATGGGGCTATGGAGCAGCTTCGAGAGGTGCAGGAATATCTGGAACGCCGGATGAGGGAAGCGTATCGGAAGTGCGTGAAAGAGGAGCGGGGGAAAATCCATATTTCTGAGCAGGAGTTCCGTAAACAGGATGAGCTGATCGGCAGAATGGTATTAAGACAGGCAATGGTTTGTCTTAGTAAAAAAGAAAAGGATCTGGATGAGGTTCATGTAGTTCAAATCAGAGAGTTGCTGGATAAGCAGACGGGCAGAAAAATTGATCTTCCTTATAAAATGCGTGCGGTACGGACATATGAGGGAATTGATTTGACTCTTGGAAATGAGACGAAGAACAATGGTACAGAAATGGGAAACGAAGGCAAAATTGTATGTATCCCGAATGTAAATGAAACAGAGGAATGGAGAGTTGAGTATGGAGATTGGAAGGTTTCTTGCAGAAAATTTCCGTTCACCCAGGGACTTGAGGGGATTCCGAAAAAAACATACACGAAATGGTTCGATTATGATATAATAAAAGAGAACGTCTTTGTACGCAACAGACGGGCAGGAGACAGGATTGCGATTGATAAAGAAGGAAATACGCAGAAACTGAAATCCTATTTTGTGAATGAGAAAATTCCGTCGGACAAAAGAGATAAAATTCCGCTGATCGCGGAAAAGGAGAGAATTCTCTGGATTGTGGGATATCGTCAAAGTAAGGCATATCAAGTGACGGAACAGACAAAGACCGTTTTGGAGATTACGATAAATGGAGGTACCTAAATGGCAGAGAAAATTAAGGTTTTAATACCGGAAAAAGAAGTGAATGCAAGAATTGAAGAATTAGGAAAAAAGATCAGTGAGGATTATGCGGGAAAACAGGTACATTTGATCTGTGTACTTAAGGGAGGAGTTTTCTTCATGTGTGAACTGGCAAAGAGGATTACTGTGCCGGTTTCCATGGACTTCATGAGTGTCAGCAGCTATGGTGACGGAACTTCATCCAGCGGAGTTGTGAAGATTGCGAAGGATCTTGATGAATCGCTGGAAGGAAAGGATGTACTTGTAGTTGAGGATATTGTGGACTCAGGACGTACGCTTTCTTATCTGCTGGAAATTCTTCAGAAGAGGGGACCTAAGAGTATGCGTCTTTGTACATTACTCGACAAACCGGAACGGCGTGTTAAAGACGTGCATGTTGATTATGTAGGATTTAATATTCCGGATGAATTTGTGGTAGGGTTCGGATTAGATTATGCACAGAAATATAGAAATTTACCATACATCGGATGCGTAGAGATGTAATTGGTGGAAGGAGCAATAATTGAATAATAATAATAAGACAAGAGGAATCAGCGGGCTGATGCTTCTTCTTTGTGCTGTTTTTATGATAGGAGCATACTGGTTTATGAATCAGGCCGAGAAACAGGAGAAGGCATATACTTACCGGGAGTTCCAGGAAGATCTGCAAGATAATAATATTAAGAAAGTTGAAGTAAAGCCGGACAAGGTAGCACCAAATGGCACGCTAAGGATTGAGAAAAATAATGGTGTGCTGGAAGAACTGTATGTCACAGACGTTAATGAAGCACAGGAGCTTCTGAGCTCTTATGATGAAGTAATCTGTTATGTGGATTCTGTACCACAGGAAAGCTGGTTTGCGACAACGATGTTACCAACGCTTTTGATGATAGGTGCACTTGTTCTTCTGGTTATGATGATGAATCGCCAGGGTGGTGCAAATGCAAAGGCGATGAATTTTGGGAAAAGCCGTGCGAAGATGAGCACAGAAGCGGAAAATAAAGTCAAGTTCAACCAGGTTGCCGGCCTGAAAGAAGAAAAGGAAGAACTGGAAGAGATTGTGGATTTTTTGAAAGCTCCGGGGAAATATATTCAGGTTGGAGCAAGAATCCCGAAGGGGGTGCTGCTTGAGGGACCTCCGGGAACCGGTAAGACTTTACTTGCAAGAGCGGTGGCTGGTGAAGCCGGGGTCCCGTTTTTCACGATTTCCGGTTCCGATTTTGTGGAGATGTTTGTCGGAGTTGGAGCATCCCGTGTGAGAGATCTCTTTGAGGATGCGAAACACAATTCGCCCTGTATTGTATTTATTGATGAGATTGATGCGGTGGCAAGACGCCGCGGAACAGGTATGGGCGGAGGCCATGATGAGAGAGAGCAGACATTGAACCAGCTTCTGGTAGAGATGGATGGCTTTGGACCGAATGAGGGAATTATTGTTATGGCTGCGACGAACCGTGTGGATATTCTGGATCCTGCCATTCTTCGCCCGGGGCGGTTTGACAGAAAAGTGGTCGTTGGAAGACCGGATGTGCAGGGAAGACTTGAGATCCTTCAGGTCCATGCGAAAGGAAAACCACTTGCGGAGGATGTGGATCTGCAGCAGATTGCCCAGACAACGGCTGGATTTACCGGCGCGGATCTGGAAAATCTGTTGAATGAAGCAGCGATCACGGCTGCTAAAGAAGGGCGTGTGTATCTGCAGCAGGCAGACATCCGGCATGCATTTGTGAAAGTAGGTATCGGTGCGGAGAAAAAGAGCCGTATTATTTCGGATAAAGAGAAACGGATCACAGCATTTCATGAATCAGGGCATGCGATCTTGTTCCATGTACTTCCTGATGTGGGACCTGTGTACAGTGTATCCATTATTCCTACTGGATCGGGAGCGGCGGGGTATACGATGCCATTGCCGGAAAAGGATGAGATGTTCAATACCAGAGGCCAGATGCTTCAGGATATCACAGTTTCGCTCGGTGGAAGAGCTGCTGAGGAGATGGTTTTTGATGACATCACAACCGGAGCATCTCAGGATATCAAGCAGGCAACTGCCTATGCGAGATCTATGGTGACGAAATTTGGTATGTCGGAAGCTCTTGGACTGGTAAATTACGATAATGACAGTGATGAAGTCTTTCTGGGAAGAGATCTTGCACATTCATCACGTGCGTATGGTGAGCAGATTGCGTCTACGATCGATTCAGAAGTTAAGAGAATTATAGATGAATGTTATGCCCGGGCGAAACAGATCATTAAAGAACATGAAGATGTATTGAATGCCTGCGCGGAACTTCTGCTTCAGAAAGAAAAGATTACAAGAGAAGAATTTGAAGCATTATTTGATTAGGAATTGAGGAAACATTATGAATAAAGAAGCATTGTTTTGCGATGGCACTGAGGCATATGTTAGCCCGCCGGAGCCGGAAGTAGACGAATGGATACAATTGTGGTTCCGGACGGCAAAGGACGATGTGGATGAAGTACTGGTGTGCATCAAGGATGAGAGCTTTCCGATGAAGAAAATGATCTCAAAAGGCGCGTTTGATTATTATTGCATTGACTGGCAGCTTGACAATGAGGAATTCAGATATTATTTTAAAATTTTGAAAGGCGAAGAAGTCTGCTATTATAACCAGTGGGGAGCGAGAGACGATTACGCAGAATACTATGATTTCAGGATTGTTCCCGGATTTGCCACACCAGAGTGGGCAAAGGGGGCGGTGATGTATCAGATTTATACGGATCGTTTCTGCAACGGAGATCCAACCAATGATGTTCAGACAGGGGAGTACTTCTATATAGGCGATCAAGTACAAAAGGTGGAAGACTGGTACCGCTATCCGCAGCCGATGGATGTGCGTGAATTCTATGGAGGAGATCTACAGGGCGTGATAAATAAGCTGGATTATCTGCAGAGTCTTGGAGTAGAAGTGATTTACTGTAATCCATTATTCGTTTCTCCGTCCAATCATAAATATGACACGCAGGATTATGATTATATTGATCCACATGTTGGAAAGATAGTGACAGATGGCGGTAGACTTTTGGAACCCGGGGAAAAGAGTAATTATCACGCTGATAAATACCGGATTCGTACAACGGACAAAGAAAATCTGGAAGCCAGCAATCAGCTGTTTATCCGGCTGGTTGAAGAGATCCACCGTCGCGGAATGAGAATAATTATTGACGGAGTATTCAATCATTGTGGTTCGTTTAACAAATGGATGGATCGGGAAATGATTTATGATCAGGTGGAAGGATATCAGCCTGGGGCATATATGAGCGCACAGAGCCCATACCGGAACTATTTCCTGTTCCACAATAATAATGACAGTGAGTGGCCGCAAAATGCCAGTTATGATGGATGGTGGGGACATGACACGCTTCCGAAGCTGAATTATGAAGATTCGAAAGAATTAGAAGAATATGTACTTGGCGTGGCAAAAAAATGGGTCTCACCGCCTTATAATGTGGATGGATGGCGTCTGGATGTCGCGGCTGATCTGGGGAGAAGCAACGAATACAATCATGAATTCTGGAAAAAATTCCGCAAGGTTGTGAAAGATGCGAATCCCAATGCATTAATTCTGGCAGAGCATTATGGAGATCCGAGAGAATGGCTGGAAGGCGACGAATGGGATACGGTCATGAACTATGACGCGTTTATGGAACCTCTGACCTGGTTCCTCACCGGAATGGAAAAGCATAGTGACGAATACCGTGAGGATCTTCTGGGGAATGCAGATAATTTTGTGAATGCGATGAAGCATCATATGGCAAGTATGATGACCCCATCCCTGCAGACGGCGATGAACCAGCTTTCTAACCATGATCATTCACGGTTCCTTACAAGAACGAACCATAAGGTCGGAAGAGTCGCAGAACTGGGACCGGAAGCTGCGAATCAGGGAGTGGATCTTGCAGTTATGCGTGCTGCCATTGTGATGCAGATGACATGGATCGGTGCGCCAACACTCTATTATGGAGATGAAGCCGGAGTCTGTGGGTTCACGGATCCGGATAACCGCAGAACCTATCCATGGGGACGCGAAAACAAAGAGATGATCAGTTTTTACCGGGAAATGATCCGTATTCACAGAGAAAATCTTGCATTGAAGAAAGGTTCTCTTAAAATGTTAAAATGGGGACCGGGACTTCTTGCGTACGGAAGATTCTGGGGAGATGAACAGATTATCGTAATCATCAACAGCGCAGACGAACTTCGGGAGATTCATGTCAATGTCATGCCTGCGGAAGTGAAAGAAGGTTCCAATATGGCACGAATCATGTATTCTTATGTAGAAGGCTATATCGGTGCGTTTGATGAGTATGTGGTGAAGGAGGGAATTCTGTCACTGATGATGGGACCGAAATCGGCGATTGTATTGAAGAATAAGAAATGGTAGGGAAAACCTTGAAAAAAGTAACTGTTTATGAAATTATGCATATGGAGAAAATAGTGGCAAAGATTTCATCTTCCGGAAAGGCAGAGATCTTTGAAGAATCGTTTATGCCGTATGATTTATATTTGGATGTGGAAGATGATAATGACATTGATGTGCTTGTAAATAATGTAAATAATTTTAATCATTGGTGCGCATCAAGAGTATTGTCTCTGGATCGAAAATACGCAAAAGATATTCTGAACAGTATCGGAGTCATGCAGGCAGTTACGGATAAAGACAGGGCGAATATATCACTGTCGTACCGATGTGTTTCTTTGACGGATGTATACTGGGTGAGAAACGAAGGGGACAGAACAACATTTGATGAAATAAATTTATATGATAATCCTTTGAATGAAGCGATTGTCGAACTCACTCTTAAGGGGCGCCAGATGACGGTTACGAATCAGGAACTGGCACCGGATTTATCTACAAGAGGATGCTTTCCCAAGGCCTGGATCCGATGCGATTCGGGATTTAAGTTATTAAAAGACGGAGAAGCAGAAGCGGTGAAAAGAGAAGTACTGGCAAGTGAAATCTGCCAGTGCTTTGACATTCCGCAGGTCATTTATCGCGAACATGAATATGACGGAGAAATCGTATCGGAAAGTGATATCATTACTTCGAAAGAATATTCCATGGTTTCTAAAATGGCATTCGATATTTATGCGTGTAATCATAATCTGGATACACTGGAAGTCTGCAAAGAAATGGATCCTGTTACATATTATGGGATGAACATACTGGACTATCTGACCGGAAATACGGACCGGCATCCGGAGAACTGGGGATTTCTGGTGGACAACCGTACGAATAAGTATGTGTCTTTGTATCCGCTCATGGATTTTAATCAGTGCTTTTTGTCATATGATAATCTGGAAGGCGCAAAGTGCCAGACCGTTTTCCCGGAGCAGATGTCGCAGAAAGAAGCGGCACAAGAAGCGGTAAAACATATCGGACTTCGGATGGTTCGTGAAATGGATATGAAGAAGTTTGGGGATATGGAAAAAGAAGCTGAGATGTTTCAAATGAGATTGGCGGAATTGAAGAAAATGGTGGCAGTGTCACATTGATTAATCGTCCGCGACGTTTTGGTAAGACGCTTAATTTGAGTATGTTAGAACGCTTTTTCTCTATAGATTATGCAGATCAGAGAGAGATACAGATGCGTTAACAGATGCAGACCGAAGTTTTTATGATCGAATTTTGGCAGAAGATATCAGGAATCCTGATGCGACATCGGCACTTTACCAATTATCGAGCTATCTGTATCGATACTATGGGAAAGAAGTCATTATTCTTTTTGATGAGTATGATACGCCCATGCAGGAAGCTTATCTTGGACGAATGTGGACTGTCAGAAAAGAAAGAACAGGTAAAATACTGGTACGACGGATTTATCTTTGGTGAATGTAAAGATATTTACAATCCATGGTCGATTTTGAATTATCTTGATAAAAAGGATTTTAGGACATACTGGGCTAACACCAGCTCTAATAGTCTCGTTGGGAAACTGCTTCGGGAAGGAAACCGCACAATTAAAGAAAAATTTGAAAATCTTCTCTGCGGTGAAACAATTCGTACGCCAATTGACGAACAGATTGTATATAATCAACTAGATAATAATGAATCTGCAATCTGGAGTTTGCTTCTTGCAAGTGGTTATCTGAAAGTACTGAGCTTTGAACGGGAGGAGTCGTTGGAATACGGGGAAGAGGCGAAGTATGAACTGGTGCTTACCAATTATGAAGTTGAGCGAATGTTCAACACCATGGTACGGGGATGGCTCAAATGCGTGGAGCCGGATTACAACGATTTTATCAAAGCTCTGCTGCTTGGAGATAAGAAAGCAATGAACGCATATATGAATCGCGTCGCTCTAAGTACATTCTAAATTAAAATGAAATTTGCAAGTATATTGTGGCTAGCTAAAATCTGAAAAATAGTTCAGCCGGAATATACTTGCTTTTTTTGTTATTAAAGAATTTGGAGAATAAAAATGATGAGATATTATTGACCACATGGTTTGTTTGTAGTATTATTGACCATACAGTCAAGAAAAGGAGGGCTTTATGAAGAAGGAAGAAAAAACCAGACTCACTTGCGAGAAAATCATTCAGGCGGCAATTGCAGAATTTGGTACGAAGAGTTACGAAGCGGCCTCACTGAATACAATTTGCAGCGATAATCATATATCAAAAGGATTGATCTATCACAATTTCAAAAATAAAGATGAATTGTATTTAATCTGTGTGAAACAATGTTATGAAGAAATGACGAGACATATTAAGAATACAGTTTGTCATTCGGAGAGTGTGGAGGAAAAACTGAAAGAACTCTTAAATGCCCGACAGGTTTTCTTTGAAAAAAACCCGTATTATGCGCAGATTTTCTTTAATAGTGTTTTGATGCCTCCAAGGCATCTGATAAAAGAGTTGAAAGAATTGAGAGTTGGTTATGATGAGTGTTTAAAAGAACGCTATGCAGAATTACTGTTTCAGATGGAATTAAGAAAAGGGGTAAGTGTTGAGAAAGCGATTCAGTATCTGATGACAATGCAGGAAATGTATAATGGCTATTTCCGGGAGATGTATTATGAGAATGAAGATATACAAAAAGTGATCGAGACACATGAGAGCAGATTATCGGAATTATTGGATATGATCATGTACGGTATTGCAAAGAAAACGGAGGATTTCTCAGAAAATCTAAGGTGAAGATAAATATGAAGTAAGGAAGTGTAACAAAATGATTTTGATGTTTGTGAAATTGATTTTAGTTGTTATATTGGCATTTTTGGCAGGAAAGCTGATATCGAAATTGAAACTGCCCGCTATTTTAGGCTGGCTGATTGCCGGGATGCTGTTAGGACCGCATGCATTTTCACTGATGAATCAGGAGATATTGGATGCAGGGTGGTATCAGGTTATGATTCATGTGCTGGAATGTGGTGTTGGACTTATGATCGGTACGGAATTGGTCTGGAATAAGATTAAGAAATCCGGAAAGGCGATCGTGATTACAACGCTGACACAGTCTTTGGGGACTTTTCTGGTTGTTTCATTGGTATTTGGAGTCGTATTCTATATAACAGATGTTCCATTGTATCTGTGTTTTGTTTTTGGAGGAATTGCGCTTGCAACGGCTCCCGCACCGGCACTTTCAATTGTGCGTGAGTTTAAGACGGATGGACCTGTTACGAAAACGTTGATTCCGATGGCGGCTCTGGATGATATCGTAGGCTGTGTTGTATTTTTTACAACCATCGCTGTGATCGCCGGGAAACTTTCGGCGGGAAGTATGCCGGCTTATATGATTGCTCTGGTGGTTATATTACCGCTGGTTATTGAGATTGTGTGTGGATTCCTGTCAGGATTTATCTTGAGGAGAGACAATGGTGATGGGATAACGCTGGCATTGCTGATTGTCATCATTTTATTTACTTCTGTTGCAGGATTCTTTTTTAATAACCGTGTGATGCCGACTCCGATTTTGAATTTTATGTTGATGGGAATGGCTTTTTCGGCCACCTTTTCAAATATGATGAGTGAAAATCGGCTGGAACAGATTATGCGCGTTTTTAACAAGATATAGCAAGAATTCTCCCACCTCTTTAGGTGGCGAGATGAATTGCAAAAAAATACGAGAGAACACTTGTTCTGATGTGCCGGATGTGGTACAATATAATCAGTCGAATAAAAGAAAGGATTGATTATAATATGGATTTGGATAATAATGCACATTCAGTATTTTTGTTATATTATCATTTGATTATGGTTGTGAAATATCGCCGGAAAGTGATA
>JALFNN010000056.1 GCA_022774325.1 bacterium | reverse complement strand
TCCATGATTTCATCCATCTCGAGATTGACCGGCTCTCTTCCAAGCAAGTCCTCAATCTGAACCTCGCGGAGCATGGATACACTGACTTCATCGTTGACCAGCTGATAGATTCCCGGGAGAATCAAGATTTTACAGGGTGTTTTCTGGCAGATATCCAGCAGTTCCTTCTGGCCTTCTCTGGATATCGTCGGAATCGCAATTACAATTTCTTCGATTCCATATTTCTCAGCATAATACGGAATCATTTCTTTCTTTCCGACGATCGGTATTCCCTGGAGATATGTTCCCTGTTTTGCGGGATCATCGTCAATAATACAGGGAATCTTTCGATTCAGATGCTTGCTGTTATTCATCTCACGCACGATCATGTAACCGGCTGATCCGGCGCCTACGATCATCGTCTGAATGGGCGAAATTTCTCTTTCTTTCCTGTATTTGTGCATCGCAATCCTCAGGAATCGATAAGAAAATCTACTTACAATCGTCAAAAGGGCAAGCAACAGCAGGTAAAGGAACGGATAACTTCTCGGCACCTCACACCCCATAAGTTTCATCCCTGCAGTCTGTGTCACCGATGACAAACACACAGCGATAATGACATTCTTAAGTTCTTCTATACTCGCGAAGCGCCACAAACTGCTGTATAATCTCAAAATTGAATAAATCAATACTGTACAGGTAATATTAATGAGCATATAATCATGCACAGATTCCAAAAAAATACTGTCAATCTTACTAAACTGGAAATCACACCGAATCCAAAGCGCTCCCCCCATGCTGATAATAATGATTGCTATATCCATAAATAGAAGCGCCATACTCCTCAAAAACATCTCTCTGTTTTTTACAATCTTTTTTCTAAAGTCTCTCATTATTTACTTTTCACTTTGTCTTCTCATGCATCCTATTATTCCGTCCACAAAGCTACGCTTCCTCCTGGTATTTATGAAATAACTAGTTGCTTATAAATCAATTGGCTATACCAAAACGCATTGTCTCCGGTACTCCTCTACCTGAAACAATGCGTTTTGAAATTCTTATTTTTGCTCTCTTCCGACTAATTCATCCAGACTGATGTGATACAAATCCGCAAGCATGATCAGCACTTTTATAGATGGCTCCCGCAAGCCCCTCTCATAGTTGGAAAATGCCTGACGGCTTACACCTGCATATTCTGCGACTTCTGCCTGTGTGAAACCATGCCTTTTTCGAAATGTCTTTAATAACTTATAGTTCAAAATCCGTACCTCCTTATACTTGAAAATCCACACTGAAATGGAATCAAAATATTCTATAAATATATAATTTATGACATAATTCACATTATGTCAGTACAATAGATTTAATCCACATAAGTATCTAAAATTTATCAACGAAAGTATAGCATAAAACAGTCGAAAAATCAAGCAATGCGCTCGAAAAAATGCGATTCCTGTAGGGAGAGGCAGCAAGAATTCTGTCGAAATCCGTCGAAGCGCAAAGGAAGATGATCCCCAGTCAAGATTTCTGTGAAATCAAAAAGGAGGATATTTCTTCGTGTGCTCAAAAATCCGAAAAAATACCCCTAATATACCTGAAACATATTCATTTTTTTATCAGTTAAATAACATAATGTGAATTATGTCAGTTTTTTATATTTACACGACAAGGCCAAGCTGTTCGATCTTTTTTCGATGCTCTGACCCTGTACTCATGATATAAATCCGGGTCGTGTCGATGCTGCTGTGTCCCAGAATATCGGCCAATTTGGCGATATCCTTTTCGATACCGTAGAATGTCCTTGCAAAAAGCTTCCTCAGGTTATGCGGAAATACCTTTCCGGGACTCACGTTCGCCTCCTTACAAAGTCCTTTCATCTGTTCCCAGATATAACTCCGGTTTAACGGTGTTTTCTTTTGACTCAGGAAAATGGTTCCGGATTGTATTTTCTGCTTCCGGGCATAATCAAGCAACCGTTTCCGCAGTTTCCCGGGAATCAGGATCGTTCTGGTCTTTCCTTTACAATTGACGATGACCTCTCCTTGTTTTACCGCCTCCACAGTAAAATGCTGCAGTTCTGAAACACGGATTCCGGTTCCGCATATTGTCTGCATTACCAACTGTAGCTGCGGTTTTTTCTTTGACGCTTCCAGAAGCCGGAAATATTCTGCCTTGGTCAATTCTTTTTCTTCGGCACAATACACTTGTTTCTGCATTTTAATATTTTTCACTTTGCATTCGGACCATCCCAGGAAGTCCAGCAGACTGCTCAAACTTGCCAGCATGGAATTGATCGAGCGAACTGCATATTCTTTCACCTGCAAATTCTGTTTATAGTCCATAACAAGTTCTTTTGTCACAATCTTGGAACCGATATACGTTGAAAAGGTCCGGACATCGCGAAGATATTTCTCGATTGTTGCCGTACTTTTTTCTTCCTGAACTAAGTATTGATGAAAAGATTGTATGATTTCCTCCGTTATGATTCTTTCTCCCATTTTTACACCCTCCAATTAATTGATTTTGTTCCCCTCTGTCTTCATTGTAACGAATTTATTCATTTCTTTTGTAAAACAATGAAAAAAAGCGCCGTTTCAAGTATTTTATCTCTTGAAACGGCGCTTTACCATTCGTTGCTTACTTTTTATTCTTTACTTAACGCTTCCAGATGCTCAACATTCATTTCCGCTCCCATTACCCATAGAACATCTCCCTGCCGGATCACGGTTGTGGCATTTTATCAATGAGAACACAATTTCTGAAAGTTTTTTTGAATCTATTTTATTCTATTTCCACTCAGTTCCTACATTTGCTTCCACCGCTTTTTCATAGATCTTCTTGGCAGCCACCAGATCCTGAACCGCAACTCCTACGGTCTCGAAAACAATGATTTCCTCATCATTTTCTCTGCCTACGAGTTCCCCTTTCAGTACCATTCCAAGATCTCCTGTAAAGTCTTCTTCGGTGATGATTCCTTCTTCTAATGGAATCAGAATATCTCCGGATTCAGACAGCACCGCCTCTTTCGAATCGAAATAAATCTTGGATGCTCTCGGCAGGATTGCCGGATCCATCTCCTGCATGTGGTGCTGGTATGCTCCGACACAGCTAATGGTCGCTCCGGCTTTCACCTTTGTTCCGTCAAACACCGGTTTGGAAGATGGTGTCACGGTGATCAGAAGATCCGCGTCATCGATTGCTTCATCGGAAGAATGAACCGGAATAATCTTTGCTCCGTATGCCTTCAGTTCTTCCTGCATTCTTTCTGCAAATGCGGCAGTACGCTCATAATTCAGGTCATAAACCCGGACTTCCTCCAGTTTTCTTGCTTCCAGCATTGCTTCCAGCTGAGTCGCTGCCTGTCCTCCGGTCCCGATCAGTGCACCGATCCGGCAGTCTTTCTTCGCCAATACGTCGAATGCCGCGCCGGAAGCCGCACCTGTACGGATCTGGGTCACATAGGTTCCGTCAAGCACAGCCGTAACGATTCCGGTCTTTCCGTCAATCAGAAGAACCTGTGCCGGAGAGGACGGCTTTCCCTGGTCAATATTGTGCGGAAAAATGTTGACGATCTTCACCGCAGCGGTATCCATTTCTTCTACATAGGCCGGCATAAACAAAAAACATCCGTCATATTTCGGCGCCTGGATATTTGTTCTGAGCGGGGAATCGCATTTTCCCTCAACAACCAGACGGAACGCCTCCTTATCCGCCTCGATTGCATCCCTCATAGTAAATACTTTTTTAATATCTTCTCTTGATAATAACAGCATCTTTTCACTCTCCTAAAATCTTATTATTTGAATTTTGCGTCCAGTCCCCACGGCTGCATCGCTCCGCCTTCTTCTGCCGGGCGGCACATCTTTGCGTAAATGTTCAGGCATCCCTTCTCTTCCTTAAGCGGTGGGCATACCCAGTTTTCACGTCTTTTTGCCAGTTCCTCATCGGATACCAGAAGCGATACTTCACCGTTCGGAATATCGATCACAATCTCATCTCCATTTTCCACCAGTGCGATCGTACCTCCGTCATATGCTTCCGGTGAAACGTGCCCGATAATAGCACCGAAGTTAAATCCGGAGAATCTGGCATCGGTAATCAGTCCTACACTCTTATGTAATCCAAGTCCGATCAGAGCATCAATACTCAGCATCAGTTCTTTCATTCCCGGTGCGCCTTTGCATCCTTCATAGCGGATTACAATGATATCGCCAGGCACGATCTGTCCACCCTGAATTGCTTCAAATGCGGAACGGTCATTTTCAAATACTTTTGCTTTGCCTTTCATGTACTTCACTTCGTCATAAACCGCTGTCGGACGTACGATCGCTCCGTTCGGGGAAAGATTTCCGCGAAGGATCTTAAGTCCCGGTTCATGGAACAGCGGACGGTCCAGAGAATGAATTACTTTATTTTCCTGTGCGGTTACTTTGGACAGCACTTCGCTCCATGGACATCCGTACATGCTCGGTGCGTCTGTATGCAGTTTGCTCTCCAGCATTTTCATGACATTCGGTACGCCTCCGGCATAGTGAAAATCTACTACCGTATACGGGCCGCTCGGTACGACTGCATTGATGCACGGGATTTCCTTGGCATAATGTTCAAAGTCTTCCAGTGTCAATTTGATTCCCAGTTCGTATGCATAAGACAGCAGATGCAGTACCGCATTGGTTGATCCGGCTACCGCCATGTCAAACATGATTGCATTTTCCAGAACTTCCTTCGTGATCAGATCGGAAGGTTTTCTTCCTGCTTTTGCCATCAGAACCGCATATTTTCCTGCTTCACGGGCTTTGCGAAGTTTTGCATTATCGGTTGCAGGGATCGTTGACGTTCCCGGAAGTACCAGATTCAATACTTCCCCCAGCATCTGCATCGTATTCGCTGTTCCCATGGACGGACATGCACCAAATGACGGGCAGACATTGTCTTCCATTTCCATCAGTTCACTCTCATCGGCGCCTGAGAAACGTGCTGCATCCAGATCCGCTTCTACGACTGTTTTGCCGCAATACTGTCCCGGCTGCATAGATCCCCCTGTCACCACCATGGCAGGGATATCCAGGCGCATTGCCGCCAGATAGCAGCCGGCAATAATATTATCACAGGATGCAACCATAACCAGCCCGTCAAAATTGTGGACACGGCTGACAAATTCTACCGACATGGCCACGATGTCACGTCCCACCTGCTCATATTTCAATTCTTCCGCTCCATTTGCGATGTTTCCACAAGTTGCCGGAATTCCAAATTCTACCGGAACACCTCCTGCTGCCCAGATTCCTTCTTTTACCGCAGCTGCGATCTGGCGCAGATGTGCGGATCCCGGTGATCCCTCCATATATGAATTCGGTACACCAATATGCGGTTTCTTGCGGATATCACTATCTGAATATCCGGCCGCTTTCATCATCACTCGTCTATGTGCCGCTTCTGCTCCATTCCAGAATTCTGTTCCCATAAATTTCTCCTCCTATTTAGTATGCATTTGAGGCAGTGACTGGGTGACTATGTACCCGTCCCCCTCTTGACAAAAAACATTCATCCATGTTTATAATAAAAGATAAAAAGCAATTCGAAAAGCAAATTATTTTAATAGGTAGTATCACTTTTTTTAATAGAAGGAGTTCGCATGAATAAATATGAAATCATTCTGGATGTCTGCGAGACACACAGTATTTCTAAAACGGCCGAAAAACTGAATTATACGCAGTCTGCCATCAGCCAGGCGATCCGAAGTTATGAGAAAGAGCTTGGTTTTCCCCTGTTCAAGCGTTCCAAATCCGGCATGGATCTTCTGCTTGGCACCGAGGAGATCATTGAATCACTTCGGATCATCTGCCGGGAAGAGCAGCAGATCAACCGGTTTGCGGCGAGACTGAACGGACTGGATACCGGATATATCCGGATCGGTACGATCCAGAGCATCGCCTATCACTGGCTCCCGGATATTCTGAAGGAATTCTCTTCCGTCTATCCGAATATCAACTTTGAACTTACGGTCGATGGTTTCAGCGGATTGAAAGAACGTCTCCACAGCGGCGAACTGGACTGTATCTTCGTCTCTCGCTATTCTGTCCCGGAAGCTTCCTTTATTCCGGTGGGAACGGATGAGCTGATGCTGGTCACCCCCGCCGGTCACCCGCTTGCATTTCAGGCCGAAGTATCTCTTGCCGATATCGATAATGAGAACTTTATTCTTTCCTCTGATGGTCTGGATTACGAGATGGGAAATATTTTCGCCATGAACAACATTACCCCTAAGATCCGCTACCGGCTGAACGAGGATTTTGCCACTTTGAAAATGGTGGAAGCAGGTTTCGGTATTACCGTACTTCCGCGTCTTTTGCTGACCAATGCGCCTTTTGACGTCTGTGTCCGCTCTTTTTCCAGCCACTATACGCGTGTTCTGGGTGTCGCTTATTCTGAAAATGCAGCCGCAGCCCCGGCAACGCTTCGGTTTCTTGATTTTGTCAAAAGCCACAGCAATTCATAACAAGTAAAAAAACGAGTAACCTCTTCGATCCGGTTTGGTTACTCGTTTTTCTTATATGTATTCGTCTAAATCTTCTTTTACAGATCCAGTTTCAGATCGTTTTCTCCGATCCAGCCTTTCTTGCGCATCGGAATCGCGATCAGCCATGACAGAAGTCCCGGCAGGATAAAGCAGATCAGGAGCAGGCCGATCCAGTCCATTGCTGTGATCGCGGCTTTCGCTCCGTTTGCGATATCACTCACCCATCCGGTGTACACACCGATCTGTCCCACAAGGCCGCAGGTGCCCATTCCGGACGCAACTGCTGCTCCGTTCATCTGAAGGCGGAAGATACAGGTGGCAATCGGGCCTGTGATTGCTGAAGCCAGAATTGGCGGGAGCCAGATCTTCGGATTCTTAACGATATTTCCCATCTGAAGCATGGAAGTTCCGATTCCCTGGGCAAAGAGTCCGCCCCATTTATTTTCCTTGAAACCCATCACAGCAAATCCCACCATCTGGGCACAGCATCCGGCCACTGCCGCCCCTCCGGCAAGCCCTGTCAGAGAAAGAGCCGCACAGATTGCCGCACTGCTGATCGGAAGTGTCAGTGCAATTCCTACGATCACAGATACCAGAATTCCCATAAAGAATGGCTGCAGTTCTGTCGCCCACATAATTGCAGTTCCTACGGTACTCGCCGCCTTGCCGATTGCAGGCGCACATCCGAGGCTGAGCAGAACGCCGACTCCGATCGTCACCATCGGTGTTACAATAATATCAATTTTGGTTTCTTTGGAAACCAGTTTTCCAAATTCAGCAGCGAAAATCGTCACGACCAGAACCGCAAGCGGTCCGCCTGCTCCTCCCAGCTCGTTTGCCGCCATACCTACCGCCGCCAGTGAAAATAATACCAGCGGAGGACACTGCAGCGCATATCCGATGGATACCGCCATCGCAGCACCGGTTGCTCCCTTTGCATAAGCTCCCACCGTCACAAGGATCTCAATTCCGGTCTGTTCTCCAATCGTACTGATGATCGTACCGATCAGAAGAGACGCAAACAGCCCCTGGGCCATTGCACTGAGTGCATCGATCCCATATCTCTTTGCAGAGAAAATAATGTTCTTTTTCTTTAGAAACTCTTTCATAAACCCTCCATTTTCCATTGCCATCCGGCATGTCATCTTGTCACTTGTCATCTGTCTTGTCACTTGTCGTTTCTATGAATATTATCCACATTTTTCGCATTTCGTCAATATCTTTTATTTCTTTTTTTCCCTATTTCTTCATATATTAATAAAAAATCTTATGGAGTCTCTATGTCCTATCACCTTCTTCACTCCCAGAAGAAACAAATTTCTCTCATTCTTCCCTTTTTCATAATTCTTACTATGCTGAACGGCTGCAGTCAGATCAGCTTTTCAACCAATGAAGATAAAGCATTTCGTAAATTCACCCACGATCTTTTTTGCCGTGAAGTTTCTTCCAACACGATCAGCCTTCACTACACCCTTCGCAACCCGGCCGATTACGGTATTTCGGACTGCCCCGTTACATACGGGAGCTTTCCCAGCGATCCGGATGCTGCTCTGGCTTCGATTGAGAACTGCCAGGCATCGCTTCATCAGTTTCATCCCGCCTCTCTTTCTGAGGAGAATCGGCTGACATACGAAATTCTGGACTCTTATCTGGATACTTCCTCACAAATGGCGGAATATCTCCTTTACCAGGATCCTCTATCGCCAATCACCGGCATTCACGCCCAGCTTCCTGTCCTGCTCTCGGAATTTCAGTTTTACAGTGTCGAAGATGCCGAAACATATCTGGAACTTCTGGAAGATACCGATGACTATTTTGATTCTTTGATTGCATTTGAAAATGCCCGTATCGACGTCGGCATGTTTATGCCGGATTATCAGGTGGATTCTGTTACGAGCCAATGCATTTCCTTTGTAGAAATGGGAGAAGATAATTATCTGTACGAAACATTTGAAGAACGGCTGGATTCTCTGGAGCTTTCCGATGAGGAACGGAGCAGCCTTATTTCACAGAACGACGCAGCGCTTCAGAATGTGATTTTCCCTGCATATCTGGAACTTGCCGATTCTTTAAATGCATTAAAAGGAAACGGAACGAATGAGAAAGGGCTTTGCTATTTACCCGATGGGAAAACCTATTATGAGATCCTGGTCCGCAGTAAAACCGGCATCTCCGATTCCATCGAAGATCTGAAGAAAATGACTCAAAAACAGATCATAGAAGACCTGACTGCCATGGAAGAGGTTCTTTATTCCGATCAGCTTCTGTCGGTTCTGGATTCCATGGCGCCTTCTTCGATGTTAAATGACCTGAGGCAGAAGATCAACGGTGCGTTTCCAGAGATCCCGGACGTAGAGACCTCTGTCAAATATGTCCCGACCGCTCTGGAGGATTACTTAAGTCCTGCATTTTACATGATTCCTGCAATCGATAATATTTCCGAAAACGTGATTTACATCAATCAGGGGCAGACTTCCGGCGGACTTTCCCTCTACACCACACTGGCTCATGAGGGCTATCCCGGTCACCTGTATCAGACTGTATATTTTTCTTCACAGAACGCCGATCCGATCCGCAGTCTCCTCGATTTTGGCGGCTATGTAGAAGGCTGGGCAACCTACGCAGAAATGATGTCCTACTACATGGCACCGATTTCCAAACCGGAAGCCAGCCTGTACCAGAAGAATACTTCTGTTCTTCTTGGGCTCTATACACTTGCCGACATCGGAATCCATTACGACGGGTGGACGCTGATCGATACCGCTGTGTTTTTCAAAGACTATGGGATCACAGACCTCGCAGCGATCCAGAATCTCTATGAACTCATCGTCGGTGATCCGGCGAACTATTTGAAATATTATCTTGGTTATCTGGAATTTCTGAATCTGAAGAAAGAAATCGCGGGAACACAAGGCGACGATTTCTCGCAGAAAGAATTTCATAAGGCCGTACTGGATGTGGGGCCTGCACCGTTTGATATTGTGTATGAATCTGTCAGAAAGGCACTTTCAAATTGAACAAAGACAACTAAAAAAGGAGGATCCTCCGGGACGCTATACTAGTACCGGTTGCAGGATTCCTCCTTCAAAAAACTGTTTTCAGCAAGACATCGTTTCTCACATCATCCCGGCCAACACCACACTTGCCGCCAGCCCCGCAAACGTAGCCACGAGCGCCCCGGCAAATGTGTATCTGGTCTTCGTCACCTTCGCCGTCATGAAATACACGGACATGGTATAGAAAATCGTTTCTGTACATGACATCGAGATGGAAGCGATCAGACCCACTCTTGAATCCGTTCCATATTCCCGGAAAATATCCAGCAAAAGGCCGGTTGCCGCCGAAGAAGAGAACATTTTCACAACCGTAAGCGGCACCAGTTCTCCCGGAAATCCGACATACTGTGTCACTCGTCCCAAAAGTCCGGATATGTATTCCAGAAATCCGGACGCTCTGAGAATCCCGACCGCCACCATGAGCCCGATGAGCGTCGGCAAGATCTTGATCACTGTCAGGAATCCGCTTCTGGCTCCCCTGATGAAGGTATCATAAACATCCACATTCATACTGATTCCATAGATCACAATCCCCAGAATCAGAAACGGTACAATAAAATCAGTCATATAGAGAAAAAACTGCATAAAAAACTCCGCTTGAATTCCTTATTACAAGTCTATTCAGCGGAGTTTTTCCCCATTCTTCCAAAATTCAAGTACGCCGAGTCTTTATCTTCTTTCAAGATAAATTTATTCCGACACAGGTTGTTCGAATTTTTTCATGTCATGCTTCATAATGTAGAAATACATCACCAGAAGCAGACTTCCTGCCAGTACCCACGCGGCAGGACTTGCAAGGCACACACCCACATAGCTTTTTCTTCCGGCAGCGACCACGGCGACTACTCCTCTTCCGATCAGTTCCGCCACCCCTGCCATCATCGGCATGAGACCGTAACCCATTCCCTGAATCCCATTTCGATACACATTCACAATCATAAGCGGGACAAAGAACAGCGCCGAACATTTCAAATAAATATCCACCGACTGCATAATCGTATTGACATTATCCGAAACGAAAACATATGTCATATATTTTCCAAAGAACGCTATGAGCAATCCAATCACTACCGAATAAACACATCCCATCATTGTGACTGAACGGAATCCCTGATGGATTCTTCTTACTTTTCCGGCGCCGATATTCTGTGCCGAATAGGTTGCCATTGTCGTTCCCATCGCCACATATGCCTGATTTGCGATTTGTTCCACTTTCCCTGCTGCGGTAAATGCTGCCACTTGCACGGATCCCAGCAAATTCAATGAAGTTTGTACCATCATAGTTCCGATCGCTGTGATGGAATACTGAAGTGCCATCGGGAAACCCACTCTGAGTTGATTCCATATCAAATATGATTTGAACCGGAAGTCATCTCGTTTCAAATGTAAAACAGATACCTTTTTCACAATATAAACCAGGCATAAAACCCCCGAGATACCCTGCGCTGTCACGGTTGCCCATGCGGCCCCTGCCGTTCCCATTTTACATACAATAATAAACACAAGATCCAACACGATATTCAGGAGTGCCGCCAGTATCAGGAAATACAACGGAACCTTACTGTTCCCCAGCGCTCTTAAGATGCTCGACAGCAAATTATACAGCATCTGTGCAAAAATTCCCGCACAGATAATCATGATATAGACATAAGCATCCTGAAATATATCCTCCGGTGTCTTCATAAACCGTAGGAGCGGCTTCATAAATGCCATACTGACCACGGTAAGAAGTACAGACATCAACGTAGAAAGTATCGTCGCACTCGCTACTGTCTGGCGCATTGCTTTCATATCACCGGCTCCGAATTTCTGTGCAGTAAGCACCGTAAATCCGGCCGTCATCCCCATCACAAAACCAAGGATCAGAAACATGATCGTTCCGGTGCTTCCCACTGCCGCCAGAGCACCTGTTCCCACAAACTTCCCGACGATCACCGTATCCGCCATATTATAAAACTGTTGAAATACATTTCCAATAAAAACCGGGAGTGTAAATTCAAAAATAATCTTCCCGGGGCTTCCTGTTGTCATATCTTTCTGTAATGCCATGCTCTTTTGCTCCCCTTCTCATATATTGCTATCGTTCAAGCGACCGCCCTCCTGCTTTTCAAGTGCTATCGGAGAGCGGCCGCTTTCTTTCAAAATTCACAAATGCAATTATAAGAAAAATAATAGCAAAGCACAATTGACGTTTTTACAAAAAATATAGGAAAATACAATCTGTTTTTCGTAAGAATGATAAACCGGTAACAATTACTCCCTTGGAAGGATCTCACTATCCCACTTTCCATTTGTGAAATCCGGAATATCCACCACTGCTCCGCCTCTGGCAATAGACATTTCCGAAAGTACAGTAATTGCCATCCACGAAGCGGCATCGTAAACATCGATTGGCATAGGTGCATTTTCTCGAAGTGCACGGAAGAAAGTCCTAAATTCCAACCAGTCCATTCCATCATGTGTTCCCTGAACTCCTTCGGCAAGATACTCCTTCCAGACCGGATGCTCATACTGTTCTTCATAAAGGTGAGCATTGTTTATATTTGTCTTTCCCCAGTCAAAATCATGGGCAATATCCTCTTCTCGGTCCAGAAATACAGAATCTGTCACTTCCTCATACATTCCCGCGGTTCCCCGTACTGTAAAATTGCGGGTATAATATCGCGGCAAGGTTGTATCCAGTGTCAGCACGATCGTTTCACCCTTTGCACATTTAATGACCGTCGTCACGACATCTCCCTGTGTAAAAATCTGGTTCTTCAGAAATTCATCTTCAGGTTTATTCTTTAAAATGTAATCACGAAGTCCGGACGCCTTTGAAGCCGTTGATGTCAGTGTCAGCATACGATTTCCATGATTGATATTCAATATTTTGGCAATCGGTCCCAGATCATGTGTCGGATAGTTGTCACAGTTTCTTGACAGGTAATTTCTGAGGCGATAATGCCTGTTCTCTTTTCCAAATGTAACTTCCTTCCTGAGATCATGCTGGTATCCACCGGCGCAGTGCACGATCTCGCCAAATACGCCCTGCTGTACCATATTGAGTACCATCATTTCGCGTCTTCCAAAACAGCAGTTTTCCAAAAACATAAACGGTGTCTTTGTCTCTTCATAGGCTTTTACCAGATCCCAGCACTGATTCAATGTATAGGCTCCCCCTACTTCCATCGCAACTGCTTTCCCCGCATACATAGCAGCGATTGCGATCTCCACATGGCTTTCCCACGCCGATGCTATGATCACCGTATTCACTTCTTCATCCCGGATCACGTCCTCCGCATCTGTATATACATGAGGTCTGTCCTGACCCGCTTTGTTCACCAGTTCCGCTCCATTTTCCGCCCGGTCAGCGTAGGAATCACAAACCGCCGTCACATGTTCTCCCTGTCCAAGCACAATGTCTTCCAACAAATTCGCGCCTCTGCTTCCGAGTCCAATAAATCCGATCTTGATATCCGTCATATCATTCTCCTCCTTTATCTCCATAAGAATCACTTTTCAATTTCTCTGGACAATGCTATAATATCACCATCAAAAAGATATATCTATGGCTCATTAGCTCATATATATGTATTTTTAGCTCATTTTATAGACAAAGAATATGGGACCACTAAATCGCAGCATGCAAATGCAGAATCTGACACAGATACGGGAGAATATCGGTATGCAAAAAGAAAACATAGTCTGGATGGCCTATCATATTGAAGAGCAAATTATAATAAATAGTCTTTATTCATTATTTGAAATGCATTATAACGATGGGTATGCTTTTCAAGGGGAAACCCACAATTTCTGGGAATGCCTTTACGTCATAGACGGTAAAGTCTGCGTCTCCGGAGATGAGCGTGTTTACAACCTTACACGCGGTAATATCGTATTTCATAAACCGATGGAATTTCATAAATTTCTTATTCATGGGGAAGTCGGTGCCGATCTGCTGATTTTCTCATTTTCTGCCGAAGGATCACTTACTTCATTTCTCAAAAACAAAGTATTTGCTCTGTCCGAATCCGAAAAAGAGATTATTTGCCGGATGCTCTCTTATATGAGATCCGAGGCAGATAATCTCTCTTCTTCGAATTCTAAAGGCATTGACTACCTGGAGTCTTTCGTTCACTCCCCCGCTTACTTTCAGACAGTGAGTACCTACATTCAGCAACTGATTCTTCATTTGTCCGAAAATGGAGTCGTATCCTCCACTTCCTCCGCACCGGATGCGGTATGCTTCAGCAGAGCAATCAGTTACCTGAACAGCAATATCCATCGCCAGCCGTCCATATCAGAAATAGCCAGGTTCTGCAACATCAGCGAAGCAGGAATTAAACGCATTTTTGAGAAGTTTGCGGGAATCGGCGTCCATAAGTATTTGATCAAACTCAAAATGAAGACCGCTTCCGAACTCCTTCAGGATGGAGAAAGTGTGTCTTCTGTCGCAATAAAGCTTGGTTTTAACAGCCAGAGTTATTTTTCCCGCGCTTATAAAAGGGAAACCGGCAGAATACCCTCCAATGAAAAACAAAAATAAACACGCTAAAGCAATGTCCGTTTTTATTGAATCCCTCCCAAATCGAACTCGCTCAGCCATTTCTTTGCAGCTTCCGCCACTTTCTTCAGGCAGTTTTCGTCAAACGGGCTTACCATTCCCGCATGCTCCAGAAGTTCCGTAAACACACGGCTTCCTCCCTGTCTGGTATATGCCATGTAGTGTTCCCACGCATCCTTCCGATCTTCCTGGATCATTGCCCAGAACTCCAGAGCCACCGTCTGTGCAATACAATAATCGATATAATAGAATGGAAGCGAATAAATATGGTGCTGTCTCTGCCATCCTTCTCCTTCACTGTAAAATGGAATCTCGCCATCCAGTTTCATCCATGGCATGTAGATTCCCAACAGTTCTTTCCATACTCCATGTCTTTCCTTCGGTGTCATATTCGGTTTTTCGAACACAATATGCTGGAAATGATCCACCATCGTTCCGTATGGAATGAACGTCAATGCGCCGGCGAGATGACTGTACTTGAATTTGCGGGTATCTTCACCGAAGAATCCGTCAGCCCACGGCCATGCAAAAAATTCCATAGACATAGAATGTACTTCACAAGCTTCCATTCCCGGCCAGATCTGGCTGTACGGTACCCGGTCGCGATTCATCCATGCGGCAAATGCATGTCCCGCCTCATGTGTCACGACTTCCACATCTCCCTGGGTACCATTAAAGTTCGCGAAAATAAACGGCACTCCATAGTCAGCAATGCTTGAGCAGTAAGCTCCGGCTTCTTTTCCAGGCGTTGATAATACATCAAGAAGTTCCTGATCCAACATGGTGTTGAAAAATTTGCTGGTCTCCGGAGACAGTTCATCATAGAATTTCTTGCCTTGTGCAAGAATATCTTCCGGCTCTCCGCACGGCTTTGGATTACCGGAACGGAACTTCAGCGCCGCATCCGCAAAACTCAGTGGATATTCCCTTCCAATACGTTTCGCCTGCTCTCTGCATACCGCATCCGCTACCGGCACAAGATATTTCACAACCGCCTCACGGAATCGACCAACCTCTTCTTTCCCATAACAATTTCTCTGCATTCTATAATAACCAAGTTCGGTATATCCGTCATATCCCAACTTCCTTCCAATCTGGTCACGCACATGAACAAGCTGATCATACAGATCATCCAGTTCCTTCTGATTATCCTTGTACCACTGCCCCTCCGCTTTCCATGCTGCAAGACGTCTGTCATCGTCCGCATCATTTTTAAACGGTGCCATCTGCGAAAGAGTATAAACATCCCCCTCAAACGGAATCTGCGCTGATGCAAGCAACTTCTCATACATCGTCGCCAGCTCATTTTCCTTCTGCAGATCCGGGATGATCTCCGGTGCAAATGTCTTCTTAGCCATTTCTGCTTTTATAAACATTACATTACCGTATTCTTCTTCGAACTGTGGACGGAACGGGCTTTCCAGCATTGCTTTATTCCATTCCTGACGGTATTCTTCCAGAACCGGTCCTGAGGTATTCCAGAACTTCATCTCCTCATCATAGAATTCATCTCTGGTATCAATAGAATGGCGGATGGATACCAATGACTCCATGGTATCCACATGCTTCTCATACGTTTCCCTCTCAAGGAAAACAGCCTTCGCACTTTCATAGCTTTCCGCCTTTGCCAGACGTTCAGTGACATGCTCCCACTACTTAAGCCCTAAAGCTTTGAAGTAGGGGCTTCTTACTCAATAGCCCGATAGGGCTAAGTATCAATAAGCTATCTCCGCGTGCCCCGCGGTTCTTTTCTGCCCGGTTACGGGCATATTTCAGCCGCAGTTATGCGCATAAAATTCTTTTTCCTTCTTCTCGGATATTGATCGCTGCATTCACATCCCGATCCATCCGATTCCCGCACCCACATTCATAGATCCGTTCTGACAGTGACAATTCTTTCTTGATCTTTCCGCATTTACTGCAGGTTTTACTGGATGGATAAAACCGATCGACCTTTATCAGCTTCTTTCCTCTATCTTCCAGCTTATATGCAAGAATATCCCGAAACATTCCATATCCGTTATCCATAACTCCCTTCCCCAGATGCAGGCACTGACTCATCGCTTTCATATCCAGATCTTCCACTGCAACCGCATCATATCTCTCT
>JALFNN010000094.1 GCA_022774325.1 bacterium | reverse complement strand
TATCCCGACCTGGAGGGCGATTCCAATCTGTATTATCGGAAACCTGATTCCGATACCGTTCATTCTGCTGCTCATCAGGCCAATCTTTGCGTGGCTGCGCCGGACAAAACTGTTTCGGCCGTTGGTCGAGAAGCTGGAAGCGAAAGCGATGAGTAAAAGCAGTCAGATCGAAAAGTATGAATTCTGGGGACTGGTGCTCTTTGTAGGAATTCCACTTCCGGGAACCGGGGCGTGGACGGGATCTCTGATTGCTTCGCTTTTGGGAATAGACTGGAAGAAAGCATTTCTGGCCGTGGTGATCGGGGTGTGCATGGCGACTGTGATCATGTATTTCCTGTCGTATGTGGTGATTGGAGGAATATTCGCGTAATATAAACTGAAATAAGAAAATGAAAGGTAAATGGAGGTGAGTCCGTTTACCTTTTTTTGTACCTATATAGTAAAAAACAAATATTTTACTAAGTTCGAAAAATATTATTTTGGAAAACAAGTCTTGAAAAACTGCATATATATAATTAATATAGCGATAATGCACAAAAAAAGACTGTAAAAAATGTTCATATTGTGAAAAAACACAATTTCACTATAGTAAAATATTGACATATTACTAAGTGAATGATACGATTAATTTACAAAAATAAAGAGGAGGATAAACTCATGAAGAAAAAAGTTGTAGCAATGTTGATCCTTTCCATGGCGGGTACCATGATTTTTGGCGGCTGTGGAAGCAAAGAAGAGGAAGGAAAGACAAAGGATGGAAAAGTGAAAGTACGTTTTGCGTCCTGGGATGAGGCGGAAGATGTAGATGCACAGCAGGAAATGGTAGATAAATTTAATGCTGAGCATGACGACATTGAAGTGGTATTGGAAGCTTATGGCGGTGAATTCGATACCAAGATCAGTGCTGGTATGGGCTCCGGAGACACTCCTGATGTAATGTACATGTGGAATTATCCGGCATATGCAGATGGTCTGGAACCGTTGGACTCATACATTGAGGGAGAAGGAGAAGACTACAAGTCAAACTTCTACGATACATTGTGGAACTACAATTCAATCGAAGGCGAAGTGTACGGTATTCCGATTGGATTTACAACACATGCTTTATTCTACAACAAAGATATTTTTGCTGAAGCTGGTATTGAAGAACCTACAAATGACTGGACATGGGAAGATTTGCAGAATGCTTCAAAAATAATCACTGAAAAATGCGAAGGTAAAAAAGGATTTTCTTTCCAGATGAAACCAGACCCATATGACTTTGAAATGTATTTATGGAGTAACGGAACTGCTTATGTAGATGAAGAAGGAAATCTGGAAGGCAATTTGAATTCTGATGAATCAAAAGAAGTTTTCGAAATGTTCCAGGAGATGGAAAAAGAGGGTTATGCTGTAGCGACAGAGAAGAGTGGTACAGATGAATTCCGTTCTGGAAATACAGCAATGTATATTTATGGATCTTGGTCAATCAATACATTGAAAGAAGATGGGGTAAATTTTGGTGTTGTTGATATTCCGGCATTTAGTGCATCTCAGGATTCTGTAAGTATATTAAGCTCTTCGGGAATTTCAATGTCCAAAGATTCCAAGAACAAAGAAGCTGCTTGGGAATTCATTAAATTCTGGACAAGTGAAGAAATGAATAAAGAAAGAATTGGTAGAGAACTTCCTGTATTACATTCTGTAGTTGAATCAGAAGGTATTATGGAACAGCCTGAATTTAAACCGTTCTATACAATGCTTGAGCAGAGCTCAGGATATACTCCGGCAAGCTTTATTATTGAAAGCTGGTCTGAATTATCAGAAAATCTTTCACTTTCATTTGAAAGAGTATTTAACCCAAGTACATTAGAAGATGTTTCTGATGTATTGGATGAAGCAGTAGAGCAATAGTTGAAGACCCTGATGGGAGGGATAAAGGAATGAATCAGAAAAAGTTACTGAAGAATATGACTCCGTATCTTTTCATTATGCCGTGGATTATCGGATTTCTGGTGTTTACAATCGGCCCACTTATTTTCTCATTGATCATGAGCTTTTTTGACTGGCCACTTACATCAGATCCGACATTCGTAGGATTTGGTAACTATGTGCAAATGTTTACAAAGGATAAGCAGTTTTTTAAATCATTGGTAATCAGTTTGAAATATGCAGCTATCTTTGTACCGTTAAACATGATTATAGCACTTTTCCTCGCGATGCTTATTACTCAGCCAGTAAGAGGAGTTAAGGTGTTTAGAACAATTTATTATATCCCGACAGTTATATCAGGTGTAGCAGTATCCATCCTTTGGGGATGGATACTGAATGGGGATTATGGTGTATTGAATTACCTGCTGTCATTACTTGGAATTGAAGGACCGAAATGGTTGGTTGATCCGGCATGGGCACTTCTGGCTGTTATCATTGCCAGTGCATTCGGAGTAGGAAGTATGATGCTTATTTTCTACACGGATATTAAAAATATTCCAATTGATGTTTATGAAGCAGCGGCGATTGATGGAGCAAATCCTGCAAGACAGTTTTTCAGTATTACGCTTCCGATTATTACGCCAACAATCCTGTTTAACCTGATTACGTCAATTATCAGTTCATTCCAGCAGGTAACGCTGGTAATGCTTTTGACAGGTGGAGGTCCATTAAAATCTACATATTTCTATGGACTCTACACTTACAACAATGCATTTAAACATCACAAACTTGGATATGCGAGTGCAAATGCGTGGGTAATGTTTGTTATTATTTTATGCTTAACAGCGCTTGTGTTTAAATCTTCTTCCGCATGGGTATTCTATGAATCTGAAGCAGGCGGGGCAGAAAAGAAGAAGAAGAAAGGAGGTAAGAAATAATGAAAATGTCAAAAACATCAAAAATCATTATCTATATTTTGCTTGGGCTTGTGGCATTGTATTTCCTGTCGCCATTCGTATATATGCTTTTTACAGCATTTAAAACCGAAGCAGAAGCAATTGCTTACCCACCAAAGCTTTTCCCGGAAACATGGCATTTTGAGAATTTTATAAATGCATGGAAAGCGCAGCCATTTGGTACATTTTTTCTGAATTCTATTCTTGTAACAGTTGGTACTACTGCGGGACAGATTTTATCTTGTTCGCTGGTTGCTTACGGATTTGCACGTTTCAATTTTAAGGGTAAAAATGTATTATTCATGATCCTGCTGTCAACTATGATGATTCCCTGGGATGTAACAATGATTCCACAGTATATGGAATTTAAAATGTTTGGATGGATTAATACATTAAAACCATTAATCATACCGGCATGGTTCGGTTCGGCTTATTATATTTTCTTAATGCGGCAGTTCCTTATGGGAGTACCAAGGGATTTCGAAGAAGCTGCAAGAATTGATGGAGCAAATGCATTCCAGATTTATTGGAAGATATTTATGCCGATTCTGAAACCGTCGCTTATCCTTGTTGGGGTATTGAATATGATCAGCGTATGGAATGATTATCTGGGACCATTGATTTTCTTACAGGACAGAAGCAAATATACACTTGCTCTTGGTCTTGCTGCATTCAAAGGTGTTCATGAAACACAAATTATTCCAATGCTTTGTATAACGATTATTATGATTATTCCTCCAATTATTGTGTTCATTATCGCGCAGAAATACATTGTGGAGGGTACAAGTGGAGCAATTAAATAATAAAGGAGAAAAATATGTTTAAACGAGTGGGAAAAAGATGGGAAGACCATTTACTGGAACAGATCGGCAGAAGAGAAGCTCGTACTGCATTTTATAAGGAATCTTCAGAAAAAATTTCCTTAAATGGGGAATGGAAATTTTTATACTTGGAAGCGCCTGAACTTTCTCCAGAAGGATTTATGAACAAACAGATAGAAAATGAAGGATGGGACACAATTGATGTCCCATCCGTATGGCAATTAAGAGGTTATGGAAGAATGCATTATACAGATGTTCTGTATCCGTTTCCTGTAAATCCTCCTTTTGTTCCGACGGAAAATCCTACTGGAATTTATAAGAAAACTGTTTTGTTGGATGAAAATTGGATTGAAAATGATACAATCTTGAAATTCCATGGTGTTGACAGTGCATATGATGTGTGGGTAAATGGCAATCATGTCGGATATGGAAAAGTCAGCAGGCTCCCAGGAGAGTATGATATCACAGATTTTGTCGTATGTGGTGAAAATGATATCACAGTAAGAGTCTATAAATGGTCAGATGGAACTTATCTTGAAGATCAGGATATGTGGTGGCTTTCAGGCATTTACCGAGATGTTGAATTGATTAACGAACCGAAGAATTCGATATTGGATGTTCAGGTGAATGGAGATCTTGCTCCTGATTATCGTGATGGCATACTAAAGATAAAAATCAGGACAAAACAGGAAAAATGTGCTGGAAAATGGAAAATCTGTGCAGATGGAGAGACTGTTTTAGAAAAGGATTTTTATACTGCAGATGGATGTGTATATATTGAAGAAATTCTGGAGAATGTGAAACGCTGGACGGCTGAAACTCCAAACTTGTATGAAGTAACGGTTACTGTGGAGGGACATGAAGTAAGTGTGCGTACAGGATTTAGGAAAATAGAAATAATAGACCAGAATTTCTGTGTAAATGGTAAAGTTATCCTATTAAACGGTGTGAATCATCATGATTATAATCCAAAAGAAGGTCGCTGCGTAACTTACGAGCAGATGAAAGCAGATGTCATCTTAATGAAGCAGTATAATATAAATGCTGTCAGATGTTCGCATTATCCTGCAAATGAATATTTCTATGATCTGTGTGATGAATATGGATTATATATCATTGATGAGGCAGATTTGGAATGCCATGGATTTGAATGGACTGGAAATTATACATGGATCACGGACGATCCGTCCTGGGAAAAAACATTTGTAGATCGAAGCGTTCGAATGGTTAAAAGAGACAGAAATCATCCATGTATCATTATGTGGTCTATGGGAAATGAATCTACCTTCGGATGCAATTTCCGAAGTGCGGCAAAGGCAATCAGAGAATTGGATGATACTCGTTTAATTCACTATGAAGGAGATTTTGAGGCGGAAGTCACAGATGTTTATTCAACAATGTACACAAGACTGAAACCTTTGGAAGAAATTGCCACGACTGATGTAAAAGGTGGAAAACCTCATGTAATGTGTGAATATGGTCATGCAATGGGAAATGGTCCGGGAGGACTGACAGAATACCAGAATTTATATCGCAAGTATAAAAGGTTACAGGGCGGTTTTATCTGGGAATGGTATGATCATGGAATATACGCAGAAAAGGATGGAAGGCCTTATTATCGTTATGGTGGAAATTATGGGGATTTTCCGACAAACGGTAATTTTTGTATTGACGGAATGCTGATGCCGGATCGTACACCGTCTCCCTCACTTCTGGAGTATAAGCAGGTGATTGCTCCGGTTGAGGTTACAAAGATAGAAGGAAAGTCAAATGAACTGCGAGTGAAGAACTATTATGATTTCCGCTCTTTAAATTGCGTATATCTTGAGTGGTGGATAAAAGGAGGAGAGAAGATTCTCCAGAAGGGATGCATTGATACACTTAAGGCAATGCCGGGAGAAGAAGAGATTCTGGTGATTCCTTACGATCCATTTGAGCCGGAAGCAAACACGACATATTATTTGAATCTTTCCGTGCGAGAGAAAGAGGAGACTTTATATGCAGATAAAGGACACGAGATTTCCAGAGTGCAGTTTGAAATGGAAGAAAAGAAAACAGTATTCGTCAAAAGGCCGGAGAGTAATGCTTTTTGTATAAATAAGGAAAAAGGTATTCTGACGGTGGAAAATGAAAACATCTGTGTGAAATTCCACACGGTATTCGGAAGACTGCTTTCCATTTCGAGTGGTGGAAAAGAATATGTGACCAGCGGACCTGAGATGACTGTTTATCGTGCAACGATTGATAATGATATGTATAAGAAAGATGACTGGATGAATAAATATTTTATTCAGGAATCAAGTGAGCAGAATGCAGGTTTCTCTTATGAATCGGATGAGGAAAAAACAGTAGTTGTGATCCAAAAATATTTTGGGTGTGTAAATCAATCATGGGGATATGAATGCACTTATGAATATAGTATCTTCCCATGTGGTCAGATTAAAGTACATCTGGATGCAAAAACAGTTCAGAACGGGAAGCTTGAACCACCATTCTTACCGAGGCTTGGCATTAAAATGAAAGCAAATAAAAATCTGCAGTCTACTGTCTGGATGGGTATGGGCCCGGGTGAGAATTATGCGGATAGTTGTCAGGCGTGCTATATGGACATTTTCAGAAGCACAGTGGATGATATGGGAACAGCTTATGTTTATCCGCAGGAAAACGGTCATCGGGAAAATGTACGGTGGTTTGGCATTAGTGATGGAAGCAACAGCCTTCTTTATATTATGGATAGACCGCTTGGACTTAATCTTTCAAACTATACAGATGAAAGTATTGAAAAAGCAGCACACCCATTTGAATTAGAACAATCGAAAGATGTTGTTGTTCATCTTGATTACCGCCAGTCCGGTCTTGGAAGCAACAGTTGTGGAGAAGAACAAGTTGAGAAGTACAAGGTAAAACGTGAAGATTTTTCTATGAGTTTTACCATGCAGATTGTAAAATCAGGTAAGGAATTGCAAGAATCATCAGTTCGATATCTATAAAACAAAGGAAAGGGAGAAGCGATGGAAATGATAAAAAAACAGTTTTCAGATAATCTTCAGAAATTTTTAAGTGAAGATAAATGGATGATTATTCAAGAAGATTATAAACAGGAAGAAAACTTAAAATATGAAAGCCTGTTTTGTCTTACCAATGGCTACCTCGGAACCAGAGGAAGTCACGAGGAAGGCACTGTAAAAAGCATACCGTGTACTTACATAAATGGAGTATTTGATAAATCCGAGACATTTATGAGAGAACTTGCGAATATGCCAAACTGGCTTACGCTTCGTCTTTACGTTGAAAAAGAACTGATCGGAATCGAAAATTGTGAGATCCTTTCTTATACACGCGCACTTAATATGAAGTGCGCGTGCCTTGTAAAAAGGGTTCATCTTCGTGATCGAAAAGGACGGGAGACGTTAATTGAAAGTGTACGATTTGTCAGTCGTGCAAATGTGCACCGTATGGCGATAAAGCTTTTTGTTACACCGATCAATTATAGTGGAATTATCGAAGTCGAAAATATCATTGATGGTACGGTAATTAATTTTTGCGATGCACCGAGATTTAAAGTAAAGCATATTTATAAGACAGCGAATGAAGCGCTGGGAGAAAAAGGTGCATACTATGAAGTGGCAACAAGAGACAATCACCTTCATGAAGGATGTGCGTCTTGCCTGACTGCTGTTAGAAATGGAAAAGATGTTATTAAGACAACGGTATTTCATGATTTTGGTGAACAGGCAGTTGAGTTTAATGATTTTGATGCATGCCAGGGAGAAACGACAGAACTTATCAAGTATGTGACGATATTCACAGAACGGGAAGTGAAGAAAGAAGAAATTAAAAAGTCTGCATCTGAAGAAATGCAGAAATTTATGGATGTAGGATTTGATGCTGAATTTGAAGCACATCTGAGTAAATATGAAGATCTCTGGAAAGAAGCTGATATTCAGATAGAAGGAGATGATGAACTGGAACGGGCAATCCGTTTTAATGTATTTCATTTAATGAGCACAGCAAGTGATTTCGATGATCGTGTGAATCTTGGGGCAAAACTCCTGCATGGCGAAGAGTATGGCGGACATGCTTTCTGGGATACTGAACTTTTTATGCTTCCGTTTTTTGCATACTTATTCCCGGAAAAGGCGAGAAATCTGGAGAGTTACCGTTATCATCTTCTGGATGCAGCAAGGGCAAATGCGGCTAAGAATGGATATAATGGTGCGCAGTACCCTTGGGAATCAGCAGACGATGGAACAGAACAATGTCCGGATTGGACAATTGAACCGGATGGTACCTGTTATAGATGTTATGTGGCAGTTTATGAGCATCATGTTACTGCTGCAGTTGCATTTGGAATTGCCAATTATTTCAAGATTACAAAGGATGTGGATTTCCTTTTGAATAAGGGGGCAGAAATTCTCATTGAGACAGCAAGATTCTGGAGAAGCCGTTGTCAATATGTGGAATCAAAAAAACGTTATGAGATCCGACAGGTAACAGGTCCCGATGAATGGCATGAACCTGTGGACAACAATGTTTATACAAACTATCTGGCTCGTTGGAATCTTCGTTATGTGATTTCTCTGGCTTCTATGCTTAAGGAAAAGTATACAGATGAGTGGAACACACTTGTGGAGAAACTTTCTTTGAGTGATGAAGAAATCAGTGAATGGAACACAGTTCAGAATATGATTTATCTTCCAAAGAAAGAGGGTACACAGCTTCTTGAACAGTTTGAGGGGTACTTTGATCTGGAAGAAGTTGTGATAGAAAAATATGATAAGAATGACTGGCCGATTAAGCCGGAAGCTTTGAATCATATGAAGAAAAGTCAGACTCAGATAATCAAGCAGGCGGATGTTGTGATGCTTCTTCATCTTCTTGGAGATGAGTTTGACGAAGAAACCACCAAATTGAATTACAGTTATTATGAGAAGCGTACTCTTCATGGTTCGTCTCTTAGCCCAAGTATTTATGCAATCATGGGACTGAAAGTAGGAGATTCATCCAGAGCTTATCGATATTTGCGTCGCGCAGCCTTTTTGGATCTTGTTGATCTTCAGGGAAATACAAGAGAAGGAATTCATGCAGCTAATGCAGGAGGCGTATGGCAGACGGTGATTTTTGGTTTTGCAGGAGTTTCTATTGATGAAGATGGAGTGCTGAATATTAAACCTAATTTACCGATAGAGTGGAAAAAGCTTACATTCCGTATGCATTATTTGGGAACCTGGTTTGAAATTGTTATGAAATCCAATGAGGATATCTCCATATCAATTCTTGAGGGGGAAGAGATGCTTGTTAAGCTAAATGGCAATACAGTAATGACACGGAGGAAATAAAAAATGAAGAAATATCTGGCAATTGCCGGACTGGTTCTGGTTACTGTCATCTGGGGCGGGGGCTTTGTCGCAAGCGACATGGCTCTCGAGAGCCTTAGTCCTTTTCAGATAATGACGGTACGTTTTTTGTTGGCGTCAGTTTTGATGGGAATGATCAGTATTCGGGGAATAAAAGGTGCGACACGCGACGAAGTAAAAGCAGGATTTTATATGGGCGTTTCACTTTTTGCAGCCTTTGCACTTCAGATTGTAGGTCTTCAGTACACCACCCCTTCAAAGAATGCATTTCTTACTGCACTTAATGTGGTAATGGTTCCGTTTATTGCTTTTGTATTTTTGCGGAAAAAGATAGGAGCAAAAAGTATTATTGGAGCGGTTATGGCAATTGTGGGAGTAGGACTTTTATCACTTAATAAAAATCTGACCCTTGGAATTGGTGATGCGTTGACTTTACTTTGTGCGGCAGGGTTTGCATTTCAGATCTTTTTTACGAGTGAATTTGTTAAAAAATATCGTCCTGTTGTGCTGAACTTTGTGCAGATGTGCACGGCATTTTTTTTGTCTTTGATCAGTATGTTTGTATTTGGAGAATGGCATTTTGATGTGACGACAAAAGGATGGCTGAGTGTACTGTATCTTGGGGTCATTAGTACAACGCTATGTTATTTGCTTCAGACAGAGTGTCAGAAATATGTGGATGAAACGAAAGCGGCAATTATACTTTCTATGGAATCTGTATTTGGAACAATGTTTTCAATCATAATTCTGCATGAAAAAGTAACGCTTAAGATGGTTGCGGGATGTGTGATTATTCTGGCAGCTGTGATTATATCGAATCTGGCAGAAACAGAACAATCTGCCAGTGATAGCTAACGAAAAGTAAGGATGAATTAAATAGGAGAATGAGAATATGAAATATAAGGCTGTGATTTTTGACCTTGACGGTGTTATCTGTCATACGGATAAATATCATTATCAGGCATGGAAACATGTAGCAGACGAATTAGGAATCTATTTTGATGAAACAATCAATAATCGACTTCGAGGCGTTAGTCGTATGGAAAGTTTTGAGATTATCCTGGAACGTTATTCTGGAACTATGACAGAAGAAGAGAAAATTCGATATACAACTGAGAAAAATGAGGTTTATAAAGAATTGCTGAAGAATATGAGTCCGGATGATCTGACGGATGAAGTAAAAGAAACATTGTATGAGCTGAGAAAAATGGGACTTAAGCTTGCAATCGGGTCATCCAGTAAAAATGCGAGATTCATATTGGAACGTCTTGGATTAGGTGATTTTTTTGATGCGATATCAGATGGTAATAATATTACGAACTCCAAACCTGATCCGGAAGTTTTTGTAAAAGCAGCATCATTTGTCGGGGAAGAGCCTCAAAATTGCCTGGTGGTGGAAGATGCGAAAGCAGGGCTTCAGGCTGCAATTGCAGGGGGAATGGACTGTGCTGCGATTGGAGATGCATGTGAAAGTGATCTTGCAACCTGGAAATTAGATTCGTTTGAGATGCTGAAGAAAGTTGTAGCTTAAGAAAAAGACATAGACCAGATTGAAAATACAATAGGATGAATGCTTGCGAAGTGAACCGTGATATGTTAGAATAGTGCAGATAAATAACAATTTTTTTAGTTCTTTGCTATATAAGGAGTCTAAAGGAATGGCAACAATTAAAGAGATCGCGGAATTAGCGGGAGTTTCGCTTACAACAGTGTCAAGAGTTCTTAATTATGATGAGACACTAAATGTTCAGGATGAAACAAAGAAAAAGGTGTTTGAGGCTGCGGAGCAACTTGAATATCGGATGAAAGAAAAGAAGAAAAGGAAAAAGAAACTGAAACTAGGAGTCATGTGTTCGTATTCATTGGAAGAAGAGCTTGAGGATACATTTTACCTTTCGGTCCGTGTGGCAATAGAAAAGGAAATAGAAAAAGAAGGGTTTAAAAGAATTGTATTAAATGTGAACGACAGCGCAGAGAAAGTGTCCGAAGTAGATGGAATCATTTGTCTTGGAACTTTTAGTCATTCAATGATAAACAGAATTGAAGGATTACAGAAACCGGTTGTTTTTGTAGATACGACTGGTAATAGGGAGATAAGTGATTCGATTGTAACAGATATTTCACATTCTGTTGAAGTTGTGATGGAATACTTGTGGAAACAAGGTCATAGAGATATTGGGTTTATTGGAGGAAGAGAATTAGACTCCGATGGCAATGAAGTGTTGGATTCCAGATTTCCAAAGTATAAATCTTTTCTTGAAGAAAGGAATTACATGCGGGATGAGTATGTTAAAATAGGAGGGTATACTCCTAAGTATGGTTACCGCTTGACAAAAGAACTTTTAGAACAAGAAAACAGACCAACTGCTATTTTTGCGGCAAACGATTCGTTGGCAGTAGGGTGCTATAAAGCAATCATAGAAAAAGGACTTCGTATTCCAGAAGATGTCAGTGTAATAGGATTTAACGATATTTCAATGATAAAATATCTTGTTCCTCCATTAACAACTGTGCATGTGCATATGAATTTTATGGGAAGTCAAGCTGTAAAGATGCTGGTTGACAGGATTCAGTCGGAACGTACGGTTAATATGCATGTATCTGTTCCTACCAGTCTGATCATACGTGAAAGCGTGGGAAACGCTAATAAGGGAGAAGAAAATGAATGAACAGTTTTTAAATGAGATACTGAATCAGGTTTCCGTATCCGGTTTTGAGGAACCGGTGCAGGAAGTGGTGAAATCCTACATGAAGGATACAGCCGATGAGATTTGCGAAGATGAGATGGGAAATGTCATTTGCGTTTTAAATCCGGCAAATGAAAAGCGAATTATGCTGTCTGCACATGCTGATGAAATCGGTGTGATGGTTTCCAACATTACAGTGCAGGGAAGACTTCAGGTGATTGATCGTGGTGGAATCATTGCAGGAACCTATCCGGGGCAGCAGGTCAAAGTGCATATGCCCGGGGGCGATGTATATGGTGTTGTGGAAGGAAGAAGAGAGCTTTTCAAAAACAGTGAACTCAAAGCGACGGATTTTCTCATTGATATAGGTGCGAATACAAAAGAGGAAGCACTTGAAAAGGTATCGCTCGGTGCACCGGTTGTACCGGATACTCATATTCGCGATATGATGAATGGAAGATTTACGGCTCGTGCATTAGATGACCGCCTGGGAGTATTCATTATCATGGAAGCACTGAAAAGAGCAAAAGAAAAAGGCTGCAAAGCAGGCGTATACGCTGCATCAACGGTTGGAGAAGAGACGACAAAGAGCGGTGCCTACTGGACAAGTACCCGAATAAAACCGCATCTTGCTATTGTAGTTGATGTTACGTACTGTAGTGATTATTCGGGTATGAATCCTGCTGAAATGGGAAACGTTAATTTGGGTGGCGGTCCGGTTCTTTGCAACAGTCCTATTGTTGTAAAAAAACTGAACCAGAAAATGGAAGAATGTGCTTCCAGAATTCAGATTCCGGTTCAAAGAGAAGCTGCAAGCAGACTCAGTTATACAGACGGGGATAAGATTCATTTCTCAAATGAAGGAGTTCCTATGGTGCTGGTATCCATTCCGCTGCGCTACATGCATACACCAGCAGAAGTTGCGGATTGGAAAGATGTGGAAGGATGCATCGAACTGATCGCGGAATTTCTTGTGGAAATGTAAATCAAATCGGTATTAATCAAAATAAGCCGGGGCCTTTGGGGCTTGCCGGCTTATTTTATATATATCAATACGAATAAATTATCCTCCGAATCATTCCAAGAGCATTGACAGAAATGGTTCGAAATTGATCCCATCGTTTCGTGGAACGTCTTCCGAAGCCGTTTCGGCCAGTGCGGCTTCCAGAAAACGGACGGCCCGTGCGACCCCGCAGTACGCGCTGTTCCCGCGCACCATATCGGCGCAGACAACAGATGCCAGAAGATCGCCGGTTCCGGAATAGCTTCCGCCGTGAATCTCAGAGGAGACGCTTTGGCAGCCGTCTGAGGTGACGATCAGGTTGTAATATTTCGGCGCAGGATCTTCTGATGCCTTATGAATGATCCCGGTGATGATCACGGTGTTGACTCGGGACTTCAGAAGCGGCCTTGCCATAGCTTCAATGTGTCTCAGGTAATCGGGCTCTCCTGCATGAGACAAGATTACATCATAATCGGCGTCGGCAAGAAGGCAGCACTCGGTCAGATTAGGAGTAATGACATCTGCGTGGAGTGCCAGCCTGCGCATCTGTTCTCTGAGTGCCGGTGTATACATATCAAATACTTTTCCCATATCTCCCATGACGGGATCGACAAATAGAAGCGTATTTTCCCTGCGGAATACTTCATTGAAATTCAGGATTTTCTCAACCTGGGTTTCGCTTCCGAGAAAACCGGTATAGATTCCGTCCAGCGCAAGTCCCCGTTTCTGCCATTCTTCTGTAAAATAATCAATTTTGTCTGTATAGTCATCACAATAATAGCTGTCGTATCCGGTTTGATTCGTCAGAATCGCGGTGGGCACCGGGCATGCCTGCACACCCATGACGGAGATGACAGGGATCGCTGCGGTCAGAGAACATTTGCCAAGACCGGACAGATCCTGGATGACTGCCACTTTTTTCACCATAATTCTTGTATCCTTTCTGAAATTGTTTCTTTAGAAAACCGTAAGAAAATTCAGAGATCCAGGCGGGTTCTCCGTTCCTTTTTCCAGAAGCGAGATGAGCCCGCGGATGGTATCTTCGATTTCTTCCTCACTGGACGGGACCAGAGTATTGTCCAGTTTGACCGTGAGGATGATGAGCGCGATCTCTGCAAGCGCCGCCGGCTGGTCAAAATGGATATCATCGCTTTCGATTCCCTGCTGGATGATTTCGGTCAGTTCCGGTTTGAGTTCGGAAATCAGATGCTTCATATATTTTTGATGAAGAAACGATTCTTCGTTTGCATTCGTCTCCAATGTGCCGGACTGATGATAACGGAACGCGGAAGAAGAATTTCGGCATGTCTGAAAAATCATGGCCATACGCGTGAAGGCAGAAATATCCGTCTGACGAGCGAGCGTTTTTGCAGTCTGGATCGGTGCTTCATAATTGCGTTTCACGAGAGCGTCCAGTATGGCATCTTTGGATGGAAAATAATAGTAGATGCTTCCTTTTCCGATTCCGGCAGTCTGGGCAATTTCACTAACAGATACGGTCTGAAGTGTTTTGTATTCCAGAAGAGACTGCAGAGCATCTAATATTTTGTCATATTTTGTAGAATTATGCATGTTTCCCTCCGAAAATTGTGTTTTTTTGTCGATAACGAACAGTAATTTTATTCAGTATAACATTATAAAAACACAGTTACAACTGGGAAAATACACAGAAACCGGAATGAATGGAAGGATTTTTGTGACAATTCATGAATTGACCGGTGGTCGAAAGTATAGTATGATTAATGAAAATTTAATCGACCATTGGTCGAAAATAAATCCAGAGGGAGGATATGGAAATGACATATGCGGAAATCTTTTCAGAATTAAAAAGAAGATTTATGGAAGCAGATGTGAGTGATATTCAGGAACATCTGGCTTATCAGTTTAATATTATTGGAGAAGGATCCGGTATATTTTATGTGGAAGTGAAAGAGGGGAAATTGTCTGTAGAACCATATGAATATTATGACAGAGATGCCATGTTTACCTGCAGCGGAGAGACTTTGATGAAGATTGCAGACGGAAAGATGGATCCGATCATGGCTGTGACGCTTCAGAAAATGAAGGTAGAAGGAAATATTGACAAGGCACTTCGTTTCAAACAGCTGATTGACAGCAGAAAATAGAAGGATGCCTTAGAATCGAAAATAAGGAGAAGAGCAGCATGAAATTTTGGAAAGCAGCGGCGCTTCTGGCAGGTACACTTACTGCGGCAGAGGCAGGAGGAACTGCCTATTTCTACAGAAGAACGATGATAAGAAATAATGCAGACATGAAAAGAACCATGAAGATGGCAGGTACGGACTGGAATCAGTACATGGATATCATTCAGGACAGGAAAGAGAAACTTCTTGCGAATCCATATCAGGATTTGTATCAGATTTCGGATGATGGATTAAAGCTCCATGCCACCTGGTTCCCGAATCAGGATGCGAAGAAAGTTGTCATCTGTTTTCACGGATATACCAGTCAGGGAATGAACGATTTCGTCGGTCTGTCGGACTATTATCTGAGAAATGGGTTCGCGATGCTTCTGGCAGACGCAAGAGCGCATGGAATGAGTGAAGGAGAACAGATCGGCTTTGGCTGTCTGGACCGTTATGACGCTATGGGATGGATCAAAAGGGTGATTGAAATCTGCGGAGAAGACGTGGAAATCCTGCTTCACGGTATTTCCATGGGAGCTGCTACCGTTCTCATGACTGCCGGACTTGAACTCCCGGTTCAGGTGAAAGCGCTGGTATCTGACTGCGGATTTACGTCACCGAAATATGTGTTTACCCATGTGTTACATACCATGTACCATCTTCCTGCATTTCCGATGATCCAGATTGCAAGTCGTGTCAATCAGAAGCGAGCGGGATATGGGCTGGATGACTGCAATGCGGCGCGTGAGATTAGAAAAGCGAAGATACCGGTACTTCTGATCCACGGGGATGCGGATACCTTTGTTCCGTGTTCGATGTGTGAGGAAATCTATGAGAACTGTGCATCGGACAAACGGAAGCTGATCGTAAAGGGAGCTGCACATGCAGAAAGCTATTACAAAGATATGCAGGCTTATGAAAATGCGCTGACAGAATTGATTGAGCGCTGTGTCACTGATACAAAATCCAAAGAGAATGAGTCTTAAGACAGGAGGTAATGTGATATGATGAGAAAACGAAAAGGATACCCGGTATATCCGTTAACCGCAGCCCAGAAATTTCATTTATTTTACATGAATTTCTGCCCGAAGAAAGAAGTGTTGAATATCGGAACAAGTTTGACGATTGAATCGGAGATTGACTGGGAAGAACTGAAACAATCTATCTATAAAGCCTATGAGCGCTGTGAATCCATGAGGCTGAGATTTGCGCAGGACAAAGAGGGAAACTGGTATCAGTATGTAGTGGATAAGGAAGAACGCGACATTGAATTTGTGGATTTTTCAGATAAGACCATGGAAGAAGCGGAGCAGACGATGAAAGACTGGACCCAGGTTCCGTTTAAGCTTCAGGATGTTCCGGTTAACCGGGTTGTGATGATCAAAATGCCGGATGGATTTAACGGAATCTATTTCCTGGCGAATCATCTGACCATGGACGCACAGTCCCTGATCTGCTTCCTGAAAGATGTGATTGAGATCTATTGTAATGCGAAATTCGAAGGAGTCGCGTATCCGAGTGACATGGCTTCCTACATAGAACAGCTTCAAAAAGATCTGGCATACGAGGCCGGAAGCAAGGCAAGAGAGCGAGATACCCAGTATTTCCACAAACTGATTGAAGATTCCGAGCCGATCTACAATGGTCTGGAGGGCAGGGGACAGTTGGAGGCAGAGCGTGAACGCAGCGGCAACCCGGAAGCGCGTGCGGCAGTTAATGTGTCTGACTCTGTGGACTCGGCACTGGATATTTTCCATCTGGAAGAAGAGCCGACTTCCAGACTGATGAAATTCTGTGAGAAGTACCATGTGTCACTTTCGTGCCTGCTGATTATGGGACTTCGGACGTATTTCCAGAAAATGAACGGAAATGACGATGTGTCCATCAATACCGCGATTGCAAGGCGGGCAACCTTGAAAGAGAAAAAATCGGGCGGAACGAGGATCCATTCATTCCCGTTCCGGACGGTTATTTCGGAAGACAAGACGTTCCTTGAAGGAATTTATATGATCCGGGATCAGCAGAATGAAATGTTCCGTCATGCAAATTTCGATCCGGTGGAATATTTCGCATACCGGAGCAAGCTGTATCCGCACCAGGGCGGACAGACCTATGAGCCGATGTCACTGACTTATCAGCCGATGACTCTGAAAGAGAAAGGACTGGAGCAGCTTGGCAATATTCGGTACAAGACGAAATGGTATCCGAACGGCGCAACGACCCAGGCTATGTATCTGACGGTCATGCATCGCCCGGATGACAACGGACTGGATTTCAACTTTGAACATCAGGTAAAAGCAGTTTCCAGAGAAAAGCTTGAATTTATGTATTATTACTTATGCAAGATTATGTTTAAAGGTGTTGAGAATCCGAATCTGAAGATCGGAGATATTATTAAACTTGTTTAGGCAGGAGGCGAATCACATGTTTGAAAAATTAAAAGATATTATTTGCAATTATGTTGAAGTAAAGCCGGAGGATATCCGTCCAGAATCCCGCTTCATGGAAGATCTTGGATTCACTTCTTTTGATTTCATGAGTATGCTCGGAGAGATCGAGGATGAATTCGATGTGGAAATCGAACAGCAGAAAGTGGCAGATATCCGCACAGTGAAAGAAGCTGCAGAGTATCTGGAAACGCTTGTAGAAGAATAGAGGTTGTAAAATGATGAGTGTATCTACGATCAGGGAGCTTCTGGTTCAGGCGGAGAAAAGCTTTGGACCGGAAGACGCTATCCGTTATAAAATCAAAAAAGATGTTACAGAGGCAAAAAGTTATACCGATCTGAGAGAAGACAGCGAAAAATTTTCGGCGTCACTTGCAGAACTTGGCGCAGCGGGAGGACACGTTGCGATTACGGGTATGACATCCTATCCGTGGATCGTCTCTTTCATGGGGACTGTGAACAGTGGAAGCGTCGCGGTTCCTCTGGATGTATCGCTTCCGGCAGAGGAGATGTGTGAACTGATCGATCGGGCAGATGCGACCGTCCTGGTATTGGATGAGATCCGTGCGGATGTGGCGGCCATTGCAAAAGCGAGATGCCCGAAGCTGAAAGCCCTGATTTCCATGCAGAAAACGGAACAGGACGAACAGGCATATTCGTTCTGGCAGCTCCTTGAAAAGCAGGAGGCTGGATATGCGTACGAACCGGAACCGGACCAGCTCTGCACGATCATGTTTACATCCGGCACGACCGGAAAAAGTAAAGGCGTCATGCTGACCCACCGGAATCTGGCAGAGAATGCGACCTGCCTGAATATGAAGATCCCACCCCGTACGACGATTCTTTCCGTGCTCCCGATCCATCATGCGTATTGCCTCAGTATGGACATACTCAAGGGTATTTCACTGGGCAGTATCATTTGCATCAATGACTCGCTGCTTCGTGTGGCAAAGAATATCCGTCTGTTCCAGCCGGATATGATCCTTATGGTACCGCTTATGATCGAGACGATGGCGAAAAAACTGGAGGAAGTGCAGTTTATACCCAAGAAACTGGTGAAGATAGAAGTATTTGGAAAGAAGCTGCATACGATCTGCAGCGGAGGAGCCTATCTGTCTCCTGACATGATCGATCTGTTTGAATCCTATGGGATCACGATCCTGCAGGGATATGGCATGACGGAGTGTGCGCCGGTCATCAGCACGAATGTAAGCTGGGATATCCGGAAAAATTCGGTTGGAAAGCTTCTGCCGAACTGTGAGGCGAAGGTGGTAGACAAAGAACTCTGGGTCCGCGGCAGCAGTGTGATGCAGGGATACTATCATATGCCGGAAGAAACAAAGGAGACGCTGGTGGACGGCTGGCTCAGAACCGGAGATCTGGGATATGTAGATGAAGACGGCTTTGTCTATCTGACCGGTCGGAAGAAGAATCTGATCATTACGAAAAACGGAGAGAATGTGTCTCCGGAAGAACTGGAGAACAAGATTGGTGAGGCCCGCCTTGTACAGGAAAATCTGGTTCGTGAAAAAGAAGGCGTGATCGAGGCGGAGATATTCCCGGATCTGGATTATGTGAAAAAGAAACGGATCAAAAATGTGGAAGAAGAACTTCAGAAAGTGATCGATGCTTATAATCAGGAAGCACCGGCGTATAAAAGAGTGTACAAACTGAAGGTCAGAGAGCGGGAGTTTGAGAAAACGCCTTCTAAGAAAATTAAACGGTATTAAATCGGGCGTTGAGCGCCTGGTCAGGATATGGTATGATAAAAAGAGGATTGCAGGTGCAGTCCTCTTTGTTTCAGCTATATATATTTCTGATAAAAGCACGGGAGGTGGCAGAGATGTCTACAGCACTGGAAAACCAGGATATTCCGCGGTATCTGCGCGTGTATCATTATTATAAAGAACTGATCCTGAGCGGAAAGCTGGCACCGGATACGAAGCTTCCGTCGATCCGGAAGGGGGCGATCCAGCTTCAGATCAGCCGCACGACGCTGGAGAACGCTTATCTGCTCCTTGCCGCCGAGGGATACATTCTCTCCAAACCGCAGAGTGGGTATTATGTCACAGACATTGCGGTGCAGAAGAAAAAGCCGTCGGACATCGGAGAGGTGCGAAAAAGCAGGAAGAAACAGGAAATACAGTACGATTTCGTGACCTCGAACGTGGATCGGGAGAGTTTCCGGTTTGAACTCTGGAGACGTTATATGAAGAGCGCGCTGCGTCAGGATACAAAACTTCTGACTTATGGCGAACCGCAGGGAGAGCAGGAATTCCGGGAAGTGCTCAGTTCTTACCTTCACAAGGTGCGGGGAGTGATCTGTTCGCCGGAACAGATTGTGATCGGGGCAGGTGTGCAGAGCCTTTTGCATATTCTCTGTCCGATGATCTGGGAGCGGAAGACGGCTGCATTTTATAATCCGGAGTTTGTGCAGGGACGCGCGATCTTTGAAGATTACGGATTTACATTTGCAGAAAACTACAAGGAAGAGGGCTGCAAAGTATATTATCTTTCGCCGTCACAGATGACGAAGTGGGGAGGTATGATGACGGTTTCCGAACGGCTTGCGCTGATCGGGGAAGCTGAGGAGAGGGATCTGCTGATCATAGAAGATGATTATAACAGTGAGTTCCGCTATTTCCAGAGGCCGACTCCGTCCCTTCAGGGACTGGCAGGCGGAAGAGGTGTGGTGTATCTGGGGACCTTTTCCAAAATGCTGCTTCCGTCCATTCGAATGAGTTTCATGGTGCTTCCGCCGGAACTTCTGGAAAGCTATGATGCACGAAAGGACCGTTATAACCAGACGGCATCCAAGGCAGAACAGATCGCACTGACACAGTTTATCCGCGACGGGCATCTTGCCGGGCAGATCCGGAAATCCCGGAAAATACATATGGCAAAGGCAGGACAACTGGCAGCTACGGTGGAACAGGCTCTCGGAAGGAAGGCAAAAGTCAGGATCGGCGACTCGGGTTTCCATGTCTATGTGGAGCTTGATACGAAATTACCCGCCGGGGAAATTGCGGAAAAGGCGAAGGAGAAAGGGCTGCTTCTTTCACCGGTGCCTGCTGATAACAGGGAGTCAAAATGTACGATCATGATGAATTGTGCAGGTGTGCCGGTGGATAAATACCATGCGGCGATGAAGCTGCTGGAAGAATGTGTGGGGTGAAGAAATGGAAGTGACACATGAACTGATCGTGCCGAATGAGGACCTGCCCTTTAAAATGTTTTTATTTGAGGGCAAAAACGGGAATTATTTCCGGGATAAACACTGGCACCGGTCGGTTGAGATCTTTGCGGTGTTTGACGGAAATCTGGAATTCTATATTGATGAAAAAAAGACGGTTCTTGCCGCCGGAGAATTTGTGATCGTGAATTCCAATGAGATTCATTCCATCGTGGCCAGAGAGCCGAATCAGACCGTGGTACTGCAGATGCCGCTTGGCACATTCGAAGCCTATTATACGGATGAGCAGTTTATCTGTTTTACACATAGTGACCGGAACCAGGATGCATTTGTCATGCAGCTTGTCCGCGATATGTTCGTTACGTATCAGGAGAAAAAGACGGGCTATGAACTGAAAGTGCAGAGCTTTTATTATATGCTGATCTATCTTATGGTCACCCGTTACCGTAAACTTGAGGTGAGTGAGGAGATCGTCAGATCCCGCAGAAATCTGGGGCGTCTGTCAGAGATCATCAGTTATATTAAGGAGAATTATACCTCTGAGATCTCACTGGAAAAGCTTTCGGAGGTGTTTGGATATTCACCGACGTATCTGTCCCGGATGTTCCGGAAATATGCACATATGAATTATAAATCCTATCTGCAGAGCGTCCGGCTGGAGTACGCATACAGAGAGCTGATGAATACTTCAAACAGCATAGGAGAAATAGCAGAGCACCATGGATTTACGGACGCAAGAGCATTTACAAGAGCTTTTAAAACGAAATACGGAATGCTGCCAAGTGAATATAAAAAGACAAAAAATTGCAGTTAAATAGACAAGTTTTCGGTAGTTGAAAAATCACTGAAAATGCTATACTATAGCTGACGATACGAATTCTGGACAGTGAGAAGCCAGAAATACGATGGGGATAAAAAATGGAACAACATAGTTGAAATGAACAGGAGGAATGAATCATGAACAACATGCCAGAAGTGAAAATCGGAATCGTTGCAGTCAGCCGTGACTGTTTTCCGGAGAGCCTTTCCGTAACAAGAAGAGAAGCCCTTGTAAATGCATACAAAGCAAAGTACGGGGATAACGATATTTACGAATGTCCGGTCTGTATCGTGGAGAGTGAGATCCACATGGTACAGGCGCTGGAAGACATCAAAAAGGCCGGATGTAATGCGCTGGTCGTTTATCTTGGAAACTTTGGACCGGAGATTGCAGAGACGCTCCTTGCAAAACATTTTGACGGACCGAAGATGTTCGTGGCAGCGGCAGAAGAGACTGGAAATAATCTGATTCAGGGACGCGGGGATGCATACTGCGGTATGCTGAATGCAAGCTACAACCTGAAGCTCCGTAACATCAAGGCATATATCCCGGAATATCCGGTGGGAACTGCCGGGGAATGTGCGGATATGATCCATGAGTTTGTACCGATCGCACGTGCAATCATCGGCCTGAATGATCTGAAGATCATCAGCTTCGGACCGAGACCGCTTAATTTCCTGGCCTGCAATGCTCCGATCAAGCAGCTTTATAATATCGGAGTTGAGATTGAAGAGAACTCCGAACTGGATTTATTTGAAGCATATAACAAGCATGCAGGTGATGAGAGGATCCCTGCTGTTGTGAAAGAGATGGAAGAAGAACTCGGCACCGGCAATAAAAAACCGGAAATCCTGCAGAAACTTGCACAGTATGAACTGACATTGAAGGACTGGGTGGAAGCACACAGAGGATACAGAAAATACGTTGCGATCGCAGGAAAATGCTGGCCTGCTTTCCAGACGCAGTTCGGATTTGTTCCATGCTATGTGAACAGCCGTCTGACGGCGCAGGGAATTCCGGTATCCTGTGAAGTGGATATTTACGGAGCGCTCAGCGAATTTATCGGAACGGTCATCAGTCAGGATGCGGTTACCCTGCTTGATATCAACAATTCCGTACCGGCTGATCTTTATGAAGAAGATATCAAAGGAAAATACGACTATACACAGAAAGATACATTTATGGGATTCCACTGCGGCAACACCGCATCTTCCAAGCTTTCTTTCTGCGAAATGAAATACCAGATGATCATGGCAAGAGCACTTCCGGAAGAAGTGACACAGGGAACGCTGGAAGGCGATATCGTGCCTGGTGACATTACATTCTTCAGACTGCAGAGCACTGCCGACAACATTCTTCGCGCATACATTGCACAGGGCGAAGTACTTCCGGTAGCGACCCGTTCCTTTGGTTCCATCGGCATCTTCGCGATCCCGGAGATGGGACGTTTCTACCGTCATGTACTGATCGAGAAGAATTTCCCGCATCACGGAGCCGTTGCGTTCGGTCATTACGGAAAAGCACTGTTCGAAGTGTTCAAATACATCGGTGTGCCGGTCGAGGAAATCGGATATAACCAGCCGAAGGGGGTAAGATATCCGACCGAGAATCCATGGGCGTAAGAAACGTTCGGAACCGCAGGTAAATGGAGGAATAAACATGCTGTATATTGGAGTAGATTTGGGAACGTCAGCGGTGAAACTGCTGCTTATGGACGAAAAAGGTGAGATAAAAAGAATCGTATCGAAGGAATACCCTCTGGAATTCCCGCATCCGGGATGGTCTGAGCAGCATCCTAAGGACTGGTATGAGAAATCTGCGGAAGGAATCCGGGAACTTGTGGACGGGTTCGATAAAGAACAGGTTGCAGGCATCAGCTTTGGAGGTCAGATGCATGGTCTCGTCATTCTGGACGAGAACGATGAGGTCATCCGCCCTGCCATTTTGTGGAATGACGGAAGAACGACAAAAGAGACAGATTATCTGAACCAGGTAATCGGAAAAGACAAGTTATCGGAATACACGGCCAATATTGCATTTACCGGATTCACTGCCCCGAAGATCCTCTGGGTGAAAGAAAAGGAACCGGAGAATTTTACCAGAATCAGGAAAATCATGCTTCCGAAGGACTATCTCGCTTACCGGCTTTCCGGAAGCTTCTGCACGGATTATTCCGATGCGTCCGGAATGCTTCTCATGGATGTGAAGAACAAGTGCTGGTCTAAGGAAATGTTGAAGATCTGTGGTATTACAGAAGAACAGCTCCCGAAGCTTTATGAGAGTTATGAAGTGGTTGGAAATCTGACACCAGAAGCAGCCCGGGAACTGGGGCTGCACGAGCAGGTGAAGGTGATCGCAGGAGCCGGAGACAATGCGGCGGCAGCAGTCGGAACGGGAACCGTAGGCGATGGAAAATGTAATATTTCCCTCGGAACTTCCGGAACGATCTTCATTTCCAGCGGAAAATTCGGTGTAGATAAACAGAATGCGTTGCATTCCTTTGCTCATGCGGACGGAAAGTATCACCTGATGGGATGTATGCTCAGCGCTGCGTCCTGCAATAAATGGTGGTCCGAAGAGATCCTGGGGACGACAGATTATGTGGCGGAGCAGGAGCAGATCACGAAGCTGGGAGAGAATCATGTGTACTATCTGCCGTATCTGATGGGAGAGCGCTCTCCGCATAACGACCCATTTGCAAGAGCGACCTTCATCGGAATGACGATGGATACTTCCAGATCGGATATGACACAGGCCGTTCTGGAGGGCGTGGCATTTGCACTCAGAGATTCCCTCGAAGTGGCGAGAAGTATCGGGATACGCCCGGAATGCACCAGAATCTGCGGTGGTGGAGCCAAAAGTCCGCTGTGGAGAGCGATGATTGCCAATATTATGAACCTGACGGTGGAAGTGATCGAAAGCGAAGAAGGTCCTGCACTTGGAGGAGCGATTCTTGCCGCGGTCGGCTGCGGCGAATATCCGGATGTAGAGACGGCCGCAAAAAAACTGGTGAAAGTGAAAAAGATCATTGAACCGGAAAGAGAACTGGTCAGAAAATATGAAGTACAATATCAGAAATTCCGCAAAATTTATCCGGCAGTCAAAGAACTTTTCCGTGATATTTCGGAATAATTTATAAAAAGGTCCACTGGACCTTTTTTTGATTTTTCGGCACCGTTGACATGAAAGTTGAAACCCCGTATAATTGATAACAAAGAAAGTCATATACAGGAGGATGATAATTCTATGCTTATTGCAGGAAATGACGAAGAAAAGAGAAACAGATTATGGAATTATGCCATGAGGGGAGCGACGATACTGATACTCATCGTGGCAGTGTTTTTCTTATATAAAGGATTCTTTGGCAATCCGCTGGAAGGAACCTGGAAGCAGGAGGACAGTGACATGATTCTGGAAATCGGGGGGAAGAATCAGGCAAATCTTGTATGGGATAACCTGATTGAGAATCAGACACTGACTGTGGATATGGAGTATTCACTGGATAAATCCAACAAAGAGATCACCTTCCAGATCCATCAGGACGCTCTGGAAGCGGCTGCGAAGAAGCTGGATGGCGGTGCCTCGGCCGAGGACATTGAATCTGCCGTCAGTTCCATGCAGACCAAATTCCATTACAGTGTGGACGGAAGGGAACTGACATTGACAGAATGGGATTATGGGGATCAGATGTTCTTTACAAAAGGAAAATAACCGGCATCTGGAACGTTTGAACGTAAGATTTGAGTATATAGATTTGAGAAAGGAAGACGGAAGATGACGAGAAACGATACAAAAGTAATCCGGATCGGCAACTGCCGGATCGGAGGCGGGAATCCGGTTGCGATTCAGTCTATGACGAATACAAAGACGGAGGATGTGGATGCCACAGTGAGCCAGATTCTGGCACTGGAACGGGCAGGATGTGATATTATACGCTGTGCGGTTCCGACAATGGAGGCGGCAGAGGCTTTAAAAGAGATCAAGAAACAGATCCATATCCCGCTGGTTGCGGATATTCATTTTGATTACAGACTTGCAATCGCGGCGATCGAGAACGGTGCAGATAAGATCCGGATCAATCCGGGAAATATTGGAAGCGAGGACCGGGTAAGAGCCGTAGTTGAAAAGGCCAAAGAATACAATGTGCCGATTCGTGTGGGCGTAAACAGCGGCTCTCTGGAAAAAGAGCTGGTTGAAAAATACGGAGGCGTGACTGCGGAAGGAATCGTGGAAAGCGCATTGGACAAAGTTCATATGATTGAGCGGATGGGATATGAGAATCTGGTGGTCAGCATCAAATCTTCTGATGTCATGATGTGTGTGAAAGCACATGAACTGATTGCGAAGGAATGTCCGTACCCGCTGCATGTGGGGATTACCGAATCCGGAACGCTGATGTCCGGCAATATCAAATCCTCAGTCGGACTTGGAATTATTCTCCATGAGGGAATCGGGGACACGATCCGGGTATCTCTGACCGGAGATCCGCTGGAAGAGATCAAGAGTGCGAAGCTGATCCTTAAGACACTCGGTCTTCGTACTGGCGGGATCGAAGTGGTATCTTGCCCGACCTGCGGAAGGACCCGGATTGATCTGATCTCTCTGGCGAATCAGGTAGAGACGATGGTGGCGGAATTTCCGCTGGATATCAAGGTTGCGGTTATGGGCTGTGTAGTAAATGGCCCGGGTGAGGCAAAAGAAGCAGATATCGGGATTGCAGGGGGAATCGGAGAAGGTCTTCTGATCAAAAAAGGCGAGATCATCAGAAAGGTGAAAGAAGAAGAGCTTCTGGATGCACTTAGAGACGAATTGGTACATTGGGGCGAATAGAGAATGACGAAATTATTTTTTGATGTATTTCCAACATTAAAACTGGATAGTGACAGTCAGGCGCTGTTTCGGGAGGTAGAGGTGACGAAAATCACCTCTACTTCTGCGAAAGACCATATTAAGGTACATATTTTCAGTACGCATCTGATTCCGAAGAAAACGGTGTATGACATCGAGCGTCAGATTGAGATGCAGCTCTTCTCGGGAATGGGGATTCCGGTGACGATTCTGGAAGAGTATCGCCTGTCGGGACTTTATACGCCGGAGAATCTGATGGAAGCGTATCGGGACAGCATTCTCTTTGAACTGGAACAGCGGAGTGTTCTGGAAAAAAACATGTTTCAGAAAGCGAAAATAGGATATGAAGGTGAGAATGTGATTCTCCTTACGCTGGCGGATACGATCGTGGCCGAGGGAAGGACAGATGCACTCTCCGCTTATCTAAAAGCTCTTTTTGAAGAAAGATTTCACGTTCCGGTGGAAATCCGGGTGGATTATGAGAAAGTCAAAGAGAGCAAATACCGCAAGTTCAATGAGATGCAGCTTCAGCAGGAAGTGGATGCGATCCTGGAACGGAACCACACCCTTCAGGCACAGCACGCAGCCGGCAAGGAGGAACATGCAGGAGACGCATCCGGAGGCGGCTCGTCTGAAAAGAAGCAGCAGACCGGGAAGAAGAAAGAGAACGAGGCAGGCAAGCAGGATACGAAGAAGCAGGAAAAGACCGAGGCAAAATCTCCGGAGCCAAAACAGGATTTTGCCGGAAAGACCGGTGGATTCAAAGGCAGCAAAGGCGGCGGAACATTCCAGAAGCGGGATTATCCGCTGAAACGTTCAGACGATCCGAATGTGATCTACGGGCGTGATTTTGATGATACGCCGATTGAATTAAAACAGGTCGTATCGGAAATGGGAGAGATTACAATTCGCGGACAGGTCATCAGTTTTGATACCCGCGAGATCCGGAATGAAAAGACGATCATCATGTTTGCGGTGACGGATTTTACCGATACGATCATGGTCAAAATGTTCACCCGGAACGATCAGCTTCCGGAGCTTCTTGCAGAGATCAAAACGGGGGTGTTCCTGAAGGTAAAAGGGGTTACTACGATCGATAAATTTGACGGGGAACTGACGATTGGCTCTGTAACAGGAATCCGTAAGGCAACAGACATCCGTGTTGGAAGAAAGGATAAATACCCGGAGAAGCGGGTGGAGCTGCACTGCCATACCAAAATGAGTGATATGGATGGAGTATCCGAGGCAACAGCGCTGGTGAAAAGAGCACATTCCTGGGGACACCCGGCCATTGCAATCACCGATCACGGAGTCGTACAGGCATTTCCGGATGCGAACCATTTCATCGAGGGGCTGGATAAAGACGATCCATTCAAAGTCATCTACGGTGTGGAGGGATATCTGGTGGATGATCTGACCGAGATTGCCAAAGGAGCCGGAAGTCAGAGCCTGGATGATACCTATGTCGTGTTTGATATTGAGACGACCGGTTTCTCCGCAATCTCGGACCGGATTATCGAAATCGGTGCGGTGAAGGTGGAACACGGAGTCATCACGGACAAATTCAGTACCTTTGTCAATCCCGGAAGGCCGATTCCGTTTAAGATTACCGAGCTGACCAGCATCACGGACGAGATGGTCATGGATTATCCGGGCATTGAGGTGATCCTTCCGCAGTTCCTGGAATTCGTGGGCGACGCGCCTCTGGTGGCGCATAATGCCGGATTCGATGTGGGATTTATCGAACAGAACTGTCGTTATCAGGATATTGAACCGCATTTTGTGTCGGTCGATACCGTAGCACTGGCGCGTGTCCTTTTGCCGTCCCTGTCCAAATATAAGCTGGACGTGGTGGCAAAAGCGCTGGATATTTCTCTGGAAAATCATCATCGTGCGGTGGATGATGCAGGTGCGACGGCGGAGATCTTTGTAAAATTTATTGAAATGTTAAAAGAACGTGACATCACAACACTGAAAGGTGTGAACCGTTTTGGAAATCTGAATCCGGATGCGATCCGGAAGCTTCCGACGTATCATGTCATCATTCTTGCCAAAAACGATCTTGGAAGAGTGAATTTATACACGCTTGTTTCGCTGTCCCACCTGACTTATTACGGAAGACGGCCGAGAATTCCCAAAAGTGTACTAAACCAATACCGGGAAGGATTGATCGTGGGCAGTGCCTGCGAGGCCGGGGAGCTTTATCAGGCACTCCTGAATGGAAAATCCGATGAGACCATTGCGAAGATCGTGGATTTCTATGATTATTTGGAGATTCAGCCGTTGGGAAATAATGCATTTATGATCGATAGCGATAAGGTCAGTGCGATCAATTCCATGGAGGATGTCAAGGACATGAACCGGAAGATCGTTCGGCTGGGAGAACAGTTCCATAAGCCGGTCGTGGCAACCTGTGATGTGCATTTCATGGATCCGGACGATGAAGTTTACCGCCGTATCATTATGGCGGGAAAAGGTTTCTCAGACGCGGACCAGCAGGCACCTCTCTATCTTCGGACGACGGAAGAAATGCTGGAAGAATTTGCCTATCTGGGCTCCGAGAAGGCATATGAAGTGGTAATTGCAAATACGAATAAAATTGCCAATATGATTGAGAAAATCTCACCGGTGAGGCCGGATAAATGCCCGCCGGTCATTGAGAATTCCGATCAGCTTCTGACGGACATCTGTTATACTAAGGCGTACTCCATGTATGGCAATCCGCTCCCGGAAATCGTAGAAGAACGATTGAAAAGGGAGCTGCATTCCATTATTTCCAATGGATTTGCCGTTATGTATATCATTGCACAGAAACTGGTATGGAAATCAAACGAAGACGGATATCTGGTTGGTTCCCGTGGTTCCGTAGGGTCCTCTTTTGTGGCGACCATGTCCGGAATTACGGAGGTGAATCCGCTGTCCCCGCATTACTATTGCCAGAAATGTCATTACAGTGATTTCACTTCGGATGAGGTGCGAAAATATGCCGGAGGATGCGGGCACGATATGCCGGACAAGCTGTGCCCGGTCTGTGGGGAAAAGCTGATCAAAGACGGATTTGACATTCCATTTGAGACTTTCCTCGGATTTAAGGGAAACAAAGAGCCGGATATCGACTTGAACTTCTCCGGGGATTATCAGAGTAAAGCGCATAAATACACGGAAGTTATTTTTGGTCAGGGTCAGACCTTCCGTGCAGGAACGATCGCGGCCCTGGCTGATAAGACGGCGTACGGGTATGTAAAAAATTATTATGAAGAGCGGGGCGACCGCAAACGGAATTGTGAGATTGACCGAATTGTACAGGGATGCACGGGGATCCGGCGAAGTACCGGGCAGCATCCGGGAGGAATTGTTGTCCTTCCGCACGGCGAGGATATCAACTCTTTTACCCCGATTCAGCATCCGGCAAATGATATGACGACGGACATTATTACGACGCATTTTGATTACCATTCCATTGACCACAACCTGCTGAAATTAGATATTCTCGGACACGATGATCCGACGATGATCAAGACCCTGGAGGAGCTGATCAATTCCGATTCCATGGACACCGGTTATGATGGAGTGAACCGTATTTTTAAGGCGACGGATATCCCGCTTGATGATCCGGGAGTTATGTCCCTTTTTGCGGGAACTGAGGCACTGGGAATCAAACCGGAGGATATCGACGGGTGTCCGGTGGGATGCCTTGGAATTCCGGAGTTCGGAACGGATTTCGTTATTCAGATGGTCGTGGACACCAAACCCAAGACCTTATCCGATCTGATCCGTATTTCCGGACTTTCACACGGAACCGACGTGTGGCTGAATAACGCGCAGACTCTGATCGAAGAAGGAAAAGCAACGATTTCTACGGCAATCTGTACCCGAGACGACATTATGACCTACCTGATCAATAAAGGACTGGACAGTGAGGAATCCTTTACGATCATGGAACGTGTGCGTAAGGGGACTGTGGCGAAAGGAAAATGTAAAGAATGGCCGGAGTTTAAAAAAGATATGCTGGAGCATGATGTGCCGGAATGGTATATCTGGTCCTGTGAGAAAATCAAATACATGTTCCCGAAGGCACATGCGGCGGCATACGTCATGATGGCGTACCGAATCGCCTACTGTAAATTGAATTACCCGCTTGCCTATTATGCGGCTTATTTTGGTATCCGTGCGTCTGCGTTCTCTTATGAACTGATGGGGCAGGGAAAAGATAAGCTTTTATATCACATGAAAGAGTATAAGCGCCGGGCGGAATTAAATCAGCTCAGTAAAAAAGATCAGGATACACTGAAGGATATGAAAAATGTATTGGAAATGTACGCGAGAGGTTTCGAATTTTTGCCAATCGATATCTATGAATCAGCAGCAACAAAATTCAAGATCGTGGACGGAAAGCTCCTGCCTCCTTTAAACACCGTTGAAGGAATGGGGGATAAAGCTGCAGAAGCTGTGGAGATTGCTTCCAAGAATGGCCCATATCTATCAAAAGACGATTTCAGACAGCGCACGAAAGTCAGCAAAACAGTCATTGATCTGATGGATGAGATGGGGCTTCTCGGAGATCTTCCGGAAACCAATCAGCTTTCACTTTTTGACTTTACATAAGCTATATTGGAGTACTTGTCTTGTCCCGAAATAAAAAAGGAATCGTATATTTTACGATTCCTTTTTTCCCTCATCTAAATTCATGTATGTCTTTTAAATATTTAAATAAAATTGCGATTTACATATATAAAAGGTACACCAAATTTTGATTACAGCTTTGTTACGTTCACTGCCTGAGGTCCCTTTTCGCCCTGGAAAATCTCAAATTCTACTTCCTGACCTTCTTCAAGGCTCTTGTATCCTTCCATGTTCAGTCCGCTGTAATGAACGAAAATATCATTACCGGCTTCGTCAGAGATGAATCCATAGCCTTTTTGGTTGTTAAACCATTTTACGGTGCCCTTGTTCATCGGTACTACCTCCATTATAGATTTGTGGATAACGAGCATCAACCGTTACCAAAGTGTATATATTCTATACTACTTTATCATGCATTTGTAAATTCGTCAATAGTTGCATGATAAATGCGCAAAAAACTATGTGATTATAACAAAAAAAATTAGTGATTTTTCATTGTGTGAAAATGCATTATCCTTTACAATGATAGAAAAGAAAGAAAATTTGGAGGGAATCTTGTATGAGAATATCTACGAAAGGAATATATGCATTAGAAATAGTAGCAGACCTTGCCATGCATTCGACAGAGGATTCCTGGGAAAGCCTTAAAAATATTGCGAATCGTCGAAACCTTTCAGAAAAATATTTGGAACGTATTATGAAAGGACTGAAAGACAATGGGGTCGTTGTCAGCGTACGCGGGGCGTATGGCGGATACTGTCTTGCAAAAAATGCGGAAGAAATTACAGCATATGATGTGTTGGCAGCAGTGGAAGATGAAATGATTCCCGTATCCTGTCTCGGAGAGAAAGGGGAATGCGACAGGAATAATGGCACATGTGCTGTGCAGGAAGTGTGGCAGCAGCTCTGGGAGAGAATACAGAAGACTACAGAGAAGGTCACACTTCAGGATATTGTTGACGAAGTGGAAAAAATGAACAATGAAACGTAGAGAGGTATGTTATGAAAGTCTCTAAAAAAGCAAGATATGGGTTAAGAGCGTTAGTGGATCTGGCGGTTCACATTCAGGAATGCCCGGTGCCTCTGGTGGAGATTGCCAAGCGGCAGGAGATGTCTCTGAATTATCTGGAACAGGTATTGGGTGCATTGAGAAAAGCCGGAATCGTGAAGAGTATGAAAGGGCCAAAAGGAGGTTATTCGTTAGATAAAGAACCGAAAGAAATCACGGTAGAAGAAATATTGGCTGCAGTAGAGGGAAAATTCTGCATTGTCGAAAAAAAAGAGGAGAAAGAACTGGACGCGCTCCAGAGAGCGATCAGAAAACTGGTTTGGAATCAGATTGATGAGGATGTGATTGCCTTGCTTCAGGATATGACACTTGCCGAAATTGCGGATAAAGCAAGTGAATCTGAGAAAAAATTGAAAACGGAATCCGGTGTTGACGCGAACAGGGAAATGTGAGTATAATAAGTTAGCAATGAGAAAGAGACAAAGAGAAGAATGGCGGTGCCTTTTCCGGTATTGCCATAAGGAATATAGATTATGAATTTGCTGACTATGGAACATGTAACCAAATCCTACACAGATCGAATCCTGCTGAATGATGTCGGATTTGGAATCAATGAAAATGAGAAAATCGGTGTGATTGGAATCAACGGGATGGGGAAATCGACACTTTTGAAGGTGGCGGCACAGATAGAACCATATGATTCGGGAAAAATCAGCATGGGGAATCATGTGAAGATTTGTTACCTTCCCCAGACACCGGTTTTTGCGGAAGGAACGACGATTCTTCGGGCAGCGGTCGAGGGAAATACCGATGAGATGAATCGATGGACGATTGAGGCCGAAGCAAAATCGATGCTGAATCAGCTTGGATTCACGGATTATAATGAAAAGATCGAGCATATGTCGGGGGGACAGAAGAAGCGGGTTGCGCTGGTTCAGGCACTGCTGACGCCGGCAGACATCCTGATTCTGGATGAGCCGACCAACCACCTGGATCATGCAATGTCAGAATGGTTGGAAGAGTATCTGATACGCTTTCGGGGCGCCATTTTGATGGTGACACATGACCGCTATTTTCTGGACCGGGTGGTGAACCGGATCGTAGAGGTGGATAAAGGGAAATTGTACAGTTATCCGGGAAATTATTCGGAATTTGTGCGCCTGAAAGAAGAACGAGAAAGCATGGAACTGGCGACAGAGAGAAAGCGGAAAAGTCTGCTCAGGACGGAGCTGGAATGGCTGCATAGAGGCGCGAGAGCGCGCAGTACAAAGCAGAAAGCACATATTGACCGGATCAAAGCGATGCAGGAGATGAAGGACATTCAGGCAGAACGCCGGGTTCAGTTTGACTCGGCGGCATCCCGCATGGGAAATAAGACAATTGAATTGTCCGGAATTTCAAAGTCATATGGGGAAAGATGCCTGATTCGGGATTATTCCTATATTTTTCTGCGCAATGACCGGATTGGGATCATCGGACCGAACGGATGTGGTAAATCCACATTGCTTAAGATTATTAACGGGATCGCGAAGCCGGACAGAGGAACAGTGGAAGTGGGACAGACCATCCGCATGGGTTATTTTTCCCAGGAAAATGAATATATGGATACATCACTTAAAGTGATCGATTATATCAAAGAAGTGGGAGAATACATCACCACATCGGACGGTAAGATCACAGCTTCACAGATGCTGGAACGTTTTTTATTTGACGGAGCGATGCAGTGGTCTCCGATCGAGAAACTTTCAGGAGGAGAAAGGCGGAGGTTGTATTTGCTGCGTATTCTGATGGGAGCACCGAATGTGCTGATTCTGGATGAGCCGACTAACGATCTGGATATTCAGACGCTCACGATTCTGGAGGATTATCTGGATCATTTTGCGGGAATTATCATTATCGTCTCACATGACCGGTATTTTCTGGATCGGACGGTGAACCGTATTTTTGCGTTTGAAGGAGACGGAGTGATCCGGCAGTCCGAAGGCGGATATTCGGATTATCTGATCCGGAAAGAGCTGGAAACCATTTCGGAAGATGAAGACGGCAGGCGTGGTGCCATTCCGAACAAGAATAATAGAGACGGCACCGGAACGACGGAAAATCAGAAACAACCCGCCAAAGACACATGGAAACAGCGTGAGAAGAAACTTAGATTTACCTATAAAGAACAGAAAGAATTCGAAACGATTGATGACGATATTGCCAGATTGGAAGCAAAAATTGAAAATCTGGACGAAGAGATTCTGAAAAATGCAACAAACTCTCTTCGCCTTGGTGAACTTGTAGCTGAGAAAGAAGGGGTGGAAGCAGAATTAGAAGAGAAGATGGAGCGCTGGGTCTATTTAAATGATCTGAATGAGCGCATACAGGAAGCGAAAGAATGATTTAGTTTAGGAGGTAACAGCTATGTGGAACAGACAGGAACTAAAAATGAGAGGGAAAATGGCGTTTAAACGCAACTATGGTGCAGCAGTTGCGGTTGCACTTCTGATGGGAATTATTTCCCTGATCTTCGGAGGCGGAAATGTCACAGAAAGACTTCAGTATTCGGATACAGTCGAGTATTCCGGTTCAGCATCTCAAAATGTGATTGAGGACTTCCTGAGTTCACCGAAAGGAATGTTGTTTGCAGGAATTGCTACATCGATCGTGCTTGTGATGGCACTGGTCGGAATGTTGCTTCAGTATCTGGTGGAAAACGTACTGATCGTCGGTGGATCACGTTTCTTCGTATTGAACCAGACCGAAAGACCGGGAGTAGGGACGATGCTCGATCCGTTCAGATCAGGACATTATGGCAACGTTGTACTGACTATGTTTCTTAGAGACTTGTATGTGTTCCTGTGGTCACTTCTTCTCGTGGTACCGGGAATCGTGAAATCTTACGAATATAAAATGGTCCCGTACATCCTTGCCGAGAATCCGGGAATGGACAGAAAAGAAGCATTCCTGATCAGCAAACAGATGATGGAAGGCCAGAAATGGGAGGCATTTGTGCTTGATCTTTCCTTCATCGGATGGAATATTTTATCTGTATTTACATGCGGAATTCTGTCCGTGCTTTATGTAGAACCGTATTATCAGGCAACGATTGCTGAGATGTATTCATTTAATAAAATGAGAGCATATCAGCAGGGATTTATCCGATAAGTGACTGGTAGGGTGGCTGGTGGGGGATACGTCCCCATCAGCCACCTTTTACTTTTTATTTTGCAGCATTCTTGGCATATTTTGTTGTAACAAGTTTTTCATATGGTGTTCTTTCTTCCAGCTCTCCGGCACTTTGCAGGATATCCTGCAGAAGTTCGAAGCTTTCTTTTTCAAAAATCAGATTCTCTTTCCAGGTATCCTGTTCATAATAACGTCTGACGATGGCGGTGATGGTTTCAAGATCGTTCTCCTTGAATTGTGGAGCAATGACTTCGGCGATTTCTTCCGGGGTATGTGTCTGGACGTAATCCATACCTTTTTGAAGCGCATTGGTGAAACTTTGGATCACATCCGGGTTTCCTTTCATATAGCTGCTTTTTGCACTGTAGGCTGTGTAGGGAACGTAACCGGAATCTACACCGAGTGATGCTACGACATAACCGGCATTCTGCTGTTCCAGTGTGGTTGCTGCAGGTTCGAACTCGATCGTGAAGTCTCCCTGACCGCCGGAAAATGCGGCGGCGGTGGAACCGAAATCGATGCTTTGATTGATGGTCAGGTCTTTGGAAGGATCAATTCCATTTTGTTTGAGGATATACTCGAATACCATTTCCGGCATGCCACCTGCTGCCTCCATAGCAATGTAAATAATCGTCTGATAACTGCTTTGCGGTCATTTCAGCAGGCAAATCAGACACAAAATTGCAGGCAAGTGCTGTGATTTCTTCCTTTGTCTTTACGATGTTGTATGGCTTCAATGAATTATCCGTAGCTTCCAGGATTCCTTGTTCTTTCATTAGCTCGATATAGGGCATGATATTTTTCTTTGTCTTCTTGATTCCAAGCGCTGTTAGGTGTTCCGCAAGATATTTCGCAGATGTAAAATGCCGTTCTTCCTCAGCAATCAGTTTCATGACAACAGCAATTATCGTATTCTCACGGCGGTTCAGCTCGATAGCAGGACTGTAATCAATCAGATTGGATAAGCCGTATTTTAATGTAATCTCCGGAAGGCCATTTTCATCTACCTCAATACGCTCAATGAGCAGTTCAATATCTCTTCGGTCAAGATTTCCTCCTGCGATGATCTTATCTACAACATCCAGAGCATTTCTAAGTTTATCCTTCACATCCGGAGTTTCTAAAACTGTTGCATTCAGATCGCTTAACTTTTTTTCCAATCCACGGATTTGTGATAATAAATCATTCTGCAAGGAATCGTAAGTTTCTTTAATCAGATCTTCATTTCCGGCAGAGATTGCCATATCTTTTACTTTTTGAGTAAGAAGCACTTTGAGCTGATTTTTCCGTTCGTTGATGTCTGCTTGAAGATCCAGTTTCTTTTCTTCTATTGTTTTCTTCTCTGATTCAAAATCCTTCAAGTCATAGCTGGCGATTACTTCACATAAGGCATTCCGACACAGCTTGATATAGGCTAAAACATCCTCCATCAGATCCACTTCTTCAATCAAATGAGCTTTCGAACAATAGCGTCTTCCCTTTGTGTTGTAGGTAGTGCAGATATAATATTTTCGCTCTCTGGCAGAAGTCTGGCGTTTGATCGGAGTCAGGCGGCATCCGCAGTCTTTGCAAAAAAGACAACTTCCAAATGGATTTGGAATCTCAGATCCAATCCACTCACCACGGCTGCCGCGGTAATTTGTTCTGTTACGTTTTTCTTTTAATTCCTGTACGAGTGAAAATGTTGCCCGATCAATGATTGCCGGATGATGATTTTTAAAGATGTATTGCTCCTCTTTGGGAACTCGTTTATCTTTCCCGTGCACGGTATTTCTTGCACGCTTCCTTAGACGAAATGTGCCCATGTAAAAATCATTATCCAGAATTTCTTTTACCATTCCATCTGTCCAAGTTGAAACAACTTTACGTTTCGATAACCGCCCTTCTTCAAGCTCCCGTTCCCGCTGTACCATGGATGGCGTGGGTATTCCCTGATCGGTCAAATAGTTCGCAATTTTGCGGTATCCAGATCCGGAAATATAAAGATCGTAAATCCGTTTGATTTCTTCTGCTTCTTTTGGAACAATTTCCAGTATTGTTTTGTCCTTTGGATTACGTCTGTATCCGAAGGGTGGTCGAGTAATCAAAGTACCTTCTTTCTGTCTGGCACCGATGGCACGTTTAATCTTTTTACTGGTATCCTTTACATAACGTTCATTGAACCATGTCTTTATACCGATGGTATCGTCATTAGAGTCCATGGAATCGTAATTATCATCGATAACGATCAGATGCTTTCCACGTTCCTGAAATTCGTCCAGAAGCAAAAGAACCTTTGCATTATGGCGGCCTAAACGTGAAAAATCTTTGACGTATACAGTATCAATTTCTTTATCCAGATCCGCCATCATTTGCTGAAAGCCCGGTCTGTCAAAGATGTAGCCAGAAACTCCGTCGTCTTCATACCACCGATCAATGACAGTATCATGATCGGCAGCATATTGATTGATGATCAGTTTCTGGTTTTCTATCGAGACGTAGTTTTTTTTGTCATCGTCTCTGGAGAGTCGAACATAGCCTGCGTTCATTCGTACACTTCCTTTCTCTGATGCTCAGATATGATTTTTAATTAGTGCTTTCAATCCGTCATGGATATTTTTCTTGCTGCTTCCATCAAGGAATACAACCACTCGAAATCCCAAATTCAAAAACTGTACCCTTGCCTCATCAAATTCTTCCTGTGACGAAAAATCATTCCGCCAGAGGTAATAGGTTGGTTTACTCATAATCTGTTTTCCCCTATTTTTTCTAAATGTATGAAACGATAGCACTATGTGTGCATGTCTTAGTGGTTCCATTAATGAATATGGAATTTTTGATTTGGTGAAGAAGAGAAGGGAATTCTTCTTGTTTTTGAATTTGTATTATAAGTATACACGAATAACGAAGAGTTTTGGTTTCATGAGATGTAACTTATATATAAATTGACGTCACTGCTATTTTTCCTTTGGAGAAAAAATAGGAGATTCTAAAAATGTTATTGTATATGAAAGAAAGGAGGTGAAATGCATGAAAAGCAGTAAAAAACTATTTAATAAAGTAACAACTAGAAAACCGGAAAGAACGAAAGGAGTAATGCTTATGAAAAAGAATTTTAGAAACGATTATCTGTCTGAGAGAAGTATAAGTAGTAGTTTTACAAACGATTTACTTAAGAACGAAATGAAAGAAAGATTGCATGAAGAGATTATAAAAATGAATTCTTCATGTGATAAGTCCTATACACACGCGTATATTCCATGGCGCGAATTTGACGGACTTTTAGTCGAATGCGAGAGGTGCGAAAAATTAGATTGTGAACGCAATGGTGGAGAAGCATTTGGTTTTAAGGTTTACTATATGCGAGGCGGTCAGGAATACGACGTTTGTACCATTGGGCTTATTTACGATGAAAGAAATGCATATGAAGCAGATTATTTGATTGATATGTACATTTAGATTATCTGTTTGCAAAACATAAGATAGGGACTGTAGTCGAAAAAGAGGAAGATGTTTGCTTTTTAGGCAGCATCTTTCTCTTTTTCGATTATTGGCGTGAAAATGTGGCGGGTATTATTTCTCGGTTGTGTGGAAAAACATTTGTCCCGGGAATTCCCATTTTGCACATATATGATAGAAAAAGAGGTTTATAGAAAAAGTATATTCTGAAGCAAAATTGAGTTGTAAGGTAATCTATGTAGAAAATGGTCATTTGTCGTATAGATTTTTCGAGAATTACACA
>JALFNN010000037.1 GCA_022774325.1 bacterium | reverse complement strand
GCTGACCATTTTTTTTGTACAGTTTATGCGATATCTTAAGCGGCTTTATGTTAGAAAATTTGCAAACAACATCAGCAAGAATATGAAAATGATATTATATCGGAATTTGTTGTATCAGAAGAACATAGAGAAGGAAGATGCAGGCACGATGATGACGAAGATCATCGCTGATGCGGATGCATGTGTGGAGGGAATGCGCAAATTTACGACTGAGATATTTGACACGGGGATCGTAATGATTGCTTATCTTGTCATGCTGCTTTCTTATGACTGGAGGCTTACGATCCTTTCCATGCTGTTTCCGCCGATTGCTTATATTCTCGCGGAACGACTAAAAGTAATCGTGACAAGAAATGTGGCACTCAGCAGAGAGAGCAGCGGGAGGTTGAATGCATCTACCCTGGAGCGCATCACGAATGCGCTGACATACCGGATCTATGGTCAGGAGAAGAATCGGAATGCGGAATATGAGCTGTATCTTGCAGATTATGAAAAAAAAGCCATTCGCGCGAATTTGTGGGAAAATGTGATGCAGCCTGTTTATCAGGTGATTTCGATGATTGGAACGGTGATGATTATATGGTTTGGCGAAAGAAATGTGCTCGGAACAGGATGGTCAGTCTGGAATATTGCTGCATTTTCTACTTTTTTTGCATGCTATAGGAAATTGGCTGTCAAGTCCTCCAAGGCGGCAAAGCTATTCAATGCTGTACAGAAAGCAGAGGTATCATGGAAACGCATTAAGCCATATTTGAAAGAGATTCAAGAAGAGAAAAGAGTAGAACATACGCAGGCAGCTACGCTGGAAGTGTCAGGACTTACGTTTGCCTGGCCCGGTCAAAATCCATTATTTGCGAATGTTACTTTTAAAGGGAATCCGGGACAGATTCTGGGAATCACAGGTGAAGTGGCATGTGGCAAATCAACATTTGGCAGAATCTTCACCGGAGAGTTGCTTTATGACGGAAAGATTACCATGGGAAATGTTTCGTTTGACGGAAAAGGCGAATACATAAACGAAGTAGGATATCTGGGACATCAGCCGGAGTTGTTTGATGGAACAATAGAAGATAATATCTGTATGGGGAAGCCGGGGGATGTTGAGGAAGTGCTTCGTGCAGTTTGTATGGATCAGGAAGTAGAACTTTTGCCGGAGAAAATATATACCCGAATCGGTAGCGGGGGTGTACGGCTTTCGGGAGGACAGCAGGCCAGGATTGCACTTGCCCGAACCCTGTATCACAAAAAGCCACTTATGATTCTGGATGATCCGTTTTCGGCTGTGGATATGGAGACAGAAAAACAAATCTATGAAAATTTACGTTTGTGGGGAAAAGATAGCGTTATTTTGCTGATTTCACATCGTTTAGGATTGTTTCCTAAGTTTGATCAGGTGTTATGGCTTGAAAATGGAAAGGTTTGCGTTGCCAGTCACGACAAACTAATACAGGAAGAAGAACATTACCGTCTTCTGTACGAGGAACAGAGGAGAGGAGGCAAAGTATATGCAGAGTAGAAGGTCTGTTATGCATGCAATAAAGGAAACAGTTTATAACAATAAATGGCTCAGTTTCACGTTAGTATTGGCAATTGCAGGAACGATCGGAGCCGTGCTTCTTCCGCCACTGGTTCTGGAACAGATTGTAAATCGTCTGGCAGAGCATGAAAATGTGGGATTATCGATCGCCATAGGATATTTTTTGCTCATTGCTGTATCCGGCTTTCTGGAGGCTTTAAAAGAAAGTGTGATTACTGTCTTTGGACAGAAAGTAACGCATAGGATCCGTTCTGCTATGAGTGAAAAACTTCTTCGTCTGCCGGCTTCTTATTATATCGAAAAAGAACCTGGAGTAACAGCTTCACGTTTTGTAAATGATGTTAATACAGTGGAAAACTTATTTACATCGGGCGTGATTAGCATGGCATCGAATGTATGTAAGCTTGTCAGCATCGTTTTGATCATTTTTTCCAGAAGTAAAGGACTGGGGATCATACTTGTCGTGGTGACTCCGTTTTTATTCTGGATGACTCGTGTTTTCCAAAAAAGAATGTTGAAGGCACAAATAGAAAGCCGTGTGGCTGTAGGAAGAACGAATCAGTTGATACCGGAAACCTTGAAAAATATGCGAACAATACGGGTTCTTCGCAGACAAGAATTCATGCAGCAGCGTTATGGAGATACGATTGAACAGGGATTTCGCGCGCAGGAGCAATCCAATTTTTGTGATGCTATCTATTCTCCGATTATCGTTACTGTCAGTGCATTGCTCATTGGTGTTATGATGGGAGCTTCCGGACAGGCGGGAGCAATAAGGGAGTTTTTCGGGATGTCTGCCGGAACAGCTGCAGCATTGATTGCCTATGTAGGGAATTTCTTTGAACCTCTTGAAAATATAGGTATGGAAATTCAGAATATACAGTCAGCAGCTGCGGGTGTGAGAAGAATCAATGAGTTTTTCGAAGAGAAAGAAGAACCATATGTTTCGAAGCTGTACGGTGTGAAGGATGCAGATCCTTGCGTTACGAAATCAAGTAAACAAGATAATCAAAAGAGTTCTGCGGTCAAATTTTCGGAAGTCTGCTTCAGCTATGGAACGGATCAGCAAGAGATCCTGCATGATTTTAATATGGAAATCAAAGAAGGGGAAAATGTCGTCCTGACAGGCAGAACCGGTGCCGGAAAGAGTACGTTAATAAAATTGATCTCAGGATTGTATCGTCCAGATAAAGGAAAAATAATGGTATACGGAATTGCGCCCTCTTCGATTCCGGAAGAGAAGAGGAGGCATTTGTTCGGGTACGTGGAACAACAGTTTCGGATGATCCGGGGGACGGTTGCAGAACAGATTTCCTTGAAAGATCCGGAAGTTTCCGAAAGACAGATTGAAAAAGCACTTGAAACCGTTGGTATTCTTAATACTGTGTGCGCTCTTCCTGATAAAATGGATACTCAGTGTGATGAAAAGTTATTTTCACAAGGGCAGTTTCAACTTCTGTCTATTGCAAGAGCAATTGTGTTGAATCCTAAAATTCTTCTCTTAGATGAGATAACGGCTAATCTGGATTCGGGAACGGAAGAACAGATCATGGAAGCTTTAAAAAACGCCTCTCATGATCGTACAGTGATTTCGATATCACATCGTTTATATAATAAAACCGGAGAAAGAGAAATAGTGATTGGATAATTATCAAAATCGTATCTAAGTATGGTGAAGAATACGTACCAATGTAAGTGAAAATGTGAAAAGCATGAAAGAAATAATATAACGATAAAATTGTTTGAATTGTCTGAAATAAATAAAAAACAAAAACAATATTGACAATTACAGAATGTAGTGGTAAGATATGACTCGTTGATTGGACAGAACTCAGAAATGAGATACCGGACAGCGGGTCATAACTTATTTTAGAAAGGACTGGGACAGAGGCCAGGGGCGGCATGCAGAAGTCCGAAGAAAAAAGTTGTTGACATACGTCGAAAGATGTGATATCCTAAATAAGCTGTCGTTCGGAAGAACAGAGTTCCGAAGAAATGAACAGCATAAGAAAAATGAAAAAAGTCTTGACAGATGCTTGAAGATGTGATAATCTAATATGGCTGTCGCAAGACAGAACAGCAAAGAACATTGATAACTAAACAATAGACAACAACCCTGAAAATTCTTTAAGAGATTTTCAAAAACGGTTGAATCGACAGATTTAACAAACCTAAAAACAGTAAGAAAGAACAGAATTGCCAAGCGATTCTGGACTGGATACAAACACTTTTAACGAGAGTTTGATCCTGGCTCAGGATGAACGCTGGCGGCGTGCCTAACACATGCAAGTCGAACGAAGCACTTTTACTCGATTCTTCGGATGATGGTAATAGTGACTGAGTGGCGGACGGGTGAGTAACGCGTGGGTAACCTGCCTCATACAGGGGGATAACAGTTAGAAATGACTGCTAATACCGCATAAGACCACGGAGTCGCATGACTCA
>JALFNN010000018.1 GCA_022774325.1 bacterium | reverse complement strand
ACAGGATGTTCGTACACCGGTAAAAGAAAACTACATACCAAGACTGCTTGGCGGTCAGACAAGACGTAAAGTCGGACTTGTCACATTGGATAAAGTGCTTGCAGGTGACGAAGTGATTAAAGAAGCTTTAAAAGAAGAGCGCGAAAAAGGATGCGAAGTGATCGTAGTAGACGCAATCACCCTGGAAGATGTAGAGAATATTGCTCAGGCATGCATTTCTCTTTGCTGGGATGTTGTGAGCGTGGATCCGGGGCCGTTTACTTCCAAACTGGCATATCACAGAAGCCTGATTGGCATGGAAGAAGCCAATATTCCGCCGGAGGCAGATGAAGCAGGCAAGACAGTACTGATTGCCGCAGGAAGCGCGACACCGGTAACGAAGAAACAGATGGAAATTCTTTGTCAGGACGAAAGACATGTCCGGATCAGCGTAGAACCGATTCCGCTGATTGAAGGCGGAGAGGAAGCCGTAGCGGAAGTAGAGAAAGCGGTTGCAAAGGCGACGGAACTTCTGAGTGCAGAAACAAGACCGCGCGCCATCCTGTTTGAGACAGCTCTTCATGGAGAACTCCTGAATCTGGACGAAGAGGATTCCAAACGTCATTATGCAGGAGGCATGAGTGCAAATCGTATCAATGCAGGCCTTGGAAGAATCATTTCCCGCGTATTGGAAAATACTGGAAAGGAAAAGATTGCGGGACTTTACACAACAGGTGGAGATACCATGGTAAATGTATGTTATCAGCTTGGTGTAGAATGTCTGGAGGTGCTGGATTATGTAATTCCGCAGACAGATATCGGAAGACTGATCGGAAGTGCGTATAGCGGTCTGCCGGTAGTTGGAAAGGGCGGACTTACCGGAAACGATAATACTGCATGCGATATTGTAACACGACTTTTCCGCGAAACGGCAAGAAAATAGATAGATTGAAAAAATCACGGTTATAGCAAATAGAAAATAAAAATGTAGAGGAGAAGAGAGAAAATGAGCGAAAACACAAACAAACCTAAAGATCTTGATTTGTTAAACAAAATGAAAAACCTTCCGGGCGGGCTGGTTATCATTCCACTGGTAATCGCTGTACTGCTTGCAACATTTGTACCACAGGTATTCCAGATCGGTGGATATGTAACAGCGTTGTTCTATGAAGGTAATGCATGTATGATGGGATTCTTCCTTATTGTATGTGGTTCAACAATTAACATTAAACAGGTAGGTATGCCGCTTTACAAAGGTGTTGTACTGACAGGTATCAAATTTGTGCTTGGTGTACTTCTCGGTCTGGCAGTAGGTAAAATCTGCGGACCTACAGGATTCCTTGGTATTACTCCATTCGTTATGATCGCAGCGATCACAAACTCAAATGGTTCCCTTTATATCTCACTGTCTTCACAGTTTGGTAATGCGACAGATACAGGTGCTATCTCAATCCTGTCTCTGAACGATGGACCGTTCTTCACACTGGTAGCTCTGGGAGCAACAGGACTTGCATCTATTCCGTTCAAGTCTCTGATCGCAACATTGATCCCGATTCTGATTGGATTTATCTGGGGTAACCTTGATGCAGGATTCAGAAAAGCATGTGCAACCGCACAGCCGATCGTTACATTCTTTATGACAATTTCTATTGGAGCAAAGACCGATGTTAAGACGATCCTCACAGCAGGAGCTTCCGGTATCGTGCTTGGTCTTATCTCTGCTGCAACAGCTGTTATTTTCTTCTTCGTATTCAATCTTCTTCTTCCGAAGAAGGAAAGAAATGCTATGGGCGCAGCAGTTGGTACAACCGCTCTGAACTCTGCGATGACTCCGGCAGCCGTTGCAGAAGCTGACCCATCCATGGCAGGATATGTAGATATGGCTACAGCACAGTGCGCAACCGCGTCTATCATTACACTGTTCCTTGCACCGTTTATTACCGCATTCTTTGATAAAATGATGCAGAAGAAACAGCTTGGTATCTACTCACCGGAAGGCTGGGCACACGAGAAGGTAGTGAAAGCTGAATAGTTTGAAATGAAATTTACAGAATAGAAAACGAAAATATTTGTTATAATGGTGGTAAAAAAGTCCTCTTGTGTGTTACAATACAAGAGGACTTTCTGACGTTGCCATGCATACGACAAAAAGATCTGCCAGATCTTTTTGAACGGAATATAATTTTTGCCGGACGGTATGAAAGTTTCCGGTATATGGAGGAACGAAAATGAAAGAAAAAATAACAGTCAAAATGACGGACAAGTATTTGTTTGATTTTACACTTTACCATACGTATTCTAAATTTGCCGGTTTTCTGACGAATGTATTGGGAGCGGCGATCGCGTTCATGGGTATTATCATGTGGATCATGGGGAAAGCAAAGGGCTTGAACGTGCTGTTTTATTTTGTGGCGGCGGCGATTTTTATCGCATATACACCTCTGCTCCTGAGATTCCGGGCTAAAAAGCAGGTGCAGGAGATTGAGCAGTATCGTGAACCAAATGAGTTTACCTTTGATGAAGAAGGAATTACGGTTGAATGGAAAGGGAAGGTTCGGAATTATCCTTGGGAGAAGATTGTCAGGGTAGTTGCAGCGCCCAAAACGATTGGGTTTTATTATGATGAGAATCAGGCTTTGATCGTTCCAAAAGAGGATTTCAAAGACCGATTCGTGCCAATTATGACGATGGTAACGCAGCATGTGCGTCCGGGATGTGTGCGGCTTAGATAGAAGATATAGAGGTGGATTTTCAAAATGATGCAGGAAAGGCGGAATGCCATTTTACAGGAACTGAATGAGTACGGTAAGGTGAAAGTTGCTGATTTGAGTAAGAAGCTTGAATGCTCTGAAGTAACAATACGGAATGATATTAAGAGTATGGATAAGGAAGGTCTTCTGAAAAGGACCCATGGAGGAGCAATCAGACTGGATGAGAAAGTGCAGAGAAAATATTCTGCGGAGAGTATTTATCGGAACACGGAAAAGAAACGCCAGATCGCTGCCTGTGCATATGCGTATATCGAGGATAGAGATACCATTATTATCGATGATGCATCCAGCAGTTTTTATCTTGCTTTATATATTAAAGAGCATCCTGAGAAAAGGATTGCTGTTGTGACGAATTCTCTTTTGGTGGGCAACGAGCTGGCCGGGGTGCGTCATGTGGAGTTATATCTGATTGGTGGTCATGTGGGTGGTCATCTGGCAGCAACAATGGGAGAGTCAGCTTTACAGAATATGGAACAGTTCCATGTGGACAAAGGATTTATAGGAGTCCACAGTATCAATTTTGATGTAGGTCTTACCTCCATCGCGACTCCTCAGATGCAGGTGAAACGGGCGATCTTGAAGGCGGCTTCCCAGGTGTATGTACTTGCTGACAGCAGTAAGTTCGGAGGGGGATATGTATCGGTGATCTGTCCGGTGAAGCAGGTGTATAAGATTATTACGGATGCGCAAATTGGAAAAGAATATGTCCGAAAAGCGGAAAGAGAGCAGATTCCGCTGGTTGTTGCGAGTACGAAATATGAAATATAACAGAATAATAAAGGGAAGATTTCTTGCGCGGCCGAACCGCTTTATTGCTCATGTGGAGATAAACGGGTGTGAAGAAATCGTGCATGTCAAAAACACTGGGCGATGTGCGGAGCTGTTCTGCAAAGGCAGCGAAGTCTTTGTTCAGGAATCGGATAATCCGCAACGTAAAACACGTTGGGATCTGATTGGAGTTGTGAAAGACGGGAAAATGGTGAATGTGGATTCACAGATTCCGAACCGTGTGGTTCAGGAGTGGATCGAACAGGGACATTTATTTGAAAATGTCAGAATGGTTCGTCCGGAGACGACCTACGGGAATTCCCGATTTGATTTATATGTAGAATATGATAATAAAAAGGCATTTGTCGAAGTGAAAGGCGTGACGCTGGAAGAAGATGGTGTCGTGCGGTTTCCTGACGCGCCAAGCGAACGGGCGGTGAAGCATGTAGAGGAACTGATACACGCTGTTCAGGAAGGATACGAGGCATATGTCTTTTTTGTGATACAAATGAGAAATGTCCGTTATTTCACACCAAACAGGGATACGCATCCGGCTTTTGCGGATGCGCTGGCGCGGGCAAAAAATGCCGGGGTTCAGATCCTTGCATATGACTGCCGGGTTGGATACAATTCGATCGAAATTGCCGAAGAGGTTCCGGTGGTATTGGAGAATCCGGAATTGTATGAGATGACGGTGCCACTGGTCTCGTGGTATCGTGAAAATCACAGAGAACTTCCCTGGCGTCAGAATGTCAGTGCATATCGTGTCTGGGTTTCGGAGATCATGTTGCAACAGACACGGGTGGAGGCTGTAAAACCATATTTTGAACGGTTTTTGAAGGCGTTTCCGACGGTAAAGGAATTGGCCCAGGCTGATGAGGATCAGCTTCTTAAGATGTGGGAGGGGCTTGGATATTATAATCGTGTGAGAAATATGCAGAAAGCGGCCAAAGTGATTATGTCGGAATATCAGGGGATTTTTCCGTCCGAATATGATCAGATACGTGATCTGCCCGGAATAGGCAATTACACGGCAGGTGCGATTGCATCATTTGCATTTGGTATACCCAAAGCTGCTGTTGACGGAAATGTTCTGCGGGTTGTATCCAGAATGATGGCGAGTGAAGAAGATATTATGAAGGCATCTGTTCGAAAAAACATGGAGCAAATGCTGGAACAGGTGATTCCGGCGGATGCGGCGTCTGACTTCAATCAAGGATTGATTGAGCTTGGAGCAACAATCTGCGGACCGAACGGAGAACCCAGATGTGATATCTGTCCGCTTGCGTCTTTGTGCCTGGCTTATAAAGAAGGATGCCAGGATCGGCTCCCAGTCAAGAAAAAGGCGAAGGAGCGAAGAATCGAAGAAAGAACAATCCTGATTTTTCAGGATCTGGAGACAGTGGCAATCCGGAAACGTCCGAAGAACGGATTGCTTGCGGGGATGTATGAATTCCCGAATGTCGAAGGAAGGCTTTCGATGGATGAGGTGATTGCCTACAGTAAGAAAATCGGATTGATGCCGGTTCATGTGCAGAAACTTGCGGATGCAAAGCATATTTTCAGTCACGTAGAATGGAGAATGACCGGGTATCACATTCAGGTTGATGAATTGGAAAAAAACTGTACAGAGTCGATGATCTTTTTGAATCCGAAGGAAGTGCAGGAGAAATACTCCATGCCGGCAGCGTTTGAGGCCTACACTTCCTATATGAATATCCAGCTTGGACAGAAGAAATATGGAGTCGAATTATAGAAGAAGAGCTTTGATCAACATGTAAATCTGTTGCTCAAAGCTCTTTTATTATATGCACTATATAGTAGGCTGTGCCAACGCAGGCGCTTTTACCTGTTCTGGGATATAAACAAATTGGTAAATGAAATAAATCATTACAATTGCGGCAATTACATCGACTACTGAATGTTGCTTTAGGAACATAGTGGAAAGAACGATGGAAACTGTTAACACCAGAGAACCATTCTGTACCCACTTGTATTGACGCAGCTTCTGGCTGTTACGGATTGCGATATAGCAGCCGATGGAATTATAAACATGAAGACTTGGCAATACATTCGTTGATGTGTCTGCTCTATAAATGAATCGAACCAGATCAACAAAAATGTTATCCCGTGCAAAAGTGGAAGGGCGTAAATTGAGTCCGTTTGGAAAAATGGTACAAATTATTAAAAATAAAGTCATCCCAGTTATAAGAAGGGTACAGATTCTGTAAAAACCCTGCTTATCTGTAAAAAAGAAGTAAAGTACAGTACCGGAAACATATACAAACCACAACAAATAAGGAATAATGAATATTTCAATAAAAGGAATATAATCATCGAAAACAGAGTGAATCACAAAATAATTGGAGGTTACATGTTTCTCAAGCCATGAAAACCAGGGCATATAGATGAAACCATATAAAAAAACCCAGGCATGATGGTACTTATCAAATAATTCTTTTATATTTATTGTAAGACGTTTCACTGGAAACTCCTCCTTTCTTTAATCTTCGGTCATTATAACATTATTCGTTTTCATCTACAATATTCTTCATAAAACCTTCATATTTTTTTAGAAAATCCTTCGAAAATGTACATATCATATTTCTGTTGAGCCTGGTTATAAGTTTTGGGATTACGCAATGTCCAGACGGCAATTGGAATGCGATAAAGGTGTTGATTTAACCATACACCAAGATTTGAGATGTCTGTCATTTTGTAGGAAATAAAATCTGGATGACAGAACATGTTTGTCAGTAAATGCTGCACGAAAAAACGTGCCAAATAAGGGCTTTCTGGATTAGTTTTTGTAAGTGAGGATGAAAGCTGTCCGCGAAGGATATCAGGTGCATTTTTAAAAAACCAGCGTACTCCAAGGCTATTAAAAGACTGAATTAAAACAGGTCCGTTGTAAGTTCTAAGTAGTTTCAGCGTATAATTACAAAGACGAGTATCTGTTGAAGGAAGCTTTAGTTCAATCAGAAGAGGAACACGGCCGTTTACGTAATTCAAAACATCTGAAAAAAGAGGAATATGCTCTGAAGTCCCTTGTAATCGAAGAGATCGTAACTCTTCATAAGAGGAATTTTCTATTGTGCCGGGAACATGACAAATCCGATCTAATGTTTCATCGTGGAAAACAACAATTTGATTATCGCGTGTCAGATGGATATCCAGTTCAATGGCAAGATTGTTATTTAATGCTTCGCGGAAAGCAGCCATGGAATTTTCCGGAATGAGCTTATCTGCACTGTGCAGGCCTCTATGTGCATAATCACGCTGAAGAAAAGGTTTCATTTCTTTTCGGCGTAAAAAATTCGGCATAATCATAATAAGATAAAACGTTAATAATAAAGAGAGAACAATTAATATTTGTAACATTTAGAAATCTCCTTATAAAACTGGTTATGGTACAAGTATTTGTAATGAGTCTGATTCGAGCATCCATTCTAATTCCGATTCTGCAGGAAAGGGTTCACCGTCTGAATGAAGTACTAAAGGAACATCGACTTTTACATTCGCATGTTTAAAACGATAAATATGTACACCTTTCATGCGAGTGTGTTTACCTGAAAAAACCGTAGGAAGAATTGTAAGTGCAGCAACTTTCGGAACATCTGCGATAACAATAAGATCCAAAAAATTATCATCAGGTTTTGCAGTCGGACAAAATTTACAGCCGCCTCCTTCAAAAGGGAGGTTCATAGCAGCAGCAAAATAAACCTTTTGAAAATGCAATGTTTTGGTTCCATCTATTAGTAGTTTCATTTTAATGGGGTGCCATCGAAATAACGTTCCTACTGAAAGTGCGACATAACCAAGTTGACCCAGATTGATTCTGTTCAGAATACGCTTGATACGAGATCTGTTTATTTGATGACAGATGGCGGCATCATAACCGATACCTGAACTTACGGCAAAGCGGTGTGACTGATAATGAAAGTTCAGAACGCCGAGGTTAAGAGTGCGCTTATGGGGAGAATGCAGAATGATTTCCAATGCTTTTTCGGGATCAGATGGAATCTGAAGACCTCGTGCGAAATCATTGCCTGAGCCAAGTGGAATATAGCCTAAAGTGGTTTTGTCAAGATAACAGATACCGTTTATTACTTCGTTTATGCTTCCGTCACCACCAAGCACAACCAGAGTATGTTGGTGTCCATCGGATGTGATCTCTTGGGCAATTTTAGTGGCATGACATTTGTATTGTGTAAAATACATTTGATAAGCCACTTGTTCGTCCGCAAGTTTCTGCTCGATCTTTTCCCATACGATTTTTCCAAGACCGGAACGGGCACACGGATTTACGATGAAATGTAACATATAATTAGCACCTCGTTTCATTAAGGAATTGTTGCTTTTATTATATCTTTATTGATTTGTTGTGTAAAGGGAAAGATCAAAATGGAATTGTGTATAAAATGTGTTCTTGCATCAACAAAAACAATGTGATACGATGAAGTGGTATTTATTGAATAGGAGGGGATTTTATGAAATATATAAAACAATTCGGAATTATTTTGATTTTTTCATTTGCAGGTGAACTATTGAATTATTTGATACCATTGCCAATTCCAGCCAGTATTTATGGTATTATTCTCTTATTTTT
>JALFNN010000016.1 GCA_022774325.1 bacterium | reverse complement strand
GGCGGATATATGGAGAGAAAGAGCGTGCACCTTAAGCGTGGAGGTCTCGCAGAGGTTTCATTAGCCTAGTAACAACGAACTGTGAGAAGTCAGCAGAGCCCATAGTAGTGAGGAAGTTTCTGTAATGGAGATGGAGCGAAGGGGCGAACAATCAATCAGTTTGAGTATGTCTCGCATTGCAGAGATGACAACATCTGCCGTAACCAAACGGGCAAAAGATGGTCAAATCAAGCGAGGCGGAAAGGAAAGAACGCATGGACACAAGTAGTCTAATGGAGCAGATACTATCTAGCGATAACCTCAACAGAGCATATCTGCAAGTCGTACGAAACAAAGGTGCAGAGGGAGTGGACGGAATGAAGTACACGGAACTTGGGGAACACCTTGTAAAGAACGGCGAAATCATTAAGGAACAGATGAGGACAAGAAAGTATACACCTCAACCAGTACGAAGAGTGGAGATACCAAAGCCTGATGGCGGTGTCAGAAACCTGGGAGTACCCACAGTAACAGACAGATTTATACAACAAGCCATTGCACAGGTGCTAACACCAATTTACGAGGAACAGTTCCATGACCATAGTTATGGATTCAGACCAAGTAGATGTGCACAGCAGGCAATCCTAGCGGCATTAGATATGATGAATGACGGAAATGATTGGATTGTAGACATCGACTTGGAAAAGTTCTTTGACACAGTAAATCATGACAAACTGATGACTATTATCGGTAGGACAATTAAAGATGGAGATATTATCTCTATCGTTAGAAAGTATTTAGTCAGCGGAATCATGATTGATGACGAGTATGAGGATTCTATTGTGGGAACCCCTCAAGGTGGGAACCTTTCTCCATTGCTGGCAAACATCATGCTCAATGAACTTGATAAGGAGATGGAAAAGAGAGGGCTTAACTTTGTACGATACGCGGATGACTGTATTATCATGGTCGGAAGTGAAATGTCTGCAAAACGGGTAATGAGAAATATATCCCGATTTATTGAAGAGAAACTAGGTCTCAAGGTCAATGTAACCAAAAGTAAAGTAGATAAACCACAAGGACTCAAATATCTTGGATTTGGCTTCTACTACGACAAAACCGCACAGCAATACAAGGCAAAGCCACATGCAAAATCAGTTGCGAAGTTCAAGAAGAGAATGAAAGAACTCACCCGCCGTAGTTGGGGCGTTAGCAACAGTTACAAAGTGGATAAACTTAATCAGCTTATCAGAGGATGGATTAACTACTTTGAGATAGGTCGTATGAAATCGCTCTGCGCTGAACTTGACCGAAACATCAGATATCGTCTGCGCATGTGTATATGGAAACACTGGAAAACTCCACAGAATAGAGCAAAGAACCTTGTTAAACTTGGTATACCTAAATGGGCAGCATATAGAACTGCCTATAATGGTAAAGCGATAGCAAGAGTGTGCTCTAAAACAGACATACAAAGAGCAATAAGCCCGAAAAGACTAAAGCAATTCGGACTTATCTCAATGTTAGATTACTACACCGAAAGGTGTGTTACTTGTTAAGTTGATTGAACCGCCGTGTACCGAACGGTACGCACGGTGGTGTGAGAGGTCGGAATTTCTCATCTAGGAGAAATTCCTCCTACTCGATTTCCCGGTTCAGATTTGCGTTTTTTTATCCGCAACGCAATCTGCTTCGAGGTTTTTCGGCTGCAGAGATCCACCGGATTCTCTCTTGATCTCTGGCAAATAACTGATGTCAAACATAAATAATTATGTCTGAACACAAATTTTTCGACAAAATCTGATTTCATACATCAATATATGAGTTATCACATAATTCAAAAGAAAGAGGGAATTCAGTATAATGAATATGCAAATGGAATGGATAGGAGGTGGGGTGTCAATGCTGACTACGGCTGAAATTGAGCAATGCTCATTAGATACAGCGTTAATCGGAAAGCGGATCAAGAAGGCGAGGAAAGAAAAGCGTCAAACGCAGGAATACCTGGCTGGTCTTTGCGATTGCACACCAACCCATATCTGTAATATTGAAAATGGGAAAATCGGGATTTCTCTGGAGTTGCTGTTCAAGATCAGTGTTATACTTGAGAAAAGTATGGATTACTTCGTGATGGATAATCCGAATGCGAACCCCGAAGTCAAAATAAATACAGAGATTGCCCCAAAATTGACACAGTGTGATCCGCAGATGCTGGATATGGTCGTTAGCTTTTTGGATAGATTGATTTCCTACCGGGATAATTTGGGCAGGAAGCTTACGGAGACGAACAATACATAACATGGATTTATGGATTGCCGGGAAAATATACCGACAGCCATAGGATGAAAGTATCAGATTGGAAAGAGATAGACAGAGTTGTCAAGGGGGACTTGATGGCTCTGTCTTTTATATAGATTAGCAAACGAGGAGGATTGGCGGAAATGGCGCTATTTAACAGATGGAAGAACACCGTTGAAAAACTGACCCACCCCGTGGTACAGGAAGAACAGAATACGGAGGTTGCGACAGAGGACGAGGCAAGTATATTTGCAAAGGCATTTCTGGAATGCCTGACAAATCTGGAACACAGATTGCATGGAATGAAAGAACCGAAGGAGATCGGGCTGAGTGCATTAGCTGCCGCCTGTGATTTTTATGACGCAGACTGGTGCGGAGTGCTGGATATGGATGTAAAGCTGAAGCTGTGGATGCCGTTCTGGTGGTTTGACAGGAAAACCGGCGGTATGAGCGCAACCAAAATTGACGAAATCGGAGTTGTAGGGATATATGAAAGATGGATGGATGCGCTGGAAAATAACCATCCGATCATCATTGATTGTGCTGAGAATATCAGGAATGAGAACCCCGGCGAATATAATCTTTTCTCCCAGCACAATACGGAAACCCTTCTGGCAGTGCCTTACAATAAAAAGGAGAAAGGCTTCCTGATGGTACGCAATCCAAAGCGGTATCTCCACCGTCCGGAATTGCTGCAGATACTTTCGTATGCGTTGGTTTCGGAGGTCAATGAACAGAAGCTGTTAGACCGGATGAAGATGAGCGTTGCGCCGAAGATGATACAGACGGATAACGAAGTCATCATCAACCTGTTTGGCGGTTTGGAGATATATACTTCCAAAGGTAAGCTGACCGAAGCGGAGTTTAAATCCCCGCTGTGCTGCAAAGTCCTTCTGCTTTTGATGATAAACCGGAACAGAGGTGTGTCTGCCAGAGAGCTTTCCGAGCAACTCTGGCCGGATAAGGAATATGACAATCCTACCGGGAACATCCGCACATTGCTGTATCGCTTCCGGTCTGCATTTCGGCTTATCTCCGATACCGATCTGATTGTTACAACGCCGAATGGGTACAGGATCAATACCAACCTGAAGATCGAAACCGATTTTGAGAGGTTTGAGCAAGGCTATCATATGGCGAAGAAGATGCAGGGTAAGCAGGAGAAAATAGATACGCTGAAAGAAATCGTGAAATTGTACCGTGGGAAGATGTTTCTGACGGGAAGTGCAGAACATTGGCAGATTGCGTATATCTCCAAGTTTCACCTGATGTATCTGGCGGCAATCGAAATGCTGATGGAGCTGCTGTATGAAAAGCAGGCTTATGGTGTCATGCACGAATACGCAACCAGGGCCATCTCGGTAGAACCGGATAATCCGTCCATCATCTACTGGCTGATCGTTGCGCTGAGAAAATATGGTGCCGCAGATATGGCAAAGGAACATCTGGAGTCTGCGAAGATCAGGCTGCTGGCAGAAGAATATCAGGAACTGGAAGGCAGATTGATGGCTGTGTAACTCTTTATGTCATTTTTATATGGATGTTACGGGTCATATCACCCCTTATAACACCCCTGGTAAGTATAATTGGACTTACTTTCGTAGGAACAAAAATACTTATCGGGGGGTTTCTGTTTTCTGCGGAAGAAAAACAGAAATGGAGGATGATGTACAATGGTGTATGCAAATAGTCTGGAGATTCGCACAGATGACAACCGGCTGATCTGTAGGGCAAGGCTGATTGAAGGGGATATTCTTTTGACTCTGAAATCTGCTGGGAAAGAGGTTCATGTTCCCTATACAGATATTCCAAGGCTGGTAGCTAAGGCGAGGGAACGGGCAAAGGGTCACAAACAAAAGTTTCAGGCGGAGATAACAACGAAGCGTATGTTATCCCCAAGGATTCAATAATCATCTGCTGATGAGCAGTACCACTGCGGTGAGTGTGTGCCGGGGCGGATATGGTAGTTACGGATTTATTCTGTGCTGCTGTGTCTGCTCCGGCTTTTTTGTTTCCGGGAAACAGGCTCTTTGCAGGCAGAACCTAAAATCAGAAAATTTGAAATTACAAAAATAATATCTACACTCCGAGTTGCAATAGGAGCAAAGGATACGCATGAGCCACCTGACTTGTGGAGCTTGCAAATACATATTTGTATCAGGCAAAGATTTGATACAATGTCCGGACTGCGGGAAAACGGAGAACGGAACTCACAAAACCACTTGGTGCTGCCCGCGTTGAAAAATGGGTGAGACAGTATGCAACGGATGAGCGCAGCATGATTTAAGCCTGTGTTTTTTAGAGAATGATAATTGAAAACAGTTATTGTCTATGCTAAGATAATAACAAAGCATGCGAATTTCATAAAGGATTATCTTTGCGGTATTACCGCTGTCTATGGACTCAGTTCCGTCTACTTCTTTTCTTAAAATCCTGCTTGAAACTACCATAATTAATATGCAGGATCTCATATTGAAGAAGAGACAATTTCCGGAAGTGATATGTTTTCCTGTAAGACAATTGCAGAAGGAGGAAAACATATGCAAGGACAAAATATTACTGCACCGGCAGAGGTAAAGACAAAACTGGACGCAATGAATTTGACAGACCGGTTTTTGTTTGATGAGACCGTAGAGGAATTAGATATTTTCAATCTGATTGTGGATATTATTCTGAATGGCAAGATCATATTGGTCGGAGAATCGGAGACTGAGAAGGAACTGCGCATTTCGCCGGAATTACGCTCCATTCGCCTTGATGTAATAGCTACGGATGAGGCGGGGAATGTTTTTCGGATGGAAATGCAGAAGAAGAATACCTAAATACTGATATCGCCGTTTGACCTATTCGGGTATAAATTGTACCGCTATACGTTTGAAGAGAGGTGCGTGGAAGTGCCGGAACTGAGGCTGGATGATGGCGCGAGACGCATTTTCATAAATACGAAAGGAAAGAATCCGGAAGGCTTTACAGAAGAATTTCTGGAATTGATGGAATACATCAATCATACGACAGATGAAGTAGCCGAAAAG
>JALFNN010000009.1 GCA_022774325.1 bacterium | reverse complement strand
GATAATGTTGCAACGTACATCTGTGCAGATACTCTCTCTACTCCATCAATGTTACGAACCGCATCCTCCCATGCACGATTAAAAAATACCGTGCAAGGCGTTCCGGCAAACAAAGATTCTCTCACATTTTCCGTTCCTTTTACTATGAAACAAAACCTTCAGAATAGCCAAAAAAGCGCAAACTACCCCTATCTAGTGCAAAAAGGTTGATTTTGAACTTAACCGACAGGCTTATGCGGCAACTACTGGAGCCTCCCAGCCAAGCGCTTTTAACTTCTTGAGGTATGCAGCTATTTTACGTTCCTTATTGAACTGATTGTAATAATCAGCTCCCAGATCCTTGAAAACGACACCATCCTTGAGAATGTGATATATTGCTATGAGCATGGAATGGGCAACGGCTACATAGGCACGCTTTGGCCCACGGTGAGCACTGATCCTCATGAACTGCGCATGGAAGTAGGACTTCTTATTTTTTACTGCTGCATGTGCACAGGTGATTAATGTTGTGCGCAACAGGGAGTTACCTTTTCTGGTCTTCCCGGATTTTCTCTTTTTGGCGCTTTCATTATCTCCGGGACATAACCCTGCCCAAGATGAAATGTGCTTATCTGTCGGAAAACGATCCATGTCTGTACCAATGACAGAGATGATGGCCTGGGCACTTGTATTGCCTATACCGGTTACATCCTGAATTGCCTGGGAAGCCTGCTTTTCTTCCGGTTTCATAAAGTTGTCAATCTCGTCATCCAGGTTTTTGATGTGAGTATTTAGTTCATCCAAATGGATAAGAAGTTCTTTCATCATCCTGCGCTGGAGCGGAGACATCACACCATTAAGATCATCAATGATCTGTTCCTTGGTGGCTTTGAGATTATGAGCAATCACTTTCTGCTTATACATCTCATCGTATTTTACCTCATCGATGGAGTCTCCGGTTAGGAGATATTCCAGAATACTACGGGCGCTTTTGCCATTGATGTCTGATACAGTTCCGGATAACTTGATGTTAGCTCCTTCAAGCATCTTTTGGAGCCGATTCAACTCTCTGGTGCGTTCCCCTACAAGGCTTTTACGATAGCGGACTAATTCCCTCAGTTCCCGCTGATCCTTGTCGGGAATATAACTGGCCTTTAGCAGTCCATGCTGAAGAAGGTCTGCGATCCATTCCGCATCCTTCACATCCGTTTTCCGACCGGGAACTGCTTTCATATGACGGGCATTGACCACCATTGCGTTCAGGTCAGAAGATTCAAGGATGTTATACAGAGGTTTCCAATAAGAGGCTGTGCTCTCCATGGCGACCATTTCGCAGCCACCCTCCTTGAGCCAGTCAGCCAATGTAAGGAGTTCTCTGGTTGTTGCACCAAACTCACGTAGCTCCTGCTTTCTGCCGCATCGGAAACAGGCAACGATAAGTTTTTTGTGCACATCAATACCACAACATTTGTCGTAAATCTTATCCATAAAGGCACCTCCTGGAAGAATTTACGGCATGGTACTCTGACTTTTATCATTTTACTATACGTCCTTTTGCCATGAATAATAGGCTGGACAGGTGGTGGTGCAAATGAGAGTACCTGAAATCAGTTTAGGGTACGGGCTACTGGCCCAAAATAAACACGATCTTTGCCGTTACTATAAGTATACAGAACGGCATAAACAAACTCAATACCTTCCGGCTTACACAGTTTCATTTATGGTGGTGCCAAGTGTGCGGGCATGGGAGTTTAGGGAGAAAAAGTCAGATACATATGATTATTATGAGGTCAGATTTTGAAAGAATAATTTTATGCATTTAGCAGGAATAAAAAGTGATAAATTGAGTGCAAATGAATTTTATGAGGCTTGTGTAGGAGGAACAATTACCAGAGAAGATTGTAATCCACGAAAAGACGCGAATACTATGTATTCAAAAGTGGCTATTATGGAAAAATGCTGGATTTGCGAAATAGTAAGTGCTATAAAATTGGTGAAAAGAATCTGATAACGAGGGATAACGATTTTGAAATGGCTATGGGTAATATGAATGGAGTAATGGGTTATGATTCGAGGATAAGGATAAAGGGAACAAATAAGGTGGATAGAACAAAATCACCAATCCCTACTACTCTATTAAATAATTCCATTACAGATTATTGCTCAAGACCGCAGAAAATCATGTTTATTTTGCAGAAGTCTGATGGAGAAAGTACATATAACAAATTATTTTATGAAATAAAGAGGGATTTGTTTCAAACTGAGAAAGAGTTTTTCACAGATGGTTTGAAAAGTTTAATTTCAATATAGATTAACCATGCAGAGTGCATCATCTTTACGGTGGTGCATTTTTTATTGTCTCAAAAAGGCCATTCCCATTGTACTTTTTGTCCATTCTTTGGGGAACGACTTAATCCATAGAAAGCCGTAGAATACTATTTGTAAGGAAGCACAAAAACGCTTCTTAACCACCCTGAAAAACACCATGTAAATAGTGCAATCAAGCTGGGAGACTATAATGTGGGCAGGACAGGATAGGTTCTTGCACTTCCGCTGTATATAAAATTTGTGTTAAAGACATTCTGATTCTTTCTAAGGTGAAAGTGTGGTATAATATCATTACGCGAAAGAATAATCTAGCAGGAGGACTAAAAATTATTTTGGAAATAGGTGCAGTTGTTTGTGACGAACGGCGTTATGGAAGCCGCCAGCCAAAAAAGCGGAGATGGGATTTTGCTTGTACTGGCGATTGTTCTGGGACTTATTTGTCCTCCGATTGGTTTTATACTTATGATGATTTTTGTATTCAGGTAAAAGATGATAAGAGGTGACAACAGTTTGGAATTTGTAGACATTGTAGATGAATATGGAAAACCCACAGGAGAGACGGTGGAAAGAGGGAAAGCACACTCGGAAGGAATCCGGCATCGCACGGCACATGTCTGGATCATACGCAGGAATGGAAAACAGACAGAAGTGCTGCTGCAGAAGCGCTCTTTGAAGAAAGATTCGTTCCCGGGGCAATTCGATACCTCTTCTGCGGGACATATTCAGGCCGGAGACGAGCCGCTTGATTCCGCACTGAGGGAGCTTCGAGAAGAACTGGGCATCACAGCCGACAAAGAAGAACTCCGTTTCGTGGATACTTTCAAAATTCAATATGAAACAGAATTCTATGGAAAAATGTTCCGGGATAACGAGATTGCATTTGTATTTATATACGAAAAACCGATAGATATTTCAGAACTGATACTGCAGGAAGAGGAATTGGATGCGGTGGAATGGTTTGAACTCGAGTATGTGTATGAACAATGCTGTGCACATAATCCGAAATTCTGTGTTCCAATCGGAGGGCTTGAAGTGATACGGAATGATTTGAAAGGTGGAAAAATTGGGAGAAGCATTTCGTATCCTACCTAGAGGAAAAGTGTGATACAATCTGGTTATTAAAAGAATAATTCTGTAGAGAGGTGGAGTTTTCCATGAACAAACAACAATTAGCTTCCCGTATTTGGGAATCTGCAAATAAAATGAGATCAAAAATTGAAGCTAATGAATACAAAGACTATATTCTTGGCTTTATTTTTTATAAATTCCTTTCTGATAGAGAAGTGGATTTCCTGAAGAAAAATGACTGGGAAGAGGAAGATTTTGTTGAATTGGTCGAGGAAGATACTGAGACTGTAAACCAGTGCAGGAGAAGCCTGGGATATTTCATTTCTTACAAGAATCTGTTTTCGACCTGGCTTGGTATGGGAAAGAATTTTGATGTATCAAATGTAACTGATGCATTATCTGCATTTGACAGACTGATCAATGAGTCGCATAAAAATGTTTTTGATGGAATTTTTGATACACTTCAGACGGGGCTTTCTAAACTGGGTGAAACTAGTAACGCAAGAACGAAGGCAATTAGTGATTTGATTCAATTGATAAAAGATATTCCTATGGATGAAAAACAGGGATATGACGTTCTGGGATTTATCTACGAGTATTTGATTTCAAATTTCGCTGCAAACGCCGGGAAGAAAGCGGGGGAATTCTATACTCCTCATGAAGTATCAGTGTTAATGTCTGAAATTGTCGCGGAGCATCTGAAAGACAGAGAACGGATCGCAATCTATGATCCGACTTCCGGCTCAGGTTCTCTTCTCATTAATATTGGACAAAGTGTGTCGAAATATATGAACCGCGACTGTATACAGTATTATGCGCAGGAGTTAAAAGAAAGTACGTATAACCTGACCAGAATGAATTTGATTATGAGAGGAATTAATCCCTCAAATTTGTTTACAAGGAATGCGGATACATTGGAGGACGACTGGCCGATTGATCTTGACAGTTATCCACCGGTGCTTCGTGTAGATGCAGTTGTGTCAAATCCACCTTATTCGCAACAGTGGACACCGGACGGAAAGGAGTCTGATCCGCGATATAGTGAATATGGATTGGCACCGAAGAGCAAAGCAGATTACGCTTTCCTTCTTCATGATCTTTATCATATTAAACCAGATGGAATTATGACGATTGTGCTTCCACATGGTGTTTTGTTCCGTGGTGGAGAAGAAGAAAAAATACGGACAAATCTGATCGAAAAGAATCATATTGATGCAATTATCGGGCTTCCGGCGAACATTTTTTTCGGGACAGGCATTCCGACAATCATTATGGTGTTGAAACAAAAACGGGAAAATAAAGATGTTTTGATTATTGATGCATCAAAGGGATTTGTTAAGGAGGGAAAAAATAATAAGCTTCAAGCATCAGATATTAAGAGAATCGTAGATGCTTATTTTGAAAGGAAGACCATTGAAAAGTTTTCGAAAGTGGTCAGCAGAGAAGAAATCCGTGCAAATGATTATAATCTTAATATTCCGCGCTATGTGGACTCTTCAGAGAAAGCAGAAAGTTGGGATATCTATGCAAGTTTGATGGGTGGGATTCCAAATTCAGAGATTGACGAGCTGCAAAGATATTGGCAAGCATTTCCGAGTCTTCGTGAGAGCCTTTTTATGAGTAACGGTACTCCATATTCTTCGCTCAGATGTGAAGATGTAAAAAAAATTATTGTAGAAAACGAAGATATTAAAGTGTTTAAAAATAATTTCGCAAATTGTTTTATGGATTTCGAAGACTTATTAAAAGAAAGATTGATTCAAAATATGGAATCCTTACAGGCGGGCAAAGAAAAGGAAGAAATAGGAAATCAGATTTTTAAGCGACTTCACGACATTCCGTTAATTGACAAATACAAGGCATACCAGATACTCGATGATAAGTGGACTGAGATTGCAATTGATTTTGATGTGATTGGGACAGAAGGGCGAGAAGCAATCAAGGTTGTAGAACCAAACATGGTCATGAAGAAGGATAAAGAGATTCAGGAAGGATGGAAAGGAAGAATTTTGCCATTTGAGCTGGTACAAAAAGTGCTTTTGCCGGATCGCTTGTCTGTAATTACAGAAAATGAAAAACGACTTGCTGAGATTACATCCATGTATGAGGAATTGATTGAAAATCTTTCCGAAGAAGATAAAGAAAGCGATATTTTAAATGAAAATCAGGACGCTTTTAATGCTAAGGGAGTTACCGTAAAGTTAAAAGAGTTAAGAAAAGCGGAAAATGAAGAAGAACGGGCATTGAAAGCGGTATTAGAGCAATATGGCAATCTAAGCAAAGAAGAAAAAGAAATTAAAAAGGAAATCAAGGAATTAACATCGCGGCTTCTTATTCAAACGAAAGAAACGATAGAAAAACTTTCTGATGAGCAGGAAGAAAAACTATTGAGTGAAAAATGGATTAAACCGTTAATCAGTGATTTACATAACCTGCCGGAGCAAATTGTGGCAGATCTTGTTAAAAAAGTACAATCTCTTGCGGACAAGTATTCTACGACTCTTCACGATATTGAGGAAGAAATCGAAGAAACTGAAAGAGAGTTGATAAGGATGACAGATGAACTTACGGGAAATGAGTTTGATATGATGGGGCTTGCCAGTTTGAAAGCGCTGCTTGGGGGTGAGTAAAATGGGGAAAAAGACGAAAAAACCACAGATTCGGTTTGCTGGGTTTACTGATGATTGGGAACAGCGTAAGTTGGGAGATGTAGGCTCTGTATCTATGTGCCGTCGTATTTTTAAGGAACAGACTTCTGAAAGTGGCGATATCCCTTTCTATAAAATTGGGACTTTTGGTGGTCAAGCTGACGCTTATATTTCA
>JALFNN010000064.1 GCA_022774325.1 bacterium | reverse complement strand
AAAGGAAAAAAGGTGTCATGATGGAGCAGGATAGAAAAGAGTATTTGGATAAAGATGAATCGGAAAAAATGTGTTCATCAAAGATTGGCGAGGCTGGGGAAATGTGTTCTCCAGCCGATACCGACACATGTGGAGACGGTTTGCTTATTGTCCAAACTTTCTGAAGCAAAGAATACCATTGATGTGAAGGTAGATATGGACGAGCTGGATGTGACTTCTGCGGAGGCTAAGGCCACATATGAAGAAATTAAAGCATACGTGCTGGAACAGACCGGATTACAGGTAAGCAATCTGTATATTGCTCAGGTGAAGCGCGAATGCGGGATTATTGAAAGAGAAAATTATAATAAAGCAAAATCAGATAATTCAAGACAGCCGCAGTGCTCGGAGGAAAAACGTAATGCGATCATGAATGCATTAAAGCATTTTGCCATGCTATGATAGCATATACGAGGCTTATTCAGAATAATTAGAATACCGTCATTACACTTGTGACGGTATTCTGTTTGTTTTAGGGTAATAAGCTAGAGGAGTAATTTTTCGATAATTTTGTAACGTTCAGTTACTTCATGCGTTAATCTAGTGAAAGGAGGATAGCAATGGACTTTGAATCAATGTACGACGAGTTATATCGAGATGTCTATCGCTATGTGTTAAGTCTGGTTAAAAAGCCTGACGAAGCGGAAGATATTACTCAAGAAACATTTACTAAGGCTATAGCTTCTATTAAGTCCTTTGATGGTAAGAAAGATATTAGAGCCTGGTTATTTACAATAGCGAAGAATACATATTTTTCAAAATATCGGAAAGAAAAGAATATCCATTTTTCTAAGATGGATGAAACAAGTGCAAATCGGGATTTGGTCTGCTTTACAGACGAATTAGAAGATAAAGAGACTGCATTTATTATACACAAATTTCTTCACTCAATGGATGAGCCATATAAAGAAGTCTTTTACCTGCGTGTGTTTGGTGAACTGGATTTTCAGAAGATTGGCAGCTTATTCGGGAAAAGTGACAGCTGGGCAAGAGTTACATTTTTTCGCGCCAAAAATCTGATTAAGAAACGAATGGAGGATATAGAACATGAATGAGTGTGAAATTATTAGAGATTTGATTCCATTGTGTGTAGATGATGTTGCAAGTAAATCATCGGTGGATTTGGTAAATGAACATATTTCAACCTGTGAAGAATGTAGAAAAGTAATGGAAAATATGAAAGGTTCTCTTCAAGTTCCAATAAGTACCAGTGAACAGTTAAGCGGTACAAAACCTTTTGAAAAAATGAGAAAGGTATTAACGCGCAAAATAATACAGACAGCAGTTATCTCAGTTCTTGTTATATGTGCAGTTTTTGTACTTTTCTTCCTAAGTGATACAAAGAACCTACTGAACGGAAAACCGCTTCTTACGGAAGGGGATGCCGTTTATCAGGCTTCTTTAAAAGCAAAAGCGTATATCGCTTTCCACACAGATGATTTTCCTGATGCTGATTATGATGCTATTGAGCCTGTGGCTGCTGTGGAGCTTGTGGAGGATAAGGAGTTTTCCACAATGGTTTACAAAGTAAATGTTGAATACCCTGTTCCTGGTGAGGCAGATTATCCTGCTTTTGAAATTCTGATTGATGGTGTATCAGGGGATACATTAAAAACGACTGTACTAAATCAATAAGATTACATTGGAGGAAATGATATGATTATGAATATTATACTTATTCTGATTGGTGTAGCAATGCTGATTTATGGTATCAAGAACAAGACAAAGTTTTTCATTATAGTCGGTGCTGTTTTGATTGGTCTTGGCCTGATTTCTGCTGGTATCGATTACGCCATTGGTAGAACAGGGGAAGTTGATACTCACCGTTTGCCTTTTATGATTGACAATATGATGATTACGAAATAAAAAAATTAGTTGCTGAAACAAGGCAATTTTTTGGAGTTCATCCAAATGTTCCTATTGGGAATGATATTCGTCTCCTTCTGGATAAAAAGGATATTTTGTTATGTGAATATCCTTTTCCAGATACGAATGGAACCCACACATACGGAAATATTACATGGTTTAAGACAGATAATGACACTATTACATTTATTGGCTTGAATACTTCAAGCTTTTATGATGAACAAATATTTGCTATAGCCCATGAAATATATCATTATACTACGAAGTCTGGAAAAGCATATACTCCTGAAATTGACTATGAGGATAAAGTTACGGAAAAACAGGCTGACAGATTTGCAGCTGAGTTATTACTTCCGGCTGAGGCTCTGAAAGATGCTGTGATGAATGCATTTGGTAGTTCAAATATGAGGGATGTTTCTGATAATAGAGCGTTGCGTTTTATTGCAAGAATACAATGTGATTGGTGGCTTCCTTTTCAGGCAATAATAAATAGATTGTTTGAAGAGGGATATATAAATGTAAATCAATACGATAAATTGTATGCTATTGATTGCAGAAACGAAGACGGGATATATAGAAAACTTTTGAAAAATATTGATTCTGAGATATCAGAATTATTGAATAAGAAAACGAAAACTGTGGGGGTGTCCAATAGAGTAATAGAAACAATTATCAGCAATTATGAAGATGGATTAATTGATGAGGATGAATTTGTTCGTACATTAGCAATGTTTGAAAAAGAACCAGAAGATTACGGATTATGTATGGACGCAGAGATTGATGATGAACTGAAGGATTTTTTCGAAAGCGGGGATGACTAATGAAGGTAGATACAAAAGAGGTCAATCCAGCTTTTCAGAGCATAATACAAAATCCTGGGCAGAAGGTATTTCTGGATGCCAATTTCTTTATTCCCCCTGATAGGAGTGAGGTGGCAAAGGTAAGAGCGTATTCATTTACAGACTTTAAGGAATACTGGCTTATTCCGTTGTTAAGTGAGTTTGCTGGATTGGCAATACATGAATCGGTGTATGACGAGCTAGTCGCTGATAGTGTCAAAAAATACGCAGATGAACAGACAAGTTGTATTATAGTGGCTCAGTTGTCAAGACAAAAATCTAAGATTTTTATAATGAACTGATAAGCCTGTCCGATTTCAGGTGTATAATCCGTCACCCCCTTTTCATTGCAAAATGTTTTGAATCTACGGATGATACCTTTGTAGTTAAAGAGCGTGCTCTCATTGAAGCCCGCCTCAGTCAGTGCATCCAACAACATGTTACAGATAGTTTCAATAGTCATAATCGAAGCTCCTCCTTTGAATGAGAATAAATAATTGGCACTTCCGCGCTTGATCGGAATATATGTAATATCAATAGACCATGCCTGATTTGGCTTGTCTATGACTGCATTACGAAGAAGATAAGGACATACTTTCGCCTGTTGCATCCGCTTAGAGAGATTCATCTTTGGATAAATCGGATAAATATCCATTTCATTCATGTATCGTCTGGCTTTGCGGCGGCCAACGTGATATCCACGGGCTTTCAGCTGTGCAGACATTTGTCGTGCACCCCAAGTAGGATTATCCGTATGAAGATGATCAATGATCTCTTTGCAGGCCAGTTCTTCTTCTGATACAGGCGTACCTTTGTAGTAGATGCTCGTGCGATTGATGTCAAGCAACCTGGCACCAACGGAAACTGGGATTTCCTTAGTCGTCAAAAGGTTTTGGACTAAATTTACTCTCGTAGTCAGGTCCACAAATTTCTTCAGATTTTTTTTTGAGCCAGTCAACCTGCATGGTTAACTGACCAACCTTTTTGGCATACTCCGCTTTTTCTTTGCGCTCTTCGGCAAGTTTTTCTTTAAGATTTTCCTCACGCTTGTCGTCGAACACAACAGAAGCATTGTTCAGGAACTCTTTCTTCCAATTACGGAGCAGATTTGGTTGGATATTATTTTCAGTTGCTAGGGTGTTGAGATCTTTTTCTCCCTTAAGCAGCTCAATTACAAGGTCTGATTTAAATTTGGCGCTAAAAATTCTTCTTTGTCTGGACATGTAAATGAATCCTCTCTTTCTTACTGATTTTAGTATATCAGATTCATTAAAATCTGTCCGAAAAAGTGTCTTAATTTATGAGACCATTATAATATCTCTTTTTTTCGTGAAAGAAAAGTAGCCTAATCTAATGTTCGGATGAAGAGAGTGCATCTCCTAACATTGGTGCCAACATGGGTGCCTGACACCACTGTGGTCATCATGATGTGAAGTAAAATGGTCCGAATAGTAAAGTAACATAGAAGATGTATAGAAGCTCCACTCCATGAGAGAATTATCTCATGAAAAAAGGGAACTGTCTAAACGGTGGGGTATTCATCGCTTACACATATTGAGAAAGTTGGGGATGATTTATTCTTGGGGATAATATAAAAAGGATTAAATGTAAAAGGCACCCACAAAAGTGAGTGCCTTCACTGCCCTTACGGCGAAAATACTTCTTAAAAATTGCCCTTACGGCGTACAATTGATAATTAAAAGCGTGCCCTTACGGCGTATATCGCTTTCTTTCGCTTTTATAATAAAGTATATGCGCCAAAAAGTCAATTGATTTCCTCTGACTTTTCATTTTTTTCGGCAGTTACTTTATTATCTGTGGATTTTAGTAATCTATTCTCTTCAAGGAGCTTGTCATAAGCCTCTTGCAATGATTTGTTTTGTTCCTTTTCCTGTTCAAAGGCTTGTACCAGTTTCTGATGCTCAATCCATTCTTTTGAAAAGAAATTTTTAATCATAGTTTTACGTACTTCACGAAAAACATTACTGTCTGAAGTGCTATACTAACGTTGTAACAGTAGTGGCTAATAAGATATAATCAATCTATCAAAGAAAGAAGGAATTATTATGCCACAAACTTACACTCCAGAATTTAGAAGAAAGATTGTCCGTCTTCATGAGGAAGAAGGACGCACCTACAAAAGCATCACCGCGGAATATGGCGTATCCAAAGCCAGCATCTCCAAGTGGTGTAGAGAATTTAGCGAAGAATGCCAAGAGAAAGCTCTCTCAAATCCAGATACTCCAAACGAAATGGAACTTATGAAAGAGAATCTTAGGTTACGAAAAGAACTGGAAGAGGCAAAAAAAGAAAATCTCTTCTTAAAAAAAGCAGCGGCATTCTTTGCGAAGGAAATCGATTAGAGGCTTATCGATTTATCGAACAACATTATAATAAATTTGGCTTACGTTGGCTCCTGCGGCACTATGATATCTGTCCAAATGCTTATTATAACTACCGAAAACACCGGAAGGCAGATTACTATGCCCATCGAGAGAAGACTTTGTCAAAAATCACAGAACTTTATCACAAACACCATGGTGTAGATGGATACCGCAGCATGCAGGTATACTTAGAACGTGAAGGTTTCTCGTACAGCACAACAACTGTTCACAAGTATATGAATTCAATACTTGGGTTGAAATCTATCGTTCGTCCGAAGAAGCCGGAATATAAGCATGGTAAACCGCATAAAGTATTCGAAAACAAAATACAGCAGAACTTTACTGCAGATAAAATCAATCAAAAATGGTGTACCGATTTTACCTACTTGTTTTTGGAGAACCATGATGTACGGTACAACTGTACAATCATAGATCTGCATGATCGAAGCGTTATTGCCAGCATAACAGACCGGCATATCACAAGTGATCTTGCTATCCGTACCTTGCAGAAGGCACTGGAATCGCAGCCGGCAATTAAAGGAGAATTAATCCTACACTCGGATCAAGGGTCGCAATTTACTTCTAAAGCATTCGTAGAGTTTTGCGAATCGGTTCATGTGACCCAGAGTATGAGTAAGGCCGGATATCCGTATGATAATGCACCAATGGAGAGATATTTCAACACCTTGAAAAGTGAACTCATTTATCTTTACGAATATGATACCGAGGAAGCTTTGTATCAGGCTGTAGAGGAGTTTGCATATGTTGAATACAATCATGTACGACCTCACAGCTTCAATGGTTATTTAACACCCTATCAGGCTAGAATCGCTTAATGCGATACAATGCCCGATTGGATTGTTTGATTGCTTTTCACCTGAAGCTTTCAGTGTATGTCAAGGACAAGGCCGCCAAAGGCGGTGCGAAGCATCCTTTACATACACTGGAAACTTCGGTATTATCCAAACAACAATCCAATGAATTTTTTAGCCACAAATGTTACAAAAAAGCTTGACCACAACAAGATTGATTTTATCGCAACATTGATACATCACTTCCTCTACGCAAAGAAACATATCAAATACAATAATACTCCCTTTCCATTCACCCTCTTTGCCGCGAAGAATCTGAAACACGCGGTCCACTTCCTCCACGGATCGTATTGAATTAACATGCACCCGCTTGTCAATGCGCATATTCCGAATAACTTCTTGTAAAACACTGTGGTTATTCACTGTGTAAAGTATGAATCCCTTATCGATATTTTTTACATATATATGTAGCTTCTCCAGATTCTTCTCCCACTCTTCACCCACATCAAATCTCCCCTTTTTCGCGCAGAAAATCCATTACCGCCGGATGAATTCCACACCATCTCGTCCCATTATACTCAATCACAACACCTCGCAGCAGAAGTCCCATCAATACTTCATCTGTTTCTGTCGGTTTAGGATCCTCATATATTTGTTTGATCTTTTTCAAATCACTTTCTATTCGTATAGCCCTTTCATATTCACTGTTCAGCATAATATAGGCCTTCTGGGCATGTTCAACCGTAATTCTGTTTTTTCTTTGCACCAATGCCTCAAATGCAGACTCACGAATCATCTGAAACAGATCTCTCAGTGCTCCTCCGGATTTCTCGATCATAAATGTCAGTGCATCTTCTTCAATTAGATCTAATTCCATTCTTTTTTTCACGATCTCTACAATCGTATTGATTCCTTCTTGATAGATTTGTTTATCCGGTCCCATGATTTTAATCATACTCAATAGCTGATAATTGTCAAAATCGTATTTTATCAAACTAAATTGTCTGTCATAAAGCAAAAAAATCGGGAAGGTTAATATCATGTTAACCTTTAACGAACAAACATAGAATCTTCATATATGGGTTATTGCTATAGCACAGATTTAATTTGATTTTCTCAATTGCATTTGTTCCTCTCGCCTCATAGGTATCCACATACAATTCATCAAACGTATTCTTTCCTAAAGGAAGAGGATTAAATACATTTATAATATCTTCCAATCTTTTCGCTTTTGCCATAAGAACAACCTCCAGCAATTTGCTACTGCACCTCATCTTAACTCCTTAAGTCATATCACAATCTCCCTGCTTCATCAAGTTAGGAAACCCTATAATCTAAGTATATGAAGCGTTTCTATCCTTTATTCATTGGAAATGACTGGGGGAAGAGGGAGAGACAGAGGGACAGGTTCCGTGACTCACAAGTGAGTCACGGAACCTGTCCCCCTGTCTCTCATTCAGCCGCCTGCTTATCATCCCGACAGGCCGTCAATGCTTTATTATATTTCAGCTTCTTATCCCCGACAAGCTTTGCTGCGCTCAGAGGATAGTGATCCGGCAGGATCGCAGATGTCGCTTCCGGTTCCCAGTAGAAGATGCATAACTCCTCCTGGTCTTCCATCTCCTTCATCGCTTCGATGGCATCTTTCACAATTTTGTAACTTTCTTCTTCATCCTGATCCGGACCGCCGACTTCGGCGATCAGAACCGGTTTGTGGTATTTCTCAGAATACATTTTCAGCCATCCTGCGAGTTTTTCCTTGCTGCTTTCTATTTTTTGCCAGTAAGGATAGTAGGAAAATCCCAGGATATCGGTCTTCCCGTTTTGAGCGAAGAAATTATCCAGGAAGGGAACGCATTGTTCTTCTTCGACGACAGCGGCAAGATGTGTGACAACCTGGCTGTCCGGACATACTTCTTTTACAGCATCATATCCTGCGTTCAGGAAACGTACCAGTTGTTCCGGGGCCTTTTTCAGGTTTCCGTGGGGCCACATGATTCCATTGTTGATCTCATTGCCGACTTCGACCCATTCCGGATACACGCCACTCTCTTTAAATAAGGAAAGTACTTCTCTCGTATGTGCTGCAACGCGTTCGATGAGCTGTTCGTCTGTATCGTGTTCCCACGCCTTCGGCGGATCCTGAATTTCCGGATCTGCGAAATGGTCGCTGTAGTGGAAATCGATCATGAGCTTCATGCCCTGAGCTTTTACGCGCTTTGCCATATCAAGCGTGTTTTTTGCATCACAGAATCCCAGCATACAGGTTTCATTTTCTCTTTTCTGCCAGTATGCCGATTCCGGCGGGTTCACAAATACGCGTAAGCGCACGGCATTGACTCCCAGTTCTTTTGAGGCTGCAAGAATATCGGTTTCTTCTCCGTTTTCATTCAGCCATCGGTATCCCATGGATTCCAACTGTGATGCCCAGCCGAGATCCACTCCATAGACCATTTTCTTCATAATAAAGCTTTCCTCCTTATGTCAGCAGATGACTAATCGAAATCATATTTCGTAAATCTTTTATGCATTGCTTTATATTTGGTTCTGACCATCTCATTTCCTGCGAGAACCTCTTCTTCTGTTCCGGTAAACTGGCACCGCAGACAGTAATATTCGTCCTTCTCTTTATCGTAGAACATATCAATATCCAGATCTCTCATGAAACAAGACGGACATCTGTAATTTAATTTGCCTTTTCCAGCTTGAGCCATGTTGTAAAGACCTCCTTATCTGCAACTTTCTTCTTATAACCAAGAGTAAACATTGGAGAAAAAGCATATCCTTCACGAACATAACCTTCTCCGCCTTTTGATGCCTCCATAGATACTTTCGTCTCGATTGCAGGAATCACTGCGGATACCGCATCTGCATCCGCAAGGCTTTCTTCTCTGCATTTATATGCATAGATGATTTCTTTTGGTTCTTCTCCTTCACAGCGAAGTACGATTCCATTCATATCCTCCGGATACTCGGTCGTTCCATAGCATGCTACCATATATTCGTTGATTTCTACCTGTGCTTCCGGATGACTCATTTCAAGAATCTCCCGTTCGATCCGTACCGTTCCGGTTCCTTCTTCGAAATACAGTCTGCTCTGAAGCTTCAGTGTCAGATCGTAGAATTCGATATCGACCGGATCCAGTGTCAGGATTCTGGTATTTCCTTCCTGTGAGAAATGTGCTTTCGTACGGCACAGACACAAGTCTACTTCTTCACCCTGATAGCAGATCTTTGCGCTTCGGATCGTTCCTTCTCCCGCATAGTGTGTAAAGTAACCTGCACGGTACTTTTCCTGAATCAAGAATGGATAAGAAGCATCCTGCACATGTCTGGTTCCGATGCCGACTTCCCATTTCAGTTTCGCCGCATATGGTCTGAGGTCCACGATCGCTCCGCCCTGGTCCATATTGACACCAACGCGCATATATGGATCCGTATACCAGAACAGCTGCTTGTCAGAACCATAAAGGATATCTCTCCAAAGAGCACATTCCGGTTCGGTGTAGGTCTTCTTCTCGCGGTAATAGTCGGCAAATTCGGACATGGTCATATCGATCAGTTTGCCCTGTTTTTTCAGCTCGCCGTAATATTTGCAGCCGTCGGAATAAGATTTCAGAAGCAGTTTATACGGTGCTTCCCATCTTCCCATCTTATTCATCCAGCCCGGTCCGACGAACATCATGTTATACGCATAACCGTTGTTATACTTTTCCTGTGCACGATACTGATCGATCAGATTATACAGATATGGATATTCCCATGTCTTGGAATCATAGATCATACCGCGCAGCACGTTCTGCGGATGTGTACCGAAGTTGGATCCGTTACCGTCGTAGCATGCCAGAAGGTCTCTGGAAAGATGCGGGATCGCAACGATTCCACTGTCCTCCGCCTCATTGGCCGCCGGTGCATGTGTGTTCTGTTTGGAAGGAATCCATGGCGCCCACGGACCACCGTCAAACAGTGTGTACCAGGAATTGTTACAGGTATGGTATGCTTTCGGACCTTCTTCCCAGCAGGTAGCGATCGCACATTTTACAGAAGGATATGCTTCCTTAATGTAGTTTGTAAGATCCGCATCCATATAATAAGATCCTGTTGATTCCGGATAGAAGCCGAATCTTTCGTGGAATTTTTCAAAGACATCATCCACGATCTTCTTCTTGTCTTCCATTGAAAACATCCAGATACAGAAATCTTTTGTTTTATATTTTTCTCGGAACTGTTCACACGGAAGTCCGAGCAGCGAGAGTGCGATCTCGTCTCCATATTTCTCATGATCGTCTTTTGCAATCTGAACTGCTTCATCATTGAAAAGCGATGCATAGGTCATGTGGATCGTGACCTTCAGGCCATTTTCATGTGCCAGTCTTTGCTGTGTCTTGAAGATGTCCAGAGATTCTGTCAGAAGCTTTTTATCCCCGATATCTTCTTCTTTTCCATGACCGGTCACCGTAGCGGAATACTCCGGAACCATCTCAGGCCTGTGGATTACATTCAGAATGAATTCACCCATTTTTATTCCCTCCTAATCTAGTTATATCGAAATGTTGAAATAAGAATTTTTTCATGGTTTATTTTACCGCTCCGGTCAAACCTTCAGCGAACTGTTTCTGCAGAATGAAGAAGATTACCATCGTAGGAACTGAACAGAACAATACGCCGAGCATCAATACGCCGTAATCGGTCGTGTATCCGGATGCCAGGTTTGCAATCAGCATCGGCATCGTCTGCGCATTTGTGTCTGTCATGATTACCTTCGGCCACAGGTAGGAGTTCCATGCATTCATGAATGTTACTACTGCTGCTGCAGCGTAGGTTGACTTCATCATCGGCATATACATGCGGAAGAAAATCTGAATTTCTCTAAGGCCGTCGATTCTGGCCGCCTCCATAACATCGACCGGGAAGTTACGCGAGTTATTTCGGAACATCATGATCAAAAACGGAGTCGATATGGCCGGAAGGATGAAGCCCCATACAGAGTTCAACAGTCCCATTTTTGAAACCATCCGGAATAATGGAATCATCGTTGCCACACCCGGAATCATCATGGCAAGCAGAAGGATCGTAAATACAATATCTTTCTTCTTGTCATGATATAATTCAAAACCAAATCCTGCCAGTGAGCAGATGAGAAGCGCCAGAATCGTCTGCACGAATGCATAAATAAAGGAGTTCCACATCGTTCCCCAAAGGTCACGCCCGGCTGTAAGATTTGCAAAGTTTGTTGCAAGATAGGTTCCCGGAAGCAGGCGTCCCTGCGCTACATCGAAGGATGTATTTGTTGCTGCGGAAATCATCCAGTAGAACGGGAACACCGAAATAAATGATACAATTATGAGGAAAACATAGGTCGGAATCAACCGGCGCTGGATCATACTTCTGTTCTTTTTCTCAGTCACGTGTATCACCTACTTTCATGTTAATTAATGCCAGAATACCTACCATAATAAATACGAAGAATGCCATAGCTGTTGCATAACCGAAGTTGGCAACACCGGTACCGAACGTATTATTGTAAATATAATGTGACATTGTGATGGTCGAATTTGCAGGGCCACCGTTTGTAAGGTTTACAGACTCATCGAAGAGCTGCAGTGTACCGTTGATTGACATAATGAATGTCATGATGATTGTCGGTTTCAGAAGCGGAACCGTAATTCCCCAGAATGTCTTCCAGCCGTTTGCGCCGTCGATCTTTGCCGCTTCATATACCGAATATTCAATGTTCTGCAGGCCTGCCAGATAGAACACCATATTGTAACCGGTCCATCTCCAGATCAACGCGATAATGATAACCGCCTTGGCGCTGGTCGGATTTCCCAGGAAATTGTAGTTCTGTGACAGGATTCCCAGATTCACGAGAATCGTATTGATAAGACCTTCTGTAGCAAATAAAGATTTAAAAATCAAAGAGTAAGATACCAGCGCTGTTGCACATGGCAGGAAAACGCATGTACGGAAGAATCCTTTGAATTTCAGATCTCTGTTGTTCAAAAGCTGTGCCAGAAGAATCGCAAGTACCAGCATGATCGGAACCTGGATGATCAGATATAAAAATGTGTTTCCTACAGAACGAAGAAACAGTTTATCCGAAAACATTCTCACATAGTTGTTAAATATCGGCTGATTCCACTGCATGTTCGCACTGGAACCGGTCTTCAGTGACATCAGAAATGCACTGATCATTGGCCAGAAACTCATCACTGCAATCAATACAGTTGCAGGAGTAAGGAAAATCCATCCTGCTCTGGACTGTTTCTGAAGTAAAGTTAATCCTCTCTTCTTTTCCACTTTATGTCCCCCTATCGGTAAGAAAAGAGGGGAAAACGGAAATCGTTTTCCCCGTTTGCCTTAGCTCAATCCTAATATCTTTGAATTAGTTGCCCATTTCGTGATTCAACTGATCCTCAGCAAGCTGAAGTTCATCATCAATATTTCCGCCGTTGATAATGTTGATGATTGCAGCTGCAATCTGTGTACGGCAGGTATAGTGATAATCACTCTGTTCAATGGTCTGAACATGAGTTCCCATTTCTACGATCTTTGCATAGATTGGCTGGTCGTTGAAGAACACAACACCCTGATTGTATACATCAGACTCACCTGCCGGAGCATAACAAGAAATTACGCCGCCGTCTGTAAGAGCCTTGTCATATGTAGCTGTGCTTCCACCAAATGTGTATGCAAGGAAGTCTTTTGCAAGGTCTGTCTTCTTGCAGTTTGCTGTAATGTAAAGAGAAGCGCCACCGTTAGAAGCATATCCCTCTGCACCTGTCAGAGTCGGCATCGTTGTGATCTCCCATTTACCGCTGTTAGCTTCAACCTTTTCCATGGTCGGAATGATCCAGTTACCGTTCATAACGCCTGCAACCTGATCGCCCTGGATTGCCTGGTCTGTGTAATCTGACCAGCTGTTGGAAAGAAGGAGCACGCCTTCCTGAGCCATTTTCACGATTGTCTGAACAACTTCCTTCAGAGTATCATTTCCAACAATGTACGGTTTTCCGTCTTTGAACTGAGATACACCCTCTGCCTGAAGCATCAGATATACAAGGTCATTGCCGTCACCGTCCATACACATCAGATATTTTCCTGTCTTTTCTTTTACTACTTTACCGATCTCAATGAATTCATCCCATGTAATTCCGGTCATGTCATCGATGGTATATCCACATTCTTCCAGAAGGTCAACACGATAAGCAGTGATAACTGCACCGTTGTCTACCGGCATACCGAAATGCTTGCCATCAATTGTAGAATACCCCAGCTTTTCCTGTGAGAAATCATCCCATTTTACATCTGCATCGTTGATGTCCTGCCATGCATCCGGGTAGTTTGCATAGTAGTTTGCAAACCAGTGATCCTGGAACAGAACAATGTCCGGCAATGTCTCATAATTGCCTGCTGATGCAGCGGTTGTGATCGCCGTCTCAATGTCAGCTGAGCCGGACTGTTCTTTGATTTCAAGAACGAAATCCGGATTCACATTCGCCTTGTAATCCTCGGCTGCAGCCTGAAGAGCAGGGATGTTGAATGACGGATCCCATGCTGCAACCGTCAAAGTGTTTTCATCACTGCTTGTTGCCTCTGAAGACTCTTCAGAGCTTTTGCCGCCTCCGCATGCTGCCAGAGAAAGCACCATGGTACCGGCGAGAAACAATGCCATCAATTTCTTTTTTTTCATACTGAATCCTCCTTTTTCTTTGAAATGCATTTGTGCACATCGCTTAATTTCCGCATTTCTTTTTGTGTTTCTCTAGGCATAATTATACTTGCCCATATCATTTAATTGCGGATATATTCAATTAAAAAAGAGGCATTTTCAATCATTTTTTCGCCTTTCATTCGACGTTTTACACAAAAAAGACCAGCATCCCAAAGGATAACTGGTCATTTTACCGTCATGAAAGGAAAACTTTTTGTGGATACATACGTTTTATAGCAGCAATCATATCATCTTCCAGGTCCAGGAGTAATTTGATTTTCTTTCTGTTTTCCATAATAATCATAGTATAATAAGGTATTTCCGGCTCATAGGAAGTATAGTCGAATTTCGGAAGTATTTCTGTCCCCCCGTTTTTCCGGTATTTTGCCACCGCATCATGCCAGTTCGGCGCGAGCACTTCCATATCTTTCAGATTCAGCACATGTACTTCCCTCCGATGCCGTTTTGCCTGTATAACAGAAATTGTAAATTGATTGCCTTCCATCACATATTCATAATCTTTCACGGCATATGTATCATATAAAAAATACATCCCCGCTGTCAAAAGTGCCAGAAACAGCATCCCTCTGTCAAATATGATGCCTATAAGCACAAAAAGCACACAGAGGACGATCATCACATTCTTCAATACTTTTGTGGAAGTCTTGATCCTCTTATGCACCTGTTTCACCATTCTGTAATCCATGTTGCTACCATCCTTTCAATGCACTGATATTAAAATCCATCATCTGTCCGGCATAATTTTCCGGCGATTTTTTCCACTGATACGGTGACATGCCTATGATTCGCTTAAAATTACGGTTAAAAGTAGACACATTGCCATAACCGACCCGGTAAGCAATTTCGTCCATCGTTGCATGTTTCTTAAGAAGAAGATTGCATGCCTCGTGAATCCGTATGACATTGACATAATCATTGGGCGTCATATTCATGCACTCCTGAAAAATCCTTCGGAAATGACTTTCACTGATATTGCACACATCCGCAAGGTCCTGTATACGGATGTTTTCATCATTATAATGAGCTTTCACATAATTCAGTGCCGGCACGATCTGAATATTCCGCGGATTCTTTCTGGACATCTTACTGTTTACATTATGGATCCGGATCAATTCTACTGTAAAAGACTGAAGAAGTCCACGAACCTTCTCATGATACATATATTCTTTTCGGTAATTCTCCTCGCGGATCTCCATAATAATATTGGATAATGTCTGATATTCTTCTTTCTGGTAGAACAGTGGTTCCGAATAAATCATATTCAACAGCTTTTCCGTATCAAGCTTATTGTGCGACATTTCATTCATATCCTTTATCACATTGTCCATGTCAAAATACATCCACTCCCAGTAGGCAACGGTTCCTTTATCACTTGTATTATTGTGTGGATAATTCGGGGGAATGATCAGAATACTGTCCTTCTGAAATGTACAGTTCTTGTCACGCAGCGTACATTCCCCATGTCCGTTGTAGCATACTCCGATCTCCATATAATTATGGAAATGAAGATCCACGATATCCTGCCCGTAAGGACGGATCCAGTCTTCCCCAAGCAGTGCGAGAACCTGTGTATTTGGTCCCATCTCATAAAACCGGAACTGCATTTTATCTTTCTTTTTCATCACCATTTCTCCCTGTCACGAACTCATTTCATGCATCTGTATTCCGACGGTGTACAGTTCTTATATTTCTTAAACACCTTCGAAAAATACAGATTATCCTCAAACCCCACTGAATGTGCAATGCTTCCCACCGGAAGTTCTGTTTGATTCAGTAGCTGGCACGCCTGCCTGATCCGGTACTCCAGAAGATATTCTTTCGGAGACTGCTTCATCATCGTGCGAAACAGACGAAAAAGATAACTTCTGCTGATTCCCGTATAAACTGCGACATCTTCCACCGTGATCGGATATGAATACTGTTCCGCGATATACTGTCTGGCCCGCTCCACATAATGCTGCTGAAGATTGTCTGCTTTTTCTTCTCCCTTCGAATGCTGCATCAGAAATCCCATCAGCGAGTAGAGTGCCCCCGTCATGGCAACCGCGTCACGAAATGTATTTCCATTCGCATTGTACACTGCCTGGATCTTCCGGAACAGCTCGTCGCTGATCAGTCTCTGATCCAGAACCGGATTCTTCTTTGAAAAATCGGTATTTGCAATCATAGAATAGGCATCCGTGCCCGCAAATCCTACCCACGCATACTCCCACGGTTCCTCCTCATCCGCGCGATAACTGGCTTCTACATTTGGAAACAAAAGGAACGTATCACCGGCATTCAGATGATACATTCTTCCCTCAAGCACATAACTCCCCTTTCCGCGAATAACATGATGGATCAGATAGTGATCCCGGATTCCGGGGCCCCACTGATAACCCGGATGGCATTTTTCATAACCGGTATTGTATACAGACAACGAATTCAGTAGTTTGTCGGTAGCGTAATATTCATATTTGTATGTATCTGCCATATTCCCCTCCTCTGTTTTCGCAGCCATCTGACGATACGATTGTTTCTTTTCTTCAGTATAATGTATATAAAGTCGAAATACAACATTTTTCCATATACTGGAACCGAATTTATATTGCACAATTCGACTCTGTTGCTCATAATGAAAGTAATATCAACGAACAAGAATCAATCCGATGCGAGATTCTACAGGAGGTTTACCATGTTTGATTACAACAAATTAAAAGACAGCACCTTTTTCAAAGAAAATGTTCTCCCGGCTCACTCCGACCATGAATATTTTCCGGATGAAGAACATTTAAGAAACAAAGAAAATCCATTTCGCTTTTCACTGAATGGTATCTGGAAATTTTCCTACGGCCGGAATCTTTCTGATACAGTCAAAGATTTTGAATCTTTAGAACATGACTGCAGAAACTGGAGTGATATCCGTGTACCTGCCCATATTCAGATGGAAGGCTACGATATTCCTGCATACGTTAACACCCAGTATCCGTGGGACGGTCGTGAAGACATCTGGGACGGGGAGATCCCGACCGAATTTAATCCGACTGCAAGCTATGTGAAATACTTCCGTGTACCGGAGCACATGAAGGGCCATCCATTATTCATTTCCTTCCAGGGTGTGGAAAGTGGAATGGCGCTCTGGCTGAACGGACACTATGTCGGATACAGTGAAGACAGCTTCACTCCTTCTGATTTCGAGCTGACGCCTTATCTGACGGAAGGCGAAAATAAATTAGCCGTCCAGGTATACAAATGGACCAGCGGAAGCTGGGCGGAGGATCAGGACTTCTACCGTTTCTCCGGCATTTTCCGGGATGTTTTTCTCTACACCAAACCGGCTGTACATATTGATGATCTGAAAATCCGTACCCTGCTGGATGACACCTGTTCCAAAGGAGAACTTTTGATTGATGTCCGGTCTCTTGGAAATGGAACCGTGAAAGCCAGACTGACCAGACTGCCTTTATACCATTTTCCGGGCAGCACAGCTGACGATCCGGGCGATGAAGCGGCGGACAAATTTGCCGAAGCCGAATTTACCCTCTCTGACGGTGAAGGCCATCTCAGCCTTTCTCTCCAAGGCTTCCGGCTCTGGAGCGCCGAAGTGCCGAACCTGTATGAACTTCTTCTGACCGTTGAGGATGAAGCAGGAAAGATTACAGAAGTGATCGCAGAAGGCGTCGGTTTCCGCCGTTTTGAACTGAAGGACAGCCTCATGCTCCTGAATGGAAAGCGAATCGTATTCAAAGGCGCCAACCGCCATGAATTCAGCACATTTGCAGGCCGCGTTCCGCAGCCGGAAGAGCTTGTTCAGGATGTGGTTACCATGAAATGCCACAACATCAACGCGATCCGTACCTGCCACTATCCGAACGATTCCAGACTTTATAAGTTGTGTGACGTATACGGTCTCTACCTGATCGACGAAAACAATATGGAAACCCACGGTTCCTGGGATGTTGTGATCCGCGGAGGCGATTATGAATATGCGATTCCGGGGGATAAACCGCACTGGGAAGCACCACTTCTTGACCGTGTCAATTCCATTTACCAAAGAGACAAGAACCATCCGTCTGTTCTGATCTGGTCCTGCGGAAATGAGTCCTACGGAGGAAGCGTGATCAAAAAAATGTCCGATAAATTCCGAGAACTGGATTCGACCCGCCTTGTGCACTACGAAGGAGTCTTCCAGGATCGCCGCTACAACGATACAAGCGATATGGAAAGCCAGATGTATCCTTCGGCTGCCAGAATTCAGGCCTTCTTAAACGAGCACAGGGACAAACCGTTCATCTGCTGTGAATACACGCACGCCATGGGAAATTCCTGCGGAGCCATGCATAAATACACAGATCTGACGGACACAGAACCACTCTATCAGGGAGGATTCATCTGGGATTATGTAGACCAGACGATTACCAAAAAAGACCGTTACGGACAAGAATTCCAGGCATACGGCGGTGACTTCGGCGAACGTCCGACCGACTACAACTTCAGCGCCAACGGAATCGTATACGGCGGCGACCGTACTCCGTCTCCGAAGATGCAGGAAGTCAAATTCAATTATCAGAACATTACCGCAGAAGTAAGCCGTGATAAGGTTCTTGTCATCAACAAAAACCTGTTCACCAACACCGACACCTTCCGCTGCATCGTCACACTGGCCAAAGACGGAAAGCAGATCCGCAAAGCCACACTTGCAACAGACGTTGCACCGTTATCCAGCCGGGAATACGATCTGCCGATCCCTGAACAAACAAAAGCCGGTGAGTATACCGTAACCGTATCCTTCCATTTAATAGAGGATACCCTATGGGCTCCGGCCGGTCATGAAGTTGCATTCGGACAATATGTATACACCGTTTCAGAATTTGACCGTGCGCTTTCTTATTCCTGTGAAAAACCGGTCAAAATCATCAGAGGAAAAGTCAACATCGGCGTAAAAGGCGAAAACTTTGATGCACTCTTCTCCTATCTGACCGGTGGACTGGTATCCTACCGGTATGCAGGTGTGGAAATGATCGAGAGCATTCCAAAACCGAACTTCTGGCGCGCCCCGGTAGATAACGACGAAGGAAACGGAATGCCGATGTTCTACGGCCAGTGGAAGCTCGCAAGCCTTTATCTGTCGCACAAAGATTTCCTTTCTTCTGCTTCCGGACCTGTGAAATCCTATGACCCGGTGCTTCAGGAAAACGAGAACAGTGCAACCATCACATTTACCTATGTACTGCCGACGAAACCGGTCGCAGACTGCAAGGTAGCCTACACCGTATATGGAGACGGAACCATCGAGACAACCTTATCCTGCGATATCCCGGAAGGTCTGGGCTCCATGCCGGAATTCGGAATGATCATGAAGATCAATGCCGATTACAATCAGCTGGAATGGTACGGAATGGGACCGGAAGAAACTTACGCAGACCGGTGTAAAGGCGGCAAACTCGGCATCTACAAAAATCAGGTTGCCGATAACGTCGCACACTATATCGTTCCGCAGGAGACCGGAAATAAGACCGGTGTCCGCTGGGCAAAAGTAACCGACAAACGCGGCCGCGGACTGTTATTCACCGGTGACGGTATGAATTTCTCCGCCCTTCCATGGACACCGCATGAGATGGAAAATGCCCGCCATCCATACGAACTGCCGGCTGTACATTACACGGTGATCCGTACTTCCCTGGCACAGATGGGAATTGCCGGAGACGACAGCTGGGGTGCGAAAACACACCCGGAATACCTGCTTCCGGCAGACGGACATATGGAATTTACCTTCCGGTTTAGAGGAATTTAATTAAGAGAGAGAGACATGGGGACAGGTTCAGTGACTCACAAGTGAGTCACTGAACCTGTCCCCATGTCTCTCGGTTTTTTTGACTATTTTCTTCTCTGGGTCCGTAACCCCCCAGACACATGAACAATAATTTATCCGCCATGCCGGACAGAACCAAAATCAACCACTTCCGGCTGATTCTCCAGATGTTCCCCGATATGCTTCTCCATCCACACCATGTCATACCAACGGTGAAACTTATATCCACACTTATGAAACCTTCCCACCATCTGATATCCCATTCTTTCATGAAATCTCACACTGTCGTCGGTCAGATAGCGGTCTTCGGATGCCGGGTACGCGATGCAGGCATTCACATTTACGATGTTCATCTTCTTCAGTTCGCTCTCTAGTGCCTGATACAACTTCCGTCCGATTCCAAGCTTCCGTTTATCCCGTTTCACATAAACAGATACTTCGACCGCCCAGTCATATGCTTTCCTTTCATGAAACGGTGAAGCATAGGTATAACCGACAATATCCTCTCCCTGCATCGCCACCAGATAGGGATAGCGGCACAGAGTTTTCCGGATTCTTGCGGTAAATTCTTCTACTTCAGGCACTTTATATTCAAAAGTGACTGCCGTTTCTCTGACGTAAGGTTCGTAGATCTTCAACAATTCCTCTGCATCCTCTTCCCGCGCTGTGCGGATCGTAATACTATTTTCCATAATACTGTTCCTTTTTCTTCCTTACTGGATTCCAAAATATCGGTCCATTCCATTCGCGACACCGGTCACGATCTGGTTCTGATATTCATCCGTTGCCATCCGTTTATCTTCCTCCGGATTCGTCATATACCCCATCTCGAAGATTGTGGTCGGCACTTCAGCCCAGTTGATCCCGCTCATCGTGTCCGTCTCCCAGACCCGTTCGATTCTTGCACCTGTCGTCTCGACGGCACAGTTCAGAATACACTCCGCCAGATTCCTGCTCTGTGAATAAAGTGCGCCGTTATACGGGTTTTCCGGAGTCTGGCAGATCGTCATCATCCCCTGTGCACTACCGGAATCAGAACCGTTTGCATGAATACGAATAAAGGCATCCGCCCCGTCCTCATTTGCCATCTTTGCGCGCTCAGCATTGGAAATGTTTACGTCGTTCGTCTCGCGGATCATCAGCACCCGATACCCACGGTTTAAAAGCTCATCCCTGAGTTTCAGAGAAACCTGCAACGTCAGTTCGTACTCAGGAATTCCTGTTACAATGCCGCTTGTTCCGCCTGCAACCTTTGCCTTGGTCTGGGAGGCTCCCGGCCCGACCGGCTCCTGTTCGCTGTTTCCCTGCCTCTGATGCCCGGCATCAATAGCGATCAGATATCCGTTCCTCGGATTGGTTTCCGGTGATTCCACATCTGCCTGCCCGCTGTCTTCTCCGGGCTCCGGCTCAGTTTCCGGTTCAGAGTCCTTCCCGGAGTCTTCCCCTTCTCCTGCCTGCGGATTCTCTGTGCTTTCTTCCTCTTCTATTTTCTCTTCTGTAATTCTCTGCTCCGTTTTCTCACTTTCAGGCTCATTTCCTGTGTCTGTCTTTTGGCAGCCGGCGCCAAGCAAGGTAAGTGCCAGCGCCAGAATCAATAATTTCTTCCCTTTCATTCTTGTCTGCTTCCTTTTACATGTTATATGACATCCGTCATTTCACATTTTGATATTCTTTGATTATTTTCATAATCTCCTTCCATCATAAATTGCTTTTCTTCTTCTGTCAATTCCATATCTTCGGTTGACGGAAGGGACTGAAATAGTATATATTTTTATTAATGGAGTTAATGAAAAACGCTGAGGAGACATGAACATGGCAAAATCAGAAACTACGAAATACCGACTGGCCGAATCCATCAAACAATGTATGAAGACCACCTCTGTCGATGACATTACTATTCGTCAGATCGTGGAGAACTGCGGGCTGACACGCCAGACCTTTTACCGCAATTTTCTTGACAAATATGACCTGATCAACTGGTATTTTGATAAGCTTCTTCTGAAATCCTTTGAACATATGGGAAGCGGCGAGACAATATTTGAAGGACTGAAACGAAAATTCGATTACATACAGGAAGAGCGGGTATTTTTCGCTGCTGCTTTCCGGTCCGATGCGCAAAATTCTCTGAAAGAACATGATTTCGAACTGATTTTAGAATTCTATTCCGATCTGATCCGAAGAAAGACCGGTCATGCTCCGGACAGCGAGATCCGTTTTCTTCTGGAAATGTACTGTCAGAGCTCCATTTACATGACGGTCAAATGGGTGCTGAGCGGCATGAAATCAAGCTCCGAAGAACTGGCACGCATGCTGGTAAAAGCCATGCCCGCCAGACTTGAGAAACTGTTTACAGAGCTGGATGTTTTATCATAACATACTGTTTTCAAAGACTTTCTGAAAAATAAATTCCAGAAAGTCTGCCTACTGATTGGAGGAGTAAAACTCTATCCACGCATCGTACATTTGCTCTGCATTTTCACATTGCCCCAGCTCCTCGGCTGCTGTATTTCCTGAAATATCCCAGACTAAATACATAGCAAGATAATCAATCAGACCACTGTACTGTCCATTATGATGTCCTTCAAGCAGCACAGGGATTGCATCTTCTCCCAAAGACTTTATATTTTCATAGTATTCATTATCCATATAGTCAAAAGGATTACTGCTGGTGGCATCACCCGTACTTACGCAGCCCTGCAAATTTTCCATAATCAATCCTTCTAATTCATTTTCACAGATGTCCTCACCGGCTGTTTCTGTATTTTCTATCGAACTCTTGGCATTTCCGCATCCTGATAAAAACGTAACTGCACTAACCAATATGATTATAAAAAACTTTTTCATTATTTCTCATGCACCTTTCTCCTGACGATGAAAAAACACACTACCTGCATGGCAATCGTCAGAATCCACGATACAGGATAAGAGATAAACAGCACCGAAAGGGACCTGTAACGTGGGAAAATGCCAAATATCCACACAATTCGGGTTCCTACAGTTCCAACGATAGAAAGCATCATCGGCGCTGCGGAAAATCCCATGCCGCGCATGGCTCCCGGAAACAGATCCATAAATCCGCACAGAAAATAAGTAAGTGTTGTATACGAAAGGATCTCCATTCCACAGCGGATCACTTCTTCATTCTCCGTATAAATTCTTAGAATCTGACTGCCAAATATGTAAGATCCTCCTCCAAGTACCAGCGCAACAATCATACTCAGAATCATACAGTCCACCAGAATCTTATCCATTCGCTTCCATTTTCTGACTCCGTAATTCTGGCTTGTGAAACTCATGCATGCCTGCGTCACCGAATTGACCGACACAAAAAGGAATCCCAGAATATTATTTGCCGCCGTATAACCTGCCATTGCGATCGAACCGAACGAATTCACCGAGGACTGCAGAAGCACATTGGAGAAATTGATGACCGTACTCTGTATCCCGGCCGGCACACCTACCTGGAATATCTGTTTCAAATAGCAGCCCTTCAGCATGAGTTTGGAGAAGCGGAACTGATAGCTTCCTTCTGACCGATATAGACAGCGCAACACCAAAATACAGGAAATCATCTGGGAAAACACGGTCGCAATCGCAACCCCCGCAACGGCCAGATGGAACACGATAACCAGAATCATATTCAAAACCGCATTGATCACGCCGGATATGATCAAGAAGATCAGAGGACGTTTTGTATCGCCGACCGCCCGCAAAATGGCTGCCCCGTAATTATATAACATAAAAAAAGGCATCCCCAGAAAATAGATACGCATATAAAGTGTGGACTGCTCGATAACGTCTGCCGGTGTCGCCATCAGCTCAAGTGCAAATTTTGAAAAAAATATTCCCACAAAGACCATCACGATTCCGCTGATTGCGGCAAATGCGATCGAAGTATGAACCGTTTCCGACATCTGCCGGTCTTTTCCCGCGGCAAAAAACCTGGCAGCCAGTACATTTGTCCCAAGTGAAATCCCCATAAACAGATTCACGAACATATTGATCAGCGCTGTGGTCGAGCCGACCGCCGCCAGTGCCTGACTTCCCGCGAATCTCCCCACCACAATGACATCTACCGCATTAAACATCAGCTGCAGAATCCCGGAAAGCATAAGCGGCAATGAAAAAGAAACCAATTTATCCATAATGGTGCCATTACACATATCAATCTCATATTTATTCTTATTCAAATCCTCATCCCCCTTTACCACTAATCACTATAAGTCAATTCTTCGGAAATGTCAATTTTCCCGGAAGCCCTTTCGGCTTCATTTCAGAATTTTTCAAGATAATTATTTGTCAAAAGTTACAGATTCTTCATTCTGTAACTTTCTTTCGGAGCCAAATATTGTTAAAATAATATCAGAAATAAAAAGTAAAGGAGAAATTAAAAATGGCAAACAGAATTATGTTGAATGAAACTTCTTATCATGGTGCAGGTGCTATCGCTGAAATCGCAACAGAAGCAAAGGCACACGGATTCAAAAAAGCATTCGTATGCTCAGATCCGGACCTGATCAAATTCAACGTTACTTCCAAAGTAACAGATATTCTTGACAAAGAAGGACTTGCTTATGAGATCTATTCTGACATCAAGGCAAACCCGACCATCGAGAATGTTCAGCATGGTGTTGCAGCTTTCAAGGCATCCGAGGCAGACTACATCGTTGCAATCGGCGGCGGTTCTTCTATGGATACTGCAAAAGCAATCGGCATCATCATCGCTAACCCGGAATTTGAAGATGTAAGAAGTCTGGAAGGCGTTGCTCCTACCACAAAACCATGTGTACCGATCATCGCAGTTCCTACAACAGCAGGTACCGCTGCAGAAGTAACCATCAACTACGTTATCACAGATGTTGAGAGAAAGCGTAAATTCGTTTGCGTAGACCCACACGATATGCCAATCATCGCAATCGTTGACCCGGATATGATGTCTTCTATGCCGAAGGGACTGACCGCATCAACCGGTATGGACGCTCTGACACATGCAATCGAAGGTTATACCACCAAAGGCGCATGGGAAATGACTGATATGTTCCATCTCAAAGCAATCGAAATCATTTCCAAATCGCTCCGCGGCGCTGTTGCCAACACCAAAGAAGGCCGCGAAGGAATGGCACTCGGCCAGTACATCGCAGGTATGGGATTCTCAAATGTTGGTCTTGGAATCGCTCATTCTATGGCTCACACTCTGGGCGCTGTTTATGACACTCCGCATGGTGTTGCCTGCGCAATGATGCTCCCGATCGTTATGGAATACAACCAGGAATGCACCGGCGAGAAATATCGTGAAATTGCTCGCGCTATGGGCGTAAAAGGTGTAGACGAAATGTCCGAAGCAGAATACAGAAAAGCTGCGATCGATGCAGTACGTCAGCTCTCTGAAGATGTTGGAATCCCAGCTAAACTGGAAGCCATCAAAGAAGAAGATCTTGACTTCCTGGCCAAGTCCGCTCATGCAGATGCATGCGCACCTGGGAATCCGAAGGATGCTTCTGTAGAAGATCTGAAAGGATTGTTCCGGAAGGTTATGTAGGGGTTTTAGTCCGCCGCAGGGAGGGTGTGAAAGGAGTCGCTCCGAGGCTCTACTCCCTGCGACTTGTGAACTCGAAGATGTAAACAGAATCCCGGTGTAGTCGGCAAATGTGCCTCCTGCACCGGGATTCTGACATCTTCGGTTCCCAATTCTCCGGTCGTGCCGCTTAACCTCCGCTCCTTCCTTTCACACCCTCCCTACGGCTCACTCAAACTTCCTATACATCGAATAGGGGCGATGGGGGACGCCTTTGCTGCGCTCGGCTGGGATTGGGAGTTTTATGGGGAGAAGCTTCAGGTGCTTAGGAAGAAGAGGAATCTGACTCAGGAGCAGTTGTTTGTATCGCGGGCGGCGATTTTGAAATGGGAAAATGGACGGGGCTTTGCTGTTCTGGGATTATGCCAGCTGATTCGCAGGAAAAGTCTGTTCAAAGTGGATCAAGACATCCTGGCCGGTCTCCTCCTCTCCGCAACCCTGGTCAGCCTCTATCACGATCTCTTAGAACTATCATCTCAAACCAAACATTAACCCTCCCCCCATACAATTCCCAGTGACAGGCAGCCCTCCTAGGCTGCCTGAATGCGTCCCTTCCACACCCACCAAGTTCTCCCATCTTGAACCTACCAAGAATCAGGCATACTCTGAATGCAGAGGTTAAGCAGAGGAGGCGGAAAACGCAAATCCTACAGCATGTAAAAAAAACTGAGATGCGAGCCACACTTGGCGAACATCTCAGTTTTTACTACATGCTGTTGATTTGCGGTTGCAGCCTCCGGCGCGTCGGCGCATTCAGAGTATGCCTGATTCCGTCCCTCAAGACAAAGAACAAACCTCCTCTGCCAGCTCCCATATCTCTTCCCGTCCCTGCTTCGTCTCCGCAGAAAACGGAATCACAACCGTCCCCGGCTGAAGCTTAAGTCCTTCCTTGATTGCTTTCACCTGCTTCTGGATCTGACTTCTCTTGATCTTATCCAGCTTTGTCGCAATAATGATCGGGTTGTATCCCTGCGCCACGATCCAATCGTACATCATCTTATCATTCGCTGAAGGATCATGCCGGATATCGATCAGAAGAAAGACTGCTTTCAGCTGTTTTGATCCATGCAGGTATCGCTCGATCAGCTGTCCCCACTGGATTTTTTCCTGTTCCGATACTTTCGCATAGCCATATCCCGGCAGATCCACCAGATAGACCGCTTCATTGATATTATAAAAATTAATGGTCTGCGTCTTTCCCGGTTTTGCCGAAATGCGCGCATACGCTTTCCGGTTCATCAGTGCATTGATGAGGGAGGACTTTCCTACATTTGACTTCCCTGCAAATGCGATCTCAGGCAGCTCATTGTCCGGCAGTTTACTGGTGATTCCGCATACTGTCTCCAGATTTACATTCTTAATAACCACTCTCCATTCACCTCCCTATTCCGCACAGATTTCCGACCCTGCGCAAACATCCTTCTCATAACAGTCTTCTACTCCTTCGCAGGCATCCTTTTCCACACAAATCGCGTGTTCCAGCACTTCCCTCATATGGGCCACCGGTATGATTTCCAGTCCTTTTGTAATCTCTGAGGAAATCTCTTCCACATCTTTCGTATTTTCCTTCGGCACGAGAACCGTATGGATTCCTGCGTTCTTGGCCGCCAGAAGTTTCTCCTTGAGCCCGCCGATCGGTAATACACGACCACGCAGTGTAATTTCACCGGTCATCGCAAGATCTGCGCACACTTTCTTCCCGGTGATGGCGGAGAACATCGCCGTGGCCATGGTAATTCCGGCTGACGGTCCGTCCTTCGGAACAGCGCCCTCTGGTATATGAATGTGAATATCATGTTTTTCAAAGAAATCCGCCGGTACATTCTGAGCCTCGCTGATGGAACGAATATAACTGATTCCGGTCCGGGCAGATTCTTTCATAACATCGCCGAGCTGTCCGGTCAGCATGATCTCGCCTTTCCCCGGCATTACATTGACTTCGATCTGAAGGGTATCACCGCCCACACTGGTCCAGGCAAGTCCACGAACGATACCGACTTCATCCTCTGCATTTGCCATCTGATAGGTATATTTCTCCTTGCCTAGGTATTTCACCAGATTCCTCTCCGTCACCTGGATTCGTTTCTTATCGTGTTCAAATATCTCTTTTGCTGCCTTTCTGCAAATATTTCCGATCTCACGTTCCAACTGACGCACGCCCGCTTCTTTCGTATAATTTCTTGCCATTTTCCAGACAACACCCTTGCTGATCGTAAGCTGGTCTTTGGTGAGTCCGTGTCTCTCCAACTGCTTCGGAATCAGATGTTCTTCTGCGATATGAAGCTTCTCGTTCTCTGTATAACTGCTGATCTCGATCACTTCCATACGGTCCAGAAGCGGCCTTGGAATCGTCTGCAGTGTGTTCGCGGTCGTCACGAATGTCACTTCGGAAAGATCCAGCGGAACTTCAAGGTAATGATCCCGGAACTTATTGTTCTGCTCACTGTCCAGCACTTCCAGCAGTGCAGAAAACGTATCACCTTTATAGTCTGTGCTGACTTTATCAATTTCATCCAGAAGCAGCAGCGGATTTTTCACACCGGCCGCCTTGATTCCGTTTGCGATTCTTCCCGGCATCGCGCCCACATAAGTCTTCCTGTGCCCGCGGATCTCCGCTTCATCGCGCACACCACCCAGCGAAATGCGGACATACGGCTTTTTCAGCGCTTTTGCAAGAGATCTTGCGATCGATGTTTTTCCGGTTCCCGGAGGGCCGACCAGGCAGAGAATCGGACTGTCTCCTTTTTTCGTAAGTGCACGCACCGCAAGAAATTCCAGCACACGCTCTTTTACTTCTTCCAGTCCGTAATGTTCTTTTTCCAGAAGATTCTTCGCATAGGTTAAATCCGTAAAGTCCTCCGCTCTTTTATCCCATGGCATTTCCAGCATCGTTTCAATATAAGTACGGACAACACCGGCTTCCGCTGGACTTTGCAGTGAGTTCTTAAATCTCCTCACTTCCTTGCGAAGTTTCTCTTTTACCTCTTCCGGCGCCTCCAGTGCCTCCACAGCATTTGCAAATTCCTCCGCATCCGAGAGTGTCGTATCATCGCCCAGTTCTTCACGGATCAGCTTCAGTTCTTCCCGAAGTATATACTCTCTCTGATGCTTGTCAACACGCTCTTTGACTTTATTCTGTATCTCGTCGCGGATATTCATGATCTGAACCTCGTTGACCAGTTTAAATGCCAGAAGCTCGTACTGTTTCATAAAATCGGTTTCTTCCAGAATTTCCTGAAGATCCGTGTAAGCAATCGGCAAATTCGCCGCCACCTGATTTACCATTTTACGGAGATCTGTGATCTGCTGAATCTGGTTCACCATATCCTTAGTGATCTTCGGATTGCGCATCGCATATTCCACATACATTTCCCGAAGTCCCCGAACCATCGCTTCTTTATTCAGTTCACCGGTCAGAAGCGGGGTCTCTTCATCCAGAATCTTGATGTAGCCGCGCATATATGGATCACTGACCTCCAGATGTTCCAGAACCGCCCGCTCTTCTCCGGATACGAGAACCCTGATGATCTGCTTCGGCAGTTTAAGGATCTGCTTCACAGTTGCAACCGTTCCGACGCGATACAGATCCTTCATCTCCGGATTATCCACCTCAATATCTCTTTGAGCGATCAGGAAAATCTTCTGGTCTCCTGCCATGGCTTCCTGCACTGCCTCGATGGAACGTTTCCTGCTGATATCGAAATGTACCACCATTTCCGGCATGATCGTCATTCCACGAAGAGCAACCATGGGCATACTTGCCATTCTATTCATGTATTTCTTCTCTCCCTTTTCTATCCATTCAAACTGTTTGTAAAAAGGGTGCTTCAGGTTTCCCCGTCAGCACCCATATGTTCCGTATTTTTTGCATACGTACTGCTATGCACTTTCTGATTTTCTTTCTTCTTGCTGAAGCAGTGGTGTGTTCTTTCCAAGCACCGCTTCTTTCGTAATTCTGCAGTATTTCAGACTTTCATCGGATGGTGCATGATACATGGTATCCATCATCACATTCTCCATGATCGCACGCAGTCCTCTCGCTCCGGTATTACGCTTCAGTGAAGTATCTGCGATTGCCTCCAGCGCATCCTGGTCAAATTCCAGATCCACACCATCCAGTTCCAGCAGTTTCTGATACTGTTTTACAATCGCATTTTTCGGCTCTGTTAGTATCCGGATCAGCGCCTCGCGATCCAGCGACTCAAGCGCAACCGTAACCGGAACACGTCCTACCAGCTCCGGTATCAGACCGAATTTCACAAGATCCTGCGGAAGGATCTGTCCGAGAAGACGATCGATATTATATTCATGCTTTCCTGCGATTTCCGCACCGAAACCAATCGATTTCTTATCCAGTCTCTTTTCAATGATCTTATCAATTCCTTCAAACGCACCACCACAGATGAACAGGATATTGGTCGTATCGATCTGGATCAGTTCCTGATGTGGATGCTTTCTTCCGCCCTGCGGCGGAACATTGGCGATCGTGCCTTCCAGAATCTTAAGGAGTGCCTGCTGAACGCCTTCACCGGAAACATCCCTTGTGATGGAAGGATTCTCCGATTTTCTCGTAATCTTATCAATCTCATCAATATAAATGATTCCATGCTCCGCACGTTCGATATCACCGTCCGCAGCCTGGATAATTTTCAAAAGAATATTTTCTACGTCTTCGCCGACGTATCCAGCTTCAGTAAGAGCCGTTGCGTCAGCTATGGCAAATGGTACATTCAGGATCTTTGCCAGTGACTGTGCAAGAAATGTCTTTCCGCATCCTGTCGGACCTACCATAAGAATGTTACTCTTCTGCAGTTCCACGCCCAGGTCCTTCTCTGCCATAATTCTTTTATAATGATTATAAACAGACACAGACAGAACCTTTTTAGCTTCCTCCTGTCCGATCACATAGTCGTCAAGAAATTCTTTGATTTCTTCCGGCTTCAATAAATTGATATCTTCGTATTTTTCGCCTTCGTCATACTCCAGCTCTTCCTCAATGATCTCGGCACAGACATCCACACACCTGTCACAAATATACACTCCGTTCGGTCCGGCAATCATTTTGCGCACCTGAGCCTGTGTTTTATTACAGAAGGAACATCTTACGACATCATCATATCTGCCTGCCATATTTTCACCTCACACAATTCATACAAATCTCATATCCTGCCCCTAATCGGGCAAACTCTCCCGTTTTTTAAATTTAGAAATGGGAATGCCCGGTTCTGCGAACATTCCCACTTTCACTACCGGCTTGTCACAACCTTATCAATCAGTCCGTAAGCCACAGCTTCTTCTGCAGTCTTCCAGTTATCTCTCTCTGTATCTGCTGCAATCGTCTCATAGCTCTGGCCTGTATTCGCTGCCATCAGCCTGTTCATTCTTTCTCTGATCTGCAAAATATGCTTTGCATTAATCTCAATCTCAGTTGCCTGACCCTGTGCTCCGCCTGACGGCTGATGAATCATAATCTCGGCGTTCGGAAGAGCAAAACGTTTGCCTTTGGTTCCTCCTGCAAGAAGAAATGCTCCCATACTTGCCGCCATTCCCATGCACATTGTGGACACATCACATTTCACATAATTCATTGTATCATAGATGGCCATTCCGGCTGAAATAGAGCCGCCCGGGCTGTTAATATAGAACTGAATATCTTTGTCCGGATCCTCCGCTTCCAGGAAAAGCATCTGTGCAACGATCACGCTTGCGGATGCATCATTTACTTCTGTGTCAAGGAAAATAATTCTTTCCTTTAAAAGTCTTGAATAAATGTCGTAAGAACGTTCTCCACGGCTTGTCTGTTCAATGACATAAGGTACTAAACTCATGTACACGCCTCCTGATTCTTCATTACCACTGCCGGTCGCAAGATGCAGCCAGCATTATAATACTCATTTATTTTACTACGGCATTCTCTACAACGAATGTAATCGCATCCTGAACTGCCATATCCAGTTTCATCTGTTCTTTTTCTCTGTCGCCCATGTATTCTTTCAGCTTATCAACTTCCATTCCGTAAGCTTCTGCCATCTTGGCAACTTCCTCATCCAGTCTCTCATCGGAAACTTCGATGTTCTCAGCACTTACGATTGCTTCGAGAACCAGTCTTGTCTTGATTCTCTTCTCAGCCTGCGGACGCATCTCTTCTGTCATCTTATCAACAGTCATTCCTGTGAACTGCATATACTGTTCAAAGGTAAGTCCCTGCTGCTGCAGTCTCTGAGCGAAATTATCAAGCATCTGTCTTGCTTCAGTCTCGATCATTGCTTCCGGAAGGTCCATCTCAGCATTTGCGATAATCGCATTCACTGCCTGGTCTTCCTGAGCTCTCTTGCCTGTGCTTTCTTTTTCTTCTCTCAACTTCTTCTCAACGTCAGCCTTGTATTCTTCCAGTGTATCAAATTCAGAAACTTCAGATGCAAATTCATCATCCAGTTCCGGAAGTTCTTTTGCTTTGATCTCATGAACGGTACATTTGAATACTGCATCTTTGCCCTTCAGATCTTCTGCATGGTAATCTTCCGGGAAGGTTACCTTAACTTCTACTTCCTGTTCCGGTTCAACGCCGATCAACTGCTCTTCAAATCCCGGAATGAAAGAACCGGAACCGATGGTCAGAGGATAGTTCTCTCCTTTTCCGCCTTCAAATGCAACACCGTCAACAAATCCTTCAAAATCAAGAACTACTTCATCCTTATCCTGAACCGGACGTCCTTCTACTGTAATGGTTCTTGCATTCTTGTTCTGTTCTTCTGCCAGCTTCGCTTCTACTTCTTCAGCTGACACTTCTGTTGAGAAGCTGTCTACTTCGATTCCCTTGTACTGTCCAAGCGTTACTTCCGGCTTAACAGCTACTTCTGCGGTGAAGATAAATGCTTTGCCTTTCTCGATCTGTGTTACATCGATCTTCGGCTGAGAAACAATATCCAGTCCGCTTTCATCATATGCTTTTGCATATGCTTCCGGAATCAGTGCATTGGCTGCATCATCATAGAAGATCTCCGGTCCGTACATTTTCTCAACCAGCTGACGCGGAACTTTGCCTTTACGGAATCCAGGAATGCTGATCTTTCCTTTCTGCTTCTGATAAGCTTTCTGAAGTGCTCCTTCCAGTTCTTCTGCGGAAACTTCAATCGTAAGCTTTGCCATATTGTGTTCTAATCTTTCAACTTGTAAACTCATTACCATTTCCTCCTAATATATATATGTGAAAAGTCGGACAGACTTATCTACATTACACTCATTTTGATAGTATAGCATGTATTCTACAGTTTATCAAGTGCTAAAATCCTTACGATAAAGGTATTTATCTCATCTTCATCCATGGAAAGAGAGTCTCTCCCTTCTTTCGTGACGGTAAATGTATAAGTCTCCTTTTCCAGATAATCCATTTCGATATAAGATTCCTTCAGCAGCTCATATGAATTTATCAGATATTCACTCATCATCGCCTGCTGAATCTCCTCATCGGTTCCCTCATACTTTCCATTTTTTGCAGCCTGTTCGATCCGCTCTGTCTCCTGCTGCAGTTTCGGAATAAATGTCGTAAATACATCGACCGGTTCATACTGTACTTCGACCTCAAATATGCTTCCGTTTTTTTTCTTTCCCTCGCCAACCTGATAACGCATCGCACGAAAAATCTCTTTTACAAGATAAGCATACGATTCCGTAAGTGTCTGCTGCGAGTCATCTGTCCCGGTCAAATAGTTCTCCACAAATGCCGTGATACCGTTTTCATACATTTCTTCAAGCTCCTTGTCGGAAGCTTCAATGAACTGTTTTGCGCCTTCCTTCTCTCCCTGAAAAATGAGATCCAGATCAGCCTGCACATAAGCTGACGCATCCTCTGCATTTTGGGAGCATCCTGTCATTCCCGAAGCCAGTACACAGATCAGCATAATCACAGCCAGACATCTGCGTTTGTAGCCTTTCATCTATTTCCTTCCTTCATATACGATCTGCTTCGCAATTTCATCCGCCTTCTCACGCCCACGAAGTACCTCCACAAGTGCAAATGCGAAATCCAAAGAAGCGCCCATTCCACGTCCCGTAATCACATTTCCATCGATCACTGCGCCCTCGGCAACCGTCTCTGCCCCCACAAGCCCATCTTCCATAGATGGATAGCATGTAGCTTTCTTTCCCTTCAGCAATCCCATTCCTCCGATAATCGTCGGGGCAGCACAGATCGCGGCAAGATACTTTCCTTCCCGGGCAAATTGCACGATCAGTTTTGCCAGTTCCTTATGCGCTCCAAGATTTCTGGTGCCCGTAAGACCACCGGGAAGTACCAACATTTTTGTCTCAGAAAAATCTGCTTTTTCAAATTTCTTGTCTGCCTTCACAAGAATTTTATGAGAACCTGTTATCTTCTTTTTTTCCATAACAGAAACTGTCTCTACACTGATTCCGGCTCTGCGCAGGACATCCACAACAGTCAGACCTTCAATTTCTTCAAATCCATCTGCGAGAAATACACAAACTTCACTCATCTTTTAAACCATCCTTTCCGGAAATAACACTCATAATTCATACTCAACACTTAGATTCTAACAGACGCCTTCAAAAAAAGCAATTCCTGCTCTTGTAAAGTTCCTCATATTTCTTTATACTATTATTAAGCATCATGTGACGGGATCTGATCCGCCGCACGATCAGCAAAGGAGTTTGATCTGTTATGGAAATCGAAAGAAAATATCTGGTCAGAGAACTTCCCGATGATTATGAGCGCTACCCACATCGCTCACTGGAACAGGGATATCTCTGTACAGATCCGGTTGTTCGTGCCCGCAGGGACGGGGATGATTACATCTTGACCTACAAGTCCAAAGGCTTCATGGTCCGCGAGGAATACAACCTCCCACTTACCAGGGAGTCCTACTTACACCTTATTTCGAAGGCTGACGGCCGCCTCATTTCAAAAGAGCGCTATCGTATTCCTTTTGACGAGTCACTTACGATTGAGCTGGATGTCTTTAAAGGTGATCTTGCGCCTCTTATTCTTGCAGAAGTAGAATTTCCGGATGAAGCTTCCGCGAATTCTTTTGTACCACCTGCATGGTTTAGCGAAGATGTGACATTCCGGAAAGAGTATCATAACAGCTTTTTAAGCAGTCAAGATAAAGCGCAAATTATGTAATATAAATGTTACATATCAATTTTCGTTACATTTTGTTGCTTACCACCATTTTCAGTATAAAAACTGATATACTTTTGAGTATGAGCGGGGATTTCAGGGGAACGGAGGTAAATCTGGCAATGCCTAACATTCAACTTTCTAAGAATTTGCGGACGCTTCGCAAAGCACATCATTTGACACAGACACATCTAAGCGAAATACTGAATATTTCGAGACAGGCCTACTCTAATTACGAAAACAATAAACGTACTCCCGATTTGGATTCTTTGATACATCTGTCTCAACTTTATCAGGTGAGTCTGGATCAGCTTGTGAATTTTAATATTGGCAGCAAAATAAAAAAAGGCACAATACCTGTTGTTTCTGCCATGGATATAGCAGCCAAAAATACATTGTATCTGACTGATTCAGAAACAAATCTGGTTATGAAATTTCGTGACCTTCCTTTTAACAGTCAGAAAGTGGTGCTCGGTTTTCTCGATTCGCAAGTGGCACATAAGTAGAAGAGGCTCTGAGCCAAAAAGCTCAGAGCCTCTTATTCTTTTCTTTATACGATTCAATCTTATATTCGGTGATACCCCGGAATAAATTAGTCTTCCAGACCAAATCCGTCATGAACGGCGATCAGCGCTTTATCCGCATCTTTTTCATCAATCAAAACGGTAATCCGGATCTCTGATGTAGAGATCATGTTGATATTGATATTGGAATTACAGAGTGCTTCAAACATGGTCGCTGCCACACCCGGATTGCTGAGCATACCAGCACCGACAATTGAAATCTTTGCTACCTTCTCATTATGTGTAATCTCCTGAATCGTCAAGGCTTCTTTTCTCGCTTCCAGAACTTCCAGCGTCTCCTTCAGATCATCCTGTGAAACCGTAAAGGAAATATCCTTCGTTCCTTCCCGTCCTACAGACTGCAGAATAATATCGACATTGATATTATGTCTAGCCAGTAAATTAAAAATTTTAAATGCAGTTCCAGGTTTGTCTTCAATTCCGATCACTGAAACACGTGCTGTATTTTTATCCGCCGCAACGCCGGTAATTAACATTTTTTCCACTTTCACTACCTCCTTGACCACGGTTCCCTCTTCTGTATTCAGGCTGGACCGTACTACCAGTTCTACACCGTATTTTTTCGCCATCTCCACCGAACGGTTATGCAGGACCTTAGCTCCTGAAGTAGCAAGCTCCAGCATCTCATCGTATGTAATCTCTTCAATCTTTCTGGCATTTGGAACCACTCTCGGATCCGCTGTATAGACACCGTCAACATCTGTATAAATCTCACATTTATCCGCATGCATCGCTGCCGCCAGGGCAACGGCCGTTGTGTCGGATCCTCCTCTTCCGAGCGTAGTATAGTCATCGTATTTATTCACACCCTGGAATCCGGTCACGATCACGACCTTCCGGTTCTCCAGTTCGTGGCGGATGCGATCCGTGTCGATTCGTTTAAATCTTGCATTACCGTTTCTTGAAGTGGTATGCATCTGCACCTGAAATGCATTCAGTGAAATAGCCGGAACCTGCAGGAACTGCAGCGCCATTGCCATCAATGATACCGATACCTGCTCCCCTGTAGTGAGAAGCATATCCAGCTCTCGTTTTGACGGGTACGGGTTGATCTCGGCTGCCTTCTCCAAAAGTTCATCCGTCGTATCTCCCATTGCAGACAGTACCACAATGACATCATTACCCATCTGATACTCTTCTGCGCAGCGTCTGGCAACATTAAAAATACGCTCTTTATCAGCGACTGAGCTGCCACCAAATTTCTTTACTACCAGCATAATTTCCTCCTACTCTCCCAGCAAGTGATCGATCAGCCGGAAACCTTCTTCCCATACGATTCCACTTACCCTGGCATTCTTCTCATTATATGTATCCAATCCGTTTACTTCTTTCGTGCTGTCATATAGCAAATACGGAACCGGATCTCCTGTGTGTGTCCGAACTCGGATCGGTGTCGGATGATCCGGGAGAATCAACAGACGGAAATCTTCTCCGGCTTTTTCAAGCCCTCTTACGATTACATCAATGACGTTCTGATCCAGATTTTCAATGGACTGGATCTTTTTCTCCATGCTGCCCTGGTGTCCCATTTCATCCGGGGCTTCCACATGAACATAAGCGAAATCATATCCATCTTCTGTAAGTGCCTTCACCGCTGCCTGCGCTTTACCCACATAATTCGTGTTCAGACCGCCGTTCGCACCTTCTACAATGACACGGTCCATACCGGCACCCACGGCAATTCCTTTCAACAGATCCACCGCAGAGATCATCACGCCTTTTTTACCGGTCTTTCCTTCGAAAGAAGTCAGCGCCGGACGTGTTCCTGCTCCCCAGAACCAGGCAGAGTTGGCCGGGTTCAGCCCTCTCTTTCTGCGTTCCACATTCAACGGATGGTTTTCCAGAATGTCATAACTTTTCTTCATCATTTCACGGAGGATCTCTTCTTTCGGAAGATACTCGCCGATCTTTCTGGTCAACACATCATGTGGCGGAGTGAGTTCCACAACTCTGCCCTGCTTCCAGATCAGCAGATGACGATAGCTGGTTCCGACATAGAATTCAAACCCTTCTTTTTTCAGCCCTTCCTTTACAGCCTCCAGAAGGATGGCCGCATCGGCCGTACTGATCTCATCGGAGCTGTGATCCAGAATGGTACGATTCTCGTATTCGGTATCCTCCTCGGAAAGTGTTACAAGATTACAGCGGAACGCCACATCATCCGGCTCCATGTCCACGCCAATGCTGAGTGCTTCCAGCGGCGATCTGCCTGTGTAATATTTCCTCGGGTCATATCCCGCCACTGCAAGATTCGCCGTATCGCTTCCGGGTGCCATTCCAACCGGAACCATTCTCGCAATCCCCTGCTCGGACTTCGGCGCAAGCGCGTCCATTCTCGGCGTTCTCGCAGCTTCCAGCGTCGTTTTCTGCTGCAGTTCTTCCAGCGGTTCACCCGCCATACCATCACCTAATACAATCACGTATTTCATATCTAGCCCACCTCTCCAAAGTTGTCTTATTCTCCTACTCGTATCATATGCAGAATTTCTTCATAAGAATCTGCTTTCCTCTCATAGCATCCTTCTGTCATAACCGGTGTCACAACTCCAAACTCACCTGTCAGGCCTTCCGGCTGTACAAAAGTTACATCACCGAAATCTGCCAGGATTCGATTCTGAAGCTCCTCTTTATTTCCTGCCATTCTTACAAGAAATCTTCTGGATGTATCCCTGCGGTCTTCAAGCTCAAGCTTCTCTCCGGTCCAGAAGTTCATCACATCCTTATCCTGGTTCAAAGCAGCCGCAATCACATCCGCAACTACTGCACTTGCTGTTGGGAGCTTTCCTGCGCCGCTACCGTAGAACATCGCATCTCCAAGCATATTACCTTTTACAAATACAGCATTAAACACATCATTCACACTGTAAAGCGGATGCTCTGCCGGAAGCATCACCGGTGCCACACATGCCGACAAACGGTCTCCTTCTCTCTTGCATTCCGCAATCAGCTTGATCGTCATTTTCATTGCCTTTGCATACAGCATATCTTCCACTGTAATCTTGCTGATTCCTTCTGTGTAAATCTCTTCAAAATCAACCTGTTTCCCGGAAATAATGGAAGACAGGATCGCAATCTTACGGCATGCATCGTACCCTTCTACATCAGCGGTTGGATCTGCCTCTGCATATCCATTTGCCTGAGCTTCTTTAAGAACAGTTTCATAATCGGCTCCCTCGTAGAACATCTTAGTCATCATATAGTTAGTCGTACCATTTAAGATTCCTGCAATTTCTTCAATCTCATCAGCTGTAAGTGAGGATCCGAGCGCTCTTAGGATCGGAATACCACCTCCTACACTTGCCTCAAAAAGGAAATTAACATGATTCTTACGCGCTGTGGCGAGAAGCTCCGCTCCATGCTTTGCCACTAAAGCTTTGTTTGAAGTAACGACACTCTTTTGGGCCTGAAGAGCCTTGCTTACAAATGTATTGGCAGGTTCCACTCCTCCCATCACTTCCACAACAATCTCAATTTCCGGATCATTCAGGATTACATTGTAATCATGTATGATTTTTTCCTGAATCTTCTGTCCCGGGAAATCCCTGAGATCCAGGACATATTTCACATCGATCTCTCTGCCTGCTCTCCTGGTGATCAGATCCCGGTTCACTTCCAGGACTTCCACAACGCCTGAGCCGACAGTACCATAACCTAATACTGCTATTTTCATATCCACTCTACTCCCTGCCAACAATTTTCAAATAATGCACGCCTTCGTGCTGTTCCAGCTCATCCACCATGTCTGACATATTACCGGTACCGGCCAGCACCTCCACGCTGAGCGTAATTGTCGCCACCCCGTTGATCGGAATACTCTGATGAATCGTCAGGATATTCGCTTTATACTCTGCCACCTTCTGAAGCAGTTCCGCCATTACCCCCGGTGTATCATCAAGCTGGATGACCATCGTGACCGTCTGGCCCTTTTCATTCTCATGAAAGGGGAAAATATCATCTTTGTACTTATAAAATGAGCTCCTGCTGATTCCGATCTCATCGGTGGCCTCCTGAATGGTCATTCCCCGATTCGTGGCGAGAAGTCGTTTGGTCTCCACCACTTTCAGAAGGACTTCCGGAATTGCTTTTTTCTTCACCACAAAGTATTTTGTCTTATCCATGATTGCTCCTTTGCTTCAGATATGCATTGATAAACGGATCAAGTTCTCCGTCAAGGACTGCATTTACATTTCCGTTTTCTTCTCCGGTCCTGTGATCTTTCACAAGTGTGTACGGCTGCATAATATATGACCGTATCTGACTTCCGAAATTAATGTCTCTTACTTCTCCCCGGATGTCAGACATTTTCTCTTCCTGCTCCTGCTTTTTCAACAGATACAGTTTTGCCTTTAACATCTGCATGGCTTTGTCCTTATTGAAAAGCTGTGATCTCTCATTCTGACACTGAACCACGATTCCTGTCGGAAGATGTGTGATTCTCACAGCCGATGATGTCTTATTGATATGCTGTCCACCCGCACCGCTCGAACGGTAGGTATCGATCTTTAAATCATCATCATTGATCTCAATATCTATATCATCTTCAATATCCGGTATCACATCGCAGGATGCAAAAGAAGTCTGTCTTTTGCCCGCAGAATTGAAAGGAGAAATTCTCACCAGACGGTGTACCCCTTTCTCCGATTGAAAATACCCATAAGCATTTTCGCCATTCACCTCAAACGTAATACCCTTTAATCCGGTAATATCACCGTCCTGATAATCCAATACCGTGATGCTGAACCCCTTGTCCTGAGCATATCGGGTATACATTCTGTACATCATATTTGCCCAGTCACAGCTGTCTGTTCCGCCGGCTCCCGCATGCAGTGTCACGATCGCATTGCAGCGGTCATATTCTCCGGACAGCAGCGTCCGGATCCGAAATGCTTCAAATCCTTTTTCAAACGCTTCCAGATCTTTCCGGATTACAGGAATCATCTCGGCATCCTCCTCTTCGTCTGCCATTTCCATCAGCATGACAATGTCATCATAAGATGCCGACATCGCTTCTGCTTCTTTGACAAATTCCTGGAGTGATTTCAATTCTTTCATAACCTTCTGAGACTCTTCTGCATGATCCCAGAACCCCGGTTCTTCTATCTTTCGTTCCAGTTCTTCGACCCTCTGCTTCTTTCCAGGCAGGTCAAAGTGAATCCCTCATTTCCTTCAGCGGTTCCTCATACGCATTTAATACGGTTTTAAATCCGTCTAATTCAACCACAATTTCACCTCTATTCTATATGTTCATGCCACGTCTTCTATTTTCTTCCACAGCACTGTTTATATTTCTTACCGCTTCCACACGGGCACGGATCATTCGGATAAATCTTCTTCTCTGTCCGAACCTTCGGCCCTTTTGCAACAGAATCATCCTTATTCGTTCCGGTCACTTTCGCAACCTGTTCTCTCTCGACTTTCTGTTCTACCTTAACATGGCAGAGCAGACGTACCGTATCTGTTGTGATCGCTCTTGTCATCTCGCCAAACATATCATATCCAAGCATCTTATATTCAACCAGTGGATCTCTCTGTCCATAAGCCTGAAGACCGATTCCCTGACGAAGCTGATCCATATCATCAATATGATCCATCCATTTTGCATCAATGACTCTGAGCAGGAATACCCTCTCCACTTCACGAAGATGTTCTGCTTCCGGGAATTCCGCTTCTTTCGCTTCGTATGCCTTGGCTGCACGTTCTTTCAGAAGATGCTTAAGCTGCTTCATTTCTTTGCCCTTCACGTCTTCTTCTGTAACTGTCTGGATCATCGGGATCACATCCTGAAGTTCTCTGTTCAGTGTGCCGATATCCCAGTCCTCATAATCCTGATCCGGGGAAATATTCGCATCTACTGTATTTTCAACAAAATCGGTGATCATATTGAAAATAGAATCGCGCATATTCTCTCCATCCAGAACGCGGCGTCTTTCTTCGTAAATGATCTCCCTCTGTTCATTCATAACCTGGTCATATTCAAGCAGGTTCTTACGAATACCGAAGTTGTTATTTTCAATCTTCTTCTGTGCTTTTTCAATCGCACTGGAAAGCATCTTATGTTCAATCTGCTCACCCTCTTCTACACCAAGCGTGGTGAAGACGCCCATCAGCTTTTCAGAACCGAACAGACGCATCAGATCATCTTCAAGCGAAATGTAGAATCTGGATTCACCCGGATCTCCCTGACGTCCGGCACGCCCACGCAACTGATTATCAATACGGCGTGACTCGTGACGCTCTGTACCGATGATCTTAAGCCCGCCCGCCTTTCTTGCTTCATCGTCCAACTTGATATCGGTACCACGACCGGCCATATTGGTTGCGATCGTTACTGCTCCGTGTTGTCCGGCCTGCGCAACGATTTCTGCTTCCATTTCATGGAATTTTGCGTTCAATACATTATGCTTTACACCTCGTTTAGAAAGCATCTTGCTGAGGAGTTCGGATGTCTCAATGGTAATCGTACCCACCAGAACCGGCTGGCCTTTGGCATGTGCCTCACAGATCGCATCAATAACTGCATTGAATTTTTCTCTCTTTGTCTTGTATACCACATCCTCCATATCAATTCTCTGAACCGGGAGGTTGGTCGGGATTTCAATGACATCCAGTCCGTAGATGTCACGGAATTCCTTTTCCTCTGTAAGAGCGGTACCGGTCATACCACTTTTCTTCTCATATTTATTAAACAGATTCTGGAATGTGATCGTAGCCAGTGTCTTGCTCTCTCTTCTGACTTTCACATGTTCTTTTGCTTCGATCGCCTGATGAAGTCCGTCTGAGTAACGGCGTCCCGGCATAATACGTCCGGTAAACTCATCTACGATCAACACTTCATTATCTTTTACCACATAATCCTGATCCCGGAACATCATGTAATGTGCACGAAGTGCCAGAATAATGTTGTGCTGGATCTCCAAATTTTCCGGATCCGCAAGGTTCTCAATATGGAAGAACTTCTCAACCTTCTTCACACCTTCTTCGGTCAGGTTGACGTTCCGTTCTTTCTCATTCACAATGAAATCACCGGTCTCTTCAATGTCCTCACCAAGGATGGCATTCATCTTGGAAAATTCACCGCTCGCTTCACCTTTCTGAAGCTGACGGGCAAGTGTATCACACGCCTCGTATAACCGGGTTGACTTTCCGCTTTGACCGGAAATGATCAGAGGTGTTCTTGCCTCATCGATCAGAACCGAGTCCACCTCATCAATAATGGCAAATTTCATGCCACGCTGTACGAGCTGTTCTTTATAGATCACCATATTATCTCTCAGATAATCAAAGCCCAGTTCGTTGTTCGTCACATAAGTAATATCACAGTTATAAGCTGCACGTCTTTCATTATTGTCCATGGAATTCAGCACCACGCCGACAGTAAGTCCCAGGAATTCATGTACTTTTCCCATCCACTCGGCATCACGCTTCGCCAGATAATCGTTGACCGTGACAATATGAACCCCTTCTCCGGTCAGCGCATTCAGGTATGCCGGAAGTGTAGACACGAGGGTCTTACCTTCACCGGTTCTCATCTCGGCAATTCGTCCCTGATGCAGGATAATACCACCAATCAGCTGCACCCGGTAATGACGCATTCCCAATGTTCTCACAGATGCTTCACGTACAACGGCAAATGCCTCCGGCAGGATATCATCCAGCGTCTCCCCTTTTCCCAGTCTCTCCCGGAATTCGCGGGTCTTCGCCTTCAGCTCTGCATCGGACAGCTTCTGCATCTCCGGTTCCAGTGCTTCGATATGATCTACAATCGGATAAATATGCTTTAATTCATTTTCACTGTGTGTACCAAATATCTTTTCAAATATACCCATTCTAATAACTCCTTATGCTAAATTCACTTCTGATTCAAGGACAAAAAAAGCTCTGTTTTTCATTTTATCACTATTTTCTTTATACTTCAATCTATTTATAAACTGTTCACAAACTCTTTTCTCAAAGTTCACACCTTATCATATCCGCATAAGGGATACTTCCACCGAATAGATCCAACGCACTTCCGATCGTGAAATCCAGTTTTCCGCCGCTAAGAGATCGGAATTCCTCCAGATCCTCTCTGCTTCCGATTCCTCCCGCATAAGTCACAGGACATCCGTCCCACTCTGCCAGAAGACGGACCAGCTCTTTCGCCACACCGGAAGCCTTTCCTTCCACATCCACACCGTGAACAAGAAATTCTGCACAAGAATCTGAAAGCTCATCCAGCACTTCCCAGGACAACTTCACATTTGTAAAATTCTGCCAGCGGTTCGTCACAATATAATATCCATCCTCTTTCTTCCGGCAGCTCAAATCCAGAACCACCTGCTCTTTTCCGACTGTATCCACAAGTTTTTTCAGATTATCCCTTCGGATTTCTCCATCACGGAACACATAGGACGTTACGATTACATGGCTCGCACCGGCCTCCAGATATTCCCGGGCATTCTCGGCAGTGATGCCTCCTCCTATCTGAAGGCCGCCCGGATATGCCTCGAGTGCTTTCATCGCCTGCTGTCGGGTCCTCTCATAATATTCCGACGACGGCGGATTCAGAAGAATAATATGTCCTCCCTCTAATCCGTCTCGCCGGTACATTCTTGCATAATGATCCGCCTCATAATGTGAGACAAAATTCGTTTTCGCCTGATCTCCTTCGTCCCTCAGACTACCTCCCACGATCTGTTTCACTTCTCCGTTATGTATATCAATGCATGGCCGAAACTTCATCGTTTCTATGCTCCTTTCCCATCTGTCATATGTACACTTGTACGCTGTACCCGCACATTGTTCTTATGCGAATATACCATTTCCCTTCTGAACTTGCAAGCATCCATCTGTTATTTATCCTGCTTTTTCAAAATTTTCCCACTCCCAAACGGAAAAAAGACTGCACTTTCGCACAATCTTTTCTCCTGACATCTCTTATTATTTTCCTGAATTATCCGACTGGCTGCGGCTGGTATTATTGGTATTGTTCGTTGTGTTATTCGTTGTATTGTTATTTCCATCGTTTCCCAACACATCATTTACACCATTCGCTACGCCGTCTGTCACATCGTCCACCGCATCCGCCGCATCGTTCACAAGATTATTTTCGTCACGATTATCTGCGTTTCCACTGGTCGCGTCGTTCACATTCGTCCCGTTTCCCGTTCCAGTTCCGTCAGTACTGCCGTTTGTGGTTCCATTTCCATTCGTATCGCCAAATTCATTGTTGGTTCCATCGGTCGCATTGTTGTTTCCACAGGCCGTGACAGATCCCATAGCAAATATGCAGATTCCAATCAGTAGTATTTTCTTAAAAAGCTTCATATTCAATTCTTCCTTTCTGTAAATGTAAAATTCAGGTTACTACTACTATTTACAGAAGCGAAAAAAATATGTATGAAAAATAATTTTAAATTTTTTCGATGATCTTACCGCTGCGGTATGCCTTAAGCAGTTCCTCCAGATCGGCGATCCGCTCACGGATACTATTTCCCACATCCGTATCTCCGACCGTCTTTCTGGAAACAACACGATTGATGATCACACTGTCCGAATGAATATCACGCTCCTTCTCAATAGCTGCCTCGGTTGATTCAAACGGCTCATGTGCCGCAAGGATCAGTCCATAAGAATTGTAGATAAGCGTATATCCTGCAATTCCGGTCTCTTTCTGGTAAGCCTTGGAAAATCCTCCGTCGATAACCATCACCTTACCTCCGCATTTCACCGGATTTTCTCCATTCTTTGTCTTCACAGGTACGTGACCGTTGATGATTCTCGATTTCTTTGTATCCATACCGAATTCCATGAGAACACGATCCATCACTTCTTCATTTTCCAGGAATGTATAATACGGATTTTTATGTTCCTTGTGCAGTTCTACTTCATTCAGAAAATACCGTTCAAATGTAGCCATCTTATCTTTTGCAAACAAAGGTGAATTCTCACCCTGCCAGATATACCACATCAGATCCCGCCCTTTTGCACGTTCCTTCGGATCAATTGCAAAAAATCCTTTTCTCACATAGGAATCCATAAAATCATACAACGCTTTTCCTTTATAGGTCTTGCCATAAATCGTTACTTCTTTCAGATTTCCGTCTTCTGTAAGCGGCACACATCCATGATACAGAAGATTTGAATTGTAGATCTTGTACAGCGATCCTTTGCTAAGAAGAAATCGCATATGCCGCTGGAGTTTCTCACAGTTCTGGAAAGCTGAAACAAGACGTTCCATGATTTCCTCCTCTTCCGGCGACAACGCATACGGGTCAGCCGGATCGATCGTCGGGAAATAATCATCCAGCATGGTGTATTCCTTATCTTCAATTACAATCGTTCCCTTTTCATAATTGATCTTATGCAGGAAATTCCGTTTTTCAAATCCAAATTCCGGATATACTTTAGACATCTGTCCTTCAATCTTGAACTGAATAATTGAAATCGCTTTATGAAGCTTCATATTCAATTCCATTTCCTGAGCGCCGTCGGCACCGCTTCCTTTCAATTTAAAACACTCACACGGATCTTTCGCATATTTTTTCCACGCAAAAGTCGCAAGCGGAAGTAAATTGATTCCATATCCATCTTCCAGGATATCCAGATTACCGTATCTTGCACAGATTCGGATTACATTTGCAATACAGCATTTCTGCCCAGCTGCCGCTCCCATCCAGAGGACGTCATGATTCCCCCACTGGATATCTACCGAATGATGTTCCATCAGCTTGTCCATAATCAGATGCGGTCCCGGACCTCTGTCGTAAATATCACCGACAATATGAAGATGATCCACAACAAGCCTCTGAATCAGTTCACAAAGTGCTACAATAAACTCCTCTGCTCTTCCGATGCGGATAATGGTACTGATAATGGACGCATAATAAGATTCCTTATCTGCCAGTCCCTGCTTTTCTGTAATCAATTCTTCAATTACATAAGAGAAATCCTTCGGAAGCGCCTTTCTCACTTTGGAGCGGGTATACTTGCTTGCCGCTCTCTTACTGATCTCGATCAAACGGTAGAGCGTAATCTTATACCAGTCATCCATATTCGGTTCTGTCTCACGGATCTTTTCCATCTTCTCCCGTGGATAGTAGATCAGTGTTGCCAGTGTCTGCTTATCTCTCGCACTCATCGTGTTTGCAAACACATCATCGATCTTCCGCTTTACAGAACCCGATCCGTTTTTGAGGACATGATTGAACGCCTCATATTCACCGTGCACATCCGTTATAAAATGCTCCGTCCCCTTTGGAAGATTCAGAATCGCCTGAAGATTGATGATTTCGGTTGAGGCAGCTGCAATGGTAGGAAATAATTCCGCCAGACGTTCCAGATATTTTTCTTTTAATCCACTCATTTTCATATTCTCCCTGATATTCTTTTTCTAAAACTGAATCACATCACTCATATCATAATGACCTGCCGGCTTCCCTGCAAGGAACTTTGCAGCTTCCACTGCGCCCTTCCCAAAAACAGCTTTGGAGTAAGCCGTATGCTGGAACTCAATGACCTCATCCGCCCCCGCAAAGATGACATCATGCTGTCCCACAATCGTTCCGCCACGCACAGCCACGATTCCGATCTCATTCTTTTCACGTTTTTTGCGTTCCTTGCTTCTGTCATAATTATAGGTATACTTTTCATCCAGTGCTTCATTAATCGAATCCGCAAGTGCAATCGCGGTTCCGCTCGGTGCGTCCACCTTCTGATTATGATGCTTTTCCACCAGTTCGATATCGAACCCTGCCGGTGAGAGGACTTTCGCTGCTTCCTTCAATAATTTCATCAACAAATTGATTCCCAGCGACATGTTCGCTGACCGAAGCACTGCTGTTGACTCCGATGCCTTGTCTACTTTTGCGAGCTGTTCCTCGGAAAGCCCTGTCGTACAGAGTACAACCGGAAGTTTTCTTGCAACACACTCGTCGAGAAGTGCGTTCACAGCCGATGCATTGGAAAAATCGATGACTACATCCGCCTCCACATCGCATTCTGCAAGAGTCTTAAATGTCGGATATGTATTTTCAATTCCTAAATACGCATCCACTCCTGCTACGATTTCAATCTGCTCATCATCCCTGACAAGTCCTGTAATGACCTGTCCCATTTTTCCGTTGCATCCATGCATAATTGCCCTTACCATCAATCCATTCCTCCTTTGGTTCTTTCATAAACATCGTAATTTTTTTCACAATTATCTTTATTTAACAAAAGGGCAGTGCCACCTTCCGGCAGCAAAGCCCTGTCCTATCAATCCCATTTTTACCATTACTGACTTCCAATTAAAGTACAGAAATTCCAAATTTCTTCATCTGTTCAGCTAATTTTGCAGTATTTGCTTCTGTCATCTCCGTGAGTGGCATACGAAGCGGTCCCACTTCCAGCCCCATCAGATTCAATGCCTTTTTTACCGGAATCGGATTGACTTCACAAAACAGCTTCTCGATCAGTGGAAGTGCAGCAAGCTGCATCCGGCAACTTTCTGCCACATTGCCTTTAAAGAAATTCTCACAGATATCATGTGTATAGTCCGGCGCAATATTGGCAAGTACAGAAATCACACCTTTTCCTCCGAGAGAAAGGATCGGAACGATCTGGTCATCATTTCCTGAATACAGATCAATCTTACCGTCCGTCAGATTCATAACTTTCGCAATCTGCGAAATATTTCCCGAAGCTTCTTTGATTCCCACAATGTTATCAACGGTTTTGTAAAGCTCTGCAGCAGTCTCCGGTGCGATATTTACACCGGTACGGCTTGCAACACTGTAAAGAATGATCGGCGCTTTCGCCTCCTTTGCCACCTGAGTGTAATGTGCAACCAGACCTGCCTGTGTACATTTATTATAATACGGAGTTACCAGAAGTAATCCGTCCGCCCCGTCTTCAACCGCTTCTCTCGACATCTGCACCGTTGTATATGTACTGTTGGACCCTGTTCCTGCAATGACCGGAACACGTCCTTTTACACGTTCAATCGTAAAACGGATACAGTCCATATGCTCCTCTTCCGACAAAGTAGAAGACTCTCCTGTAGTCCCACAAATAATAATACTATCTGTTCTATGATTACAGTGAAAATCCAGCAGTTCATCTAATTTATCGTAATTAATACTCTCATCATCATTAAATGGTGTTACGATTGCTACACCAGAACCGGTAAAAATAGACATAATATTCCTCCTGACTTACTTTTCTTGACTATTCACAGTTTATCATTATTTAAAAGCACTGTCAATCAAAGGATTTAGCAAAATATCTCTGCATTCATCTATTCCATACATTCCAGCTTACTTACAGACACCTCATAGGCAACTCTTTTCTCCGTCTCCGTCTCAGACAGTTTCTTCACATATTCCCTGCTCTGGATCCTGCCAAGAACCTGCACATGCTCTCCCACTTCAAATCCGGATGCATACCTTGCATTTCTTCCCCAGCAAATACATGGTATATAATCCGATTTTCCGTATGGTCTATTGACCGCAAGCAGAAGATCTGCAATTTCTCTTCCCAGCGGTGTCTTCCTGTAAATCGGCTCTTTACAGATATATCCATCCAACAGAATACTGTTCGTTTTCGAGCCGTCAGGCTCTTCTTCCATAAAGGAAATCTCCCGCACAAACACGGATAATACCAGACGGTTTTTCTGCTCCTCATGCCGGTTGTAGGACCGGAACTGACCGGATGCCATAATAAATTCTCCTGTATAGTCCTGCGTCACATCGATCAGCCGTTCTGAGACCATCAGAGGAATACGGTCGCAGGAATTGCTGAGCCTTTTCACCAATACCTCCACGATGTAGAATCCTTCACCAAACACCTCGTGACTGAACTCAAATTCGGATGCAACCTGCCCCATAATTGTTACCTGGTTGTTTTCAATAATCTTATCTGACATAGCGTCGTAAATCTCCTTCCTTTTCGTTGGCGTACTTCCGCAGCATTTTTTCCCGGTATAGCTGGCATTTTACCGCACACATTTCACCGGACACATTTATATATCTATGAATCACCCATTTGTTTTAGAACTAAAAATTGAAAATTTTTGATAGTACTTGTAAAATTCCAGAAATGTGATAAACTAAACAAGTTACAACATTATATAGGTAAGAAGAAGGGTAAAAGAACATGAATACAAAGCGTGAAGACATTAGAAATATTGCAATCATCGCCCATGTTGACCACGGTAAAACAACACTGGTGGATGAACTTTTGAAACAGAGCGGTGTATTCCGTGCAAATCAGGAAGTAGCCGAACGTGTCATGGACTCCAACGATATCGAACGTGAGCGCGGCATCACAATTCTTTCCAAAAACACAGCCGTTTTCTATAAAAATACAAAGATCAATATCATTGATACACCCGGCCATGCCGATTTCGGCGGTGAAGTGGAACGAGTTCTCAAAATGGTCAACGGTGTCATTCTTGTTGTTGACGCATTTGAAGGAGCAATGCCTCAGACCAAGTTCGTTCTGAAAAAAGCACTGGCACTGAAGCTTCCGGTCATCGTCTGTATCAATAAGATTGACCGTCCCGAAGCACGGCCGGATGGCGTCATCGATGAAGTACTGGAACTGCTGATTGATCTGGGTGCTTCCGATGATCAGCTTGACTGTCCGTTCATCTATGCATCCGCAAGAGACGGATATGCCACCTACAATGAGGATGATGAACCGAAGGATATGACTCCTCTTTTTGAGACGATCCTGGATTATATTCCTGCACCGGAGGGCGATCCGGATGCCGGCACACAGGTACTGATCAGTACCATCGATTACAACGAGTACGTCGGAAGAATCGGTGTCGGCAAAGTAGACAACGGTACCATCGCCGTGAATCAGGACGTGATCGTTGTCAACCATCACGACCCAGACAAGCAGAAGAAAGTGAAGATCAGCAAACTCTACGAGTTTGACGGACTGAATAAAGTAGAAGTTAAAAAAGCGACTATCGGCTCAATCGTGGCAATTTCCGGTATTGCAGACATTTCCATCGGTGATACGATCTGTTCTGTCGACCAGCCAAGGCCAATCGAATTCCAGAAAATCTCCGAACCTACCATCGCCATGCAGTTCATCGTAAACGACAGTCCATTTGCCGGTCAGGAAGGAAAATTTGTGACTTCCCGCCACATTCGCGAACGTTTATTCCGGGAACTGAATACCGATGTCAGTCTGCGTGTGGAAGAGACCGAGAATACCGACAGCTTCAAAGTTTCCGGAAGAGGTGAACTTCACCTTTCCGTTCTCATCGAAAATATGCGCCGTGAAGGCTATGAATTCGCAGTCAGCAAGGCAGAAGTATTATATAAGACCGATGAAAACGGCAAGAAGCTGGAACCGATGGAGCTTGCTTACATTGATGTTCCGGACGAGTTCACTGGAGTCGTTATCGACAAGCTTAGTCAGAGAAAGGGGGAACTCCGCAATATGGGTATGTCCAACGGCGGTTACACCCGAATGGAATTCTCCATTCCTGCCCGCGGCCTCATCGGATACCGCGGCGATTTTCTGACCGACACCAAAGGAAACGGAATCATGAATACTGCCTTCGACGGCTATGCCCCATATAAAGGTGACATCCAGTACAGAAATCAGGGTTCTCTGATTGCATTTGAAACAGGAGAAGCCGTTGCATATGGTCTTTTCAATGCACAGGATCGCGGTACCCTGTTTATCGGACCGGGCGAAAAGGTATACGCCGGTATGGTTGTCGGTCAGAATGCCAAAACTGACGATATCGAGCTGAACGTCTGCAAGACCAAGCATCTGACAAATACTCGTTCTTCCAGCGCCGACGAAGCACTGAAACTTACACCACCTAAGGTCCTGAGTCTTGAAGAAGCCCTCGATTTCATCGATACCGACGAATTGCTGGAAGTAACTCCGAAATCCTTACGTATCCGCAAAAAGATCCTGGATCCTAAAATGCGTAAACGAGGAATCAGCTAATGAGTTTTTTATGGACACTTTCCGGAATACGTACCCCGCTTCTTGACACGATTTTCCAGCTCATCACGTTTCTCGCGCAGGAGCTGGTCATCATCGCTGTCATCTGTGCACTGTACTGGTGTATCGACAAGAAGCTGGCCGTTCAGATCGGATTCAACTATTTATGCGCAGGACTTCTTGTGCAAAGCCTGAAGATTACGTTCCGGATCCCGCGTCCTTGGGTACTGGATCCGGAATTTAAAGCTGTGGAAAGTGCCATCCCGGCTGCCACAGGGTACTCCTTTCCCAGCGGGCACACACAGAGCGGAACAAGCCTCTTTGCGACACTTGCCATCAACGCCGAAAAATGGTACTGGAAATGTATTTTCGTGCTTACATTTCTTCTGATCGGATTCTCACGGATGTACCTGGGATGCCATACGCCGAAGGACGTGATCACTGCTATGGTGATATCACTCTTCTTTGCCTGGTTTACGCGGAAATACCTGGAACGCTTCACTTCCAATTCGAAATGGACCGGTATCATCACCCTGATCATTATATTGGCAGCCGCACTGGTCTGCATCCAGTCCGCGTACCTTTATAGAAACCAAACGATCGAGTATCGTTACGTGACCGATTGTTTCAAAGCATCCGGCGCCGCACTCGGCTTTGCCGCAGGCTGGTATCTGGAAAATAAAACGCTCCGCTTCTCCCCGAAGGCAAATAACCCTTCCCGGAACGTACTTCTGCTCCGCTATGTGGTCGGGCTTGCACTGACAGTCGTTTTGAAGCTGGTGCTGAAAATCCTTCTTGGGAGCACTCTGATTGGCGAAATGATTCAGTATGGCATTATCATTTTCTGGGTGATTTTCGTATATCCCTGGATATTCAGTCGAAAAATGAAATATTTATAAAAGAAATAAAAGAACTGTAAAAGAGTAAGAACCGGACTAGTTTCCAGTAAATTCTCCTTTACAGTTCTTTGTTTATTCGATAGAATGAAATTATCAATCAATTTATTTCATAAGGGGGAAATGTATGAAAAAGTATGCTACCGCAATTTTAAGGAAAATGTCTTCATTTCTGGAGATTTTCATCTCGGTCGTGCTTACAGTCAGCATTATACTTGTTGCTGTAAAGCTCGCGATGTCATTGAAAAATATCCCGAATTTTGACATGTATCCGAACTACAGTGATCTTCTGGAAAACTGTCTGAGCCTGATCATTGGTGTCGAAATGATACGAATGCTCTATCAGCAGACACCTTCAACCGTATTTGAAGTTCTGCTTTTTGCCATTGCACGACAAATCATCGTAGAACACTCTAATCCGGTTGCCACCCTGATCGGCGTGATTTCCATCGCGATTCTCTTTGCAACACGTAAATTCCTGTTTGTGGAATTCGATGAATCCGAGCGAGTGATCTTCCGGGCTACCTCAAAGGCAAAGCATGTAAACTCCATCATCCATGTACATATTCCATGTGAGGACAATCAGACACTTCGGGATGTACTCCATAAGCGATTTGAGGAAGAACAGACCGAGATTGGAGTCGGTGCATGTACCTATTTCGATAATTTTGGGCTCCGTGTGGCAAAGATGCATAACGGCGATATATCCCGGGTCGAAGTAATCCGCTCCATTCATTAAGCCAAAATTTATTCTTTTTTCATTGCATGTCCATAGTGAAATAGAGTATAATATTTATAGATTCATAGAACAGTGATTCTATTCTATGGAATGCTCTTATGAGGTGCGTCCGGCACCCTGCATAGGAAATACAAACAAAAGGAGTTGAGCTGTATGAAATTTATCATTAGCGGAAGAAACATCGAAATCACACCAGGTCTCAGACAGGCCGTAGAACAGAAGCTTGGGAAGCTTGAAAGGTATTTTACTCCTGAAACAGAAATCATCGTAACCTTAAGTGTCGAAAAGGAACGTCAGAAAATCGAGGTCACAATCCCTGTCAAGGGCAACATTATCCGCTCTGAACAGGTAAGCAGTGATATGTACGTATCCATCGATTTAGTAGAAGAGATTATCGAGCGCCAGCTTCGAAAGTATAAAACGAAACTCATTGCCAAACATCAGGGTGGACATGACTTCCGCCAGGAATTCATCGATGAAGAGACCAATGCCGAACCGAATCCGGAAGAAATCCAGATCGTCCGCACAAAGCGCTTCGGAATCAAACCGATGTTCCCGGAAGATGCCTGCATCCAGATGGAACTTCTCGGACACAACTTCTACGTGTTCAGCAACGCAGAGACTGATGAAGTCAATGTTGTATATAAGAGAAAGAATGGTACTTACGGACTGATTGAACCTGAATTTCAATAAACATAATCGAATATAGTATAAAGAATGCTGGTCACTTATGTGACCAGCATTTTACTTCAAAGCAGCGTTATTCAATCTCTTTTTTATCCAATCGGAAATATCTCAATCTTCCCGTCAATATCCGCGAAATAACACATATCACCGGATTCCAGCTTCGCCTGTCCGTTTGTTCCTTCCGTAATCTCAGCCAACACTTCCCGTTCCTCCACCTCCGGAATCAGAACATGAATCTTAACACTGTCCGTATATTCCGTATCTCGCACAAAAAGTTTACGTTGTGCCAGAATGTACTGGATCTTTCCAAGTCCCGTATAATCTGTCCCGATCACATATTCTTTCCCAAGGTATTTTGTAATCACAGTGCTCGCCAACAGACCGGCTTTCGTTGCGGCCTGATAAGCCCTCACCAAACCTCCGGTTCCCAAAAGGGTCCCACCGAAATACCGTGTCACCACGACTGCCGTATCATGAAGCTCTTCTCCCATCAGGACATCCAGCATCGGTTTCCCTGCTGTTCCGCCAGGTTCTCCATCATCACTGCACCGTTGGATCTCGAAATGTTCTCCGATCACATAAGCAAAACAGTTATGCGTTGCATTCCAGTATTTCTTTCTCATCTGCTCGATAAAACCAATCGCCTCTTCCTCACTGTGCACCGGCAAAACCGTAGCAATAAATCTGGACTTTTTTTCCGTAATTTCGCCTTCGCTTCCTTCAAACACTGTCCTATATTTCTTAAGCATCCTTATTCTTTCCCTTCATCTGCAAATTATAATTCCTATGACAAGTATACAAATCCTGATTACCAGATGCAAGACAATTACAAAAATATTACAAATCAACACGATTCGACAAGAATTCGGAAGTTTTTCTTAATTTTCTCATAGGTAATAAGGAAGTTTTTATTTTTCGCTTTATTTAGATTGGTATATTTGCTATAATAAATCAATATGAAGGAGGCAATGTTCATGAATTATGGAAAAAGAAGCGCTTCTAAAAAGCAAAAAAATATTACTTCCAAAGCAAATATGCGAAAGAAAAAAATAGGTGTGCGCCTATTTAAAGGTTTTTTACTCTGTATTGCCGTTGTATGTATCGCAGGCGCAGCAGGTGCCGGGCTTCTGGTAAAACGAATCATTGATAATGCACCGGAGATTACTCCTTCCAGCATCAAACCAGAGGGATATACTTCTGTTGCCTATGCGGATGACAATGCAACGATCATCGAAGATTTCAAGCAGGCCGGTTCCAACCGCGTTTATGTGACAATCGATGAAATTCCGGAAGATCTTCAGCATGCATTTGTTGCTGTCGAAGACTCCCGGTTTTATCAGCACAACGGGATTGACCCCCAGGGAATTCTTCGAGCTGCTGTAGTAGGACTTACAAGCGGACATTTTTCGGAAGGAGCCAGTACAATTACCCAGCAGCTTATTAAGAACAATGTATTTCCAGACTTCATTAATGAAAGTCAGTTGGAAAAGGTTGAACGTAAATTGCAGGAACAGTATCTTGCCCTGCAGCTTGAAAAGCAGCTGAGTAAGGAAGAGATTCTTGAAAGTTATCTCAATACCATTAACCTTGGTCAGAACACATTGGGAGTACAAGCTGCAGCCAAACGTTATTTTGGCAAGGATGTATCCGATCTAACGCTTTCCGAATGCGCAACGATTGCTGCAATTACCAAGAGTCCGGGTGGTTATAACCCAATCACGAACCCAGAGAAAAATGCAGAACGTCGGAAGAAAGTGCTGGACAATATGTTGGAACAAGGGTATATTGATCAAGCTGAACACGATGAGGCACTGGCCGATGATGTTTACTCCCGAATTCAAACGGTGAACACCCAGGTTTTGGAAGAAACACGTGTTACTTCTTATTTTGTTGATGCACTGATCGACCAGCTGATGGATGATTTGACCTCCGCCGATGGTCTCGGCTATACAGAGACTCAGGCTTACAACGCGATTTACAGCGGCGGTCTCAGCATTTACACAACTCAGAATCTGACGATTCAGGGAATCTGTGACGATGAGCTCAACAACGATGACAATTTCCCATCGAAAACGACCTGGGATCTAGACTACGCATTGACCGTCACCAGGGCAGATGAAGCGCAGACACAGGAAAACTATTCCGTAGGAAATGTAAAGCAATATAATGGTGTGGATTCCAAGTATTTATATAGTTCAAAAGAGGAAGCTTACCAACACATCGAAGCTTTTAAGGCAAGCATCGCCCAGGAGGGAGATACCTATGATGAATACGTGAATCTCGCTCCGCAGCCACAGGCTTCTGTCTGTATCATTGACCAAAGCAACGGTCATATTAAAGCAATGGTCGGAGGGCGTGGCGAGAAAACCACAAACCGTGGACTGAACCGTGCTTACGGCACGACTCGTCAGGCCGGTTCCTGCTTTAAGATTCTTGCTGTTTACGCACCGGCCCTCGACAGTGCAGGTAAGACTCTTGCAGATGTCGAAGTGGACGAGCCATATTACTATCAATCCAATCCAGACAAGCAGGTTCACAACTGGTGGGGCGATTCCTACCGCGGTGCGGTAACGCTTCGGAAAGCAATTGAACAGTCTATGAACGTTATCGCCGTAAAAGTGATCAACGAAATTTCCGTTTCACTTGGCTATGAATATGTAGAGAAATTCGGTATCACCACTCTTTCGAAAGATAAGGATATGGTAGAATCCCTTGCGCTTGGTGGTGTATCACACGGTGTATACAATTATGAACTGACCGCCGCTTATGCCGCAATCGCCAACGGCGGCGTCTATAATAAGCCGATTCTTTACACAAAAGTACTGGATCATGACGGTAATGTGCTGATTGATAATACCAAAAACGAATCGAAAACCATCATCAAAGATACGACTGCTGCCCTCCTGACACTCGCGATGGAAGATGTTGTAACAAAGGGTACTGCAGCACCGTATGCCCAGCTTGAAAATATGCCGGCAGCCGGAAAAACCGGTACAACTTCTGATAATAAGGATCTATGGTTTGCCGGATATACACCTTATTATACCTGTTCCATCTGGATGGGATATGATAACAACCAATCGCTCAGTGACACAAGCTGGTACTACCACGTGCGAATCTGGTCCAATATTATGGATAGAATTAACAGCGCCCTTGGTCTGGCCTATAAAGATTTCACAATGCCATCTTCTCTGGTAAGAAGAACCATCTGTACTGAGACCGGACTACTTGCTTTATCTGATGAATGTCCTTCCATGACAGAATGGTTTGCTCCGGGCACTTATCCGACGGAAACTTGTCCGGGACACGAGCCGGTAGAACCCGAAGAGCCCGAAGAACCGGATGATTCTGAGAATCCGGATGATGGAGGAGGAAGCGGAAACGGCGGAAACGGCGGAAACAGCGGAAACGGCGGAAATGGAAGTGGAAATGGAGGAAATAGCAGCGGCAATGGCGGTGGAACGCCCACCCCAACAGAGCCTACCACTCCGACAGAGCCTACCACTCCGACAGAGCCTACTACTCCGACGGATCCAACCACTCCAACAGACCCAGGCACATCAGATCAATAGAATAATCCAAAATATCAAAAGGGACGTAACACGAATTATCATTGCGTGTTACGTCCCTTTTTTAACTATCAAACTTGTTTCTTCTGCTTTCCATATGTACTTATTTAAGGATCATCTTAGCCGCCCCACAGATTCCTGCATCATTTCCGAGCTGTGCAAGAGCAAACTGTGTTTCCCTGTTTGCGAAGAATGCTCTTTCCTTAAATGGCCCCTCGATATAGTCGAAAAGGATTTCTCCGGCTCTTGATACTCCTCCCCCAATTACAATGACTGCAGGATCACATGCTGCCGCAAGATTGGCAAGTGCATATCCCAGATATTTTCCAAACTCTTTTGCGACTTCAATTGCTGCCTTGTCATCTTTTTTTACAGCATCAAACACTTCTTTTGCACTGAGTTCCGTAACATCACGCAGCAAACTCGGCTCCTCGTCTTGCGCAAGACGTTTCCGGGCAAGTCTAACAATCCCCGTCGCTGATGCGTATTGTTCCAGACATCCTCTGTTACCACATCCGCAGGGTTCCGTCTCTTCATAATTCACACAAATGTGTCCTATTTCACCGCCTGCTCCATGCTTTCCTATCACACACTCACCGTTGATAATGACTCCTCCACCTACGCCGGTTCCGAGCGTAACCATGACCATGTTGCGATGTCCCTGGCCTCCACCGAGCCACATTTCTCCCAACGCAGCTACATTGGCATCATTTCCCGTAGCAACATGGATTCCGGTCAGTTCCTCCAACTCACGCTTCACTTCCTTGTATCCCCATCCGAGATTTGCGGTATTCGGCACAATCCCGTCTTCTGTGACCGGTGCCGGAATTCCAAGCCCGATTCCGAGAATCTGCTGTTTCTCAAGTCCAAACTCCATCATTTTCTTATTAATTGCTTTTGTAACATCCGGAAGAATTGCTTCCCCTGCGTTCTCCGTTCTGGTCTTGATTTCCCATTTATCAACCATCTTTCCATCAAACTGGAACAATCCCATTTTGATTGTCGTTCCTCCAATGTCAACTCCAAAACAATAATTCATTTTCTTTTCTCCTTCTTTTATCTAATTACTTTTTTTGCAGATTTTCCTGAACACGCCGGTATAATTCTTGAGCAGCGTTATACCCCATCTGTTTCTGCCTATGGTTGACAGCTGCCGACTCGACGATAATTGCCAGATTTCTTCCCGGACGAATCGGAATACTATGGCAAACAATGCGGTTGCCCAGGAATTCCGTATATTCTTCTGTAAGTCCAAGACGGTCGTACTCTTTATCCTTATTCCAGTCTTCCAACGTAATCGCCAGATCGATATTCTGTGTTTCTTTCACACTCTGTACACCGAACAAAGTTTTCACATCAATGATTCCGATTCCCCTCAGCTCAATAAAATGTCTTGTAATATTCGGTGCCATTCCGACCAGAGTATCATCACTGACTTTATGGATTTCAACCACATCGTCCGTTACAAGACGATGTCCTCTCTTGATCAGTTCCAGCGCAGCCTCACTCTTTCCAATTCCGCTTTCACCCATAATCAGGACACCGACACCATACACCTCAACCAGAACGCCGTGTATAGAAATGCAAGGTGCAAGTTCTACGTTCAACCAGCGAATGATCTCCGCTGTAAATGCCGAAGTCGGCTTGTCCGTAATAAACACCGGAGTCCCTGTTTCCACTGCTTTCTCAAGAAATACTTTGTCCGGCATCAATTCCCGACAGAAAATGAAGCAAGGAACGCCATAAGACATCAACGTAACATAGATCTTTTCTCTCTGCTCCTCTGACAGTGTCTCCAGATACGTATACTCCACATATCCGATTATCTGCACTCTCTGAGACTCAAAATGATCAAAAAAACCTGCCAGCTGAAGTGCCGGTCTGTTGATATCCGGAATCTTTACTTCACGTTTTGTCAGATCCACTTCCGGTGTCAGATTCTTCAACTTCATTTTTTCCACGATTCTCTGTAACTCAACTCCCATTGTCTGTTCTCCTTTTCCTTTATCTTTTTTCCAGGGATTCATCCTGATCTTTTGTGTCACTCCTAAAGAAATTATACACGCTTCGTGCCGATTTTTCATCCATAGATGGAATTTTTTTCAAATCTTCTATTTCAGCTTTTTTTATTTCATCCAATCCCACAAAATTCTTCATAAGCGCTTTTCTCCTTGCCGGTCCGATACCGGGGATATCATCCAGAATCGAATGAACCTGGCCTTGTCCACGCAGCTTTCTGTGGAATTCAATTGCAAAACGGTGTGCTTCATCCTGGATTCTGGTAATCAGCCGAAAAGCCTCTGAATTTCGATCAATTGGCAGTTCCTCATTATTATAATATAATCCCCTGGTCCGGTGATGGTCATCCTTTACCATACCGCAGACCGGAATCGCAAGATGCAGTTCATCCAGAACTTCCAGCGCCACATTCACCTGACCTTTTCCTCCGTCCATCAGGATCAGATCCGGAAATACCTGGAAACTTCCAAGTTCCTTCCCACTCTTCTGTTCATCCAGTCCATGAAGGAATCTTCTGGTCAACACTTCTCTCATACTGGCATAATCATCTGCTCCCTGAACTCCTTTGATCTTAAATTTTCTGTAATCATTACGTTTCGGTTTTCCACGCTCATATACTACCATGGATCCCACTGAATCAAATCCATTCGTATTGGAAATATCAAAAGCCTCCATCCTCAAAATATTTTGAAGTCCCAGAATACTCTCAATCTCCTTGACCGCCCCGATCGTTCTTCCCTCTTCTCTCTTCAGCCTTTCCTTATCCTTTGCAAGAACCAGCTGCGCATTCTTTGCGGCAAGTTCCACAAGTTTCTCTTTTTCTCCTTTTTTTGGGACCCGCAAATGCACTTTATGCCCTCTCTTCTGCCCCAACCATTGTTCCAGAATGTCCTGGTCTTCCGGTTCTTCCGGAAGCATCAGCTCTCCCGGTATATAAGGTGTAGCAGCATAAAACTGTTTGATAAAACTGGATAGGATCTCACTTACTCCATCTCCTTTTGCAATTCTGAGATAGAAATGATCACGTCCGATCAGCCTGCCGCTGCGAATAAAAAATACCTGGATCACCGCATCCTCCTGCTCTCTCGCAAGCGCAATAATATCCCGATCTTCTCCTCCTGTATCTGTAATCTTCTGTTTTTGGGCAATCTGTCTGACACTTCCGATCAGTTCCCGGTATTCGATTGCTTTCTCAAATTCCAGATTATCCGATGCCTCCATCATCTTCTGTTCCAGATCTCCCAGTATCTTCTCATAGTTTCCATTCAGGAACTTCAGCACCTCATCTACCGACTTTTTGTATTCTTCCTGAGAAATATACCCCTGACATGGAGCATCGCATTGCTTGATATGGTGGTAAAGGCACGGCCGCTCCTTTCCGATATCCTTGGGAAGGCTTCTGTTGCAGCTTCTCAAATGATACAGCTTCCGTACCAGTTCAATCGTATCCTTCACTGCAGTCACACTCGTATAAGGGCCAAAATATTTAGCCTTATCTTTCTTCATCTGACGGGCCATCATAATTCTCGGGTATGCCTCATTTACCGTAACTTTGATAAAAGGATAGCTTTTGTCATCCATCAGCATGGTATTGTATTTCGGGCGGTATTCCTTGATCAAATTACATTCCAGCACTAACGCTTCCAACTCAGAATCTGTGACAATATACTCGAAACGAGTAATGTGTGTCACCATCTGTTCAATCTTCACACCCTTATTACGGCTACTCTGAAAATACTGCCGGACACGATTCTTCAGGCTGATCGCCTTTCCTACATAAATGATCTCATCCTTTTCATCATGCATCAGATAAACGCCCGGACGTCCGGGCAGTTTCTTTAATTCTTCTTCAATAATAAATGTCTGATTTTCCATAGTCCTATTATACTTGTCCGTAGGGAATAATACAAGTGACAAAACGGCGGTCCGCTAAAATCAAGCTGACCGCCGCAAAATATACTTCTATTTATCTGTTCTTAGGAAGAATGAATCCATCCTCATCTTTTTCAGTTTCATTTTCTGAATTGTTTTCTTGATCCAGAAGTCTCTGTTCCTTCTCTTTTGCAGGAAGTTCTCCTGCTTTTTTCGTCTCATCTTCTTCAGGCTCCGGAATTCCTTCGCATTTTCTGAAGATCTTCATGAATTCTTTTCCGGTAATCGTCTCTTCACGAATCAGGAATTCAGCAATCTGATCCATTGTATCACGATGCTCGGATAACAAACGTTTGGCTTCTGCATAAGCCCCTTTCAGCATTTTCATGACTTCCTGATCAATCTCAGAAGCTGTTGCTTCTCCGCAGTTCATGACCGGACGTCCGTCCAGATAACGATTCTGAACTGATTCCAGACCGATCAAGCCGAATTTCTCTGACATACCATACTGTGTAACCATAGCACGTGCAATTCTGGTTGCCTGCTCAATATCGTTGGACGCTCCAGTCGTTACCGTATCGAACACGATTTCTTCCGCGGCACGGCCCGCGAGCATTCCCACCAGCATCGCTTCCAGTTCTGCCTTGGTATTCAGGAACTTCTCTTCTTCCGGTGTATGCATTACATACCCGAGCGCTCCCATCGTTCTTGGAACGATTGTAATCTTCTGCACCGGTTCAGCGTCCTTCTGCAGAGCACTTACCAGGGCATGTCCCACCTCATGGTAAGACACGATCCGGCGCTCTTTCTGACTCATGATCCGGTCTTTCTTCTCCTTACCTACAAGAACCACTTCCACTGCCTCAAAAAGGTCTGCCTGTGATACAACCTGACGCCCGTTCTTCACTGCATTGATGGCAGCCTCATTGATCATATTTGCAAGATCTGATCCCACCGCTCCTGAAGTTGCAAGCGCAATTTCTTCCAGATTCACGGTCTCATCCATCTTGACATCTTTCGAATGTACCTTGAGGACATCAATTCGTCCTTTCAGATCCGGCTTGTCAACGATGATCCGACGATCAAAACGTCCCGGACGAAGCAACGCCGGATCCAGGATCTCCGGACGGTTCGTAGCTGCAAGAAGCAACAACCCTTTATTTGTATCGAATCCATCCATTTCCGCAAGAAGCTGATTCAACGTCTGCTCACGCTCATCGTTTCCGCCGAGCTGGCTGTCCCTGCTCTTACCGATTGCATCGATCTCATCGATGAAGATGATACACGGAGCCATCTGCTGAGCCTGTTTGAAAAGGTCTCGCACTCTGGAAGCACCTACACCGACATACATCTCAACAAACGCAGAACCGGACAAAGAAAAGAACGGCACATTCGCCTCACCAGCAACCGCTTTCGCAAGAAGAGTCTTACCTGTTCCCGGAGGTCCCACAAGCAGTGCACCTTTCGGAAGTTTCGCACCGATACCGGTATATTTCCCCGGATTATGAAGGAAATCTACTACTTCCTGCAGAGATTCCTTTGCCTCATCCTGTCCGGCAACATCCTTAAATGTAACACCGGTAGACTTTTCCACATACATCTTGGCATTGCTCTTACCGATCCCCATCACTCCGCCGCCTTTCGACATTCCTCTCATCAGATAGATGGCCATCCCGATCAGAAATACGAACGGAAGCACTGTTGCAAGGAGGTTCATAACAATGTATGGTGTAGAATCCGGTATCTCGTGGCTGAGCTTCACGCCGGCATCCAGCAGTTTCTGTGTAAGGTTCGGATCATCTACAACTCCAGTATAATACTCTTTTTCAGAAGCAAAGATACTCTTTTTATCTTCCTCCTGATTCTCTTTTACAGCACCCTCAACCACTCCGCTCTCATCAGTTGCCTTATCCTTCTCCGCTGCGATCTCACTCTCGCTCTTCGGTTTGATCACGATCCGGTCTGATTCAATCACAACTTCCTTCACTTCTCCGTCCTCAACCATCTCCATAAAACGGTCATAAGAGATTTCCTGCGCATTATCGTCATCACGCATCTGGAAAAAGGAAAACATAAGAACTGCAACAAGAAGAAGTATGAAAATCAGCATATTCATTCCCTGACGATTGTTCTTATTATTAGGGTTTCCGTTTCTATTGTTAGGATTATTCCTGTTATTTTGATTATTCATAAGTATCCTCCTAGTTTTCATCTCTTCTATTATAAGTAGCTCAAAAACATAAATCAATAAAAAGATTATGAAAAGATTGTAAAAATGACATATACTATAGTATACTGTTAAGTGGAATGTCAAAAATACACGCAGAGAGGGATGGTAACCAATGAAAATCGGATTTGACAATGAAAAATATCTTAGCATGCAGTCTTCACATATTCGTGAACGTATCAATAAATTTGACAACAAGCTTTACCTCGAATTCGGTGGAAAGCTTTTTGATGACTACCATGCAGCCAGAGTTCTTCCCGGTTTTATGCCGGACAGCAAGCTCCGCCTTCTTAAAGAACTTTCAGATACTGCCGAGATCGTCATCGTCATAAGCGCTGCCGACATAGAAGCAAACAAAGTACGCGGTGATCTGGGGATCACGTATGACACAGACGTTCTGCGTCTGAAGGACTCCTTTGAAGAAAACGGCCTCTATGTAGGAAGTGTTGTAATCACGCAATATTCCGGTCAGAACAGTGCACATCTGTTCAAAGGACGTCTGGAAAAGATGGGAATTAAAGTTTATATTCATTATATGATAGAAGGGTATCCTTCCAATATACCACTGATCGTCAGTGACGAAGGATACGGTAAGAATGATTATATTGAAACCACTCGCCCCTTGGTTGTTATCACAGCACCAGGACCGGGAAGCGGCAAGATGGCGACATGCCTCTCCCAGCTCTATCACGAACACAAACGCGGAATCCACGCTGGATATGCGAAATTTGAGACATTTCCGATCTGGAACATACCGCTCAAACATCCAGTCAATCTTGCCTATGAGGCTGCGACGGCCGATCTGAACGATGTCAACATGATTGATCCGTTCCATCTGGAAGCATATGGAGAAACCACAGTCAACTACAATCGTGACGTAGAGATTTTTCCGGTACTTTGTGCAATATTTGAGCGCATCTACGGAAGTAGTCCTTACAAATCTCCAACTGATATGGGTGTCAATATGGCCGGGAACTGTATCTGCGACGATGAAGTCTGCCGCGAGGCATCCAAGCAGGAGATCATCCGCCGTTATTATCATACTATGGACCGCTTTCTTGCCGGAAGCTGTCCACGTGAAGAAGCCTATAAAATTGAACTTCTTATGAATCAGGCTGGCGTTACCGTACACGACCGCAAGGTAGTAGATGCCGCACTGGATCTAGCCGCCGAGACCGACGGACCTGCCGCAGCACTGGAGCTTCCGGACGGAAAAATCGTAACCGGTAAGACTTCCAAACTTCTCGGTGCTTCAGCCGCCCTGATTCTGAATGCATTAAAAGAGCTTGCAGGCATTGATCACAGTGTACATGTGATCTCTCCGGCAGCAATCGAGCCGATTCAGAAAGTCAAGACAGAATATCTTGGAAGCCGCAATCCGCGTCTTCACATCGACGAAGTCCTGATCGCACTTTCCATCAGCGCTTCTACTGACCCTGTTGCAGAACTTGCCCTGAATCAGATTCCGAAGCTGAAAGGCTGTCAGGCGCACACCTCTGTCATGCTGGCAAATGTGGATGTCCGCCTGTTTCAGAAGCTTTCTATTCAGACAACTTCTGAGCCGAAATATGAGAAAAAACCAATTTACCAATAAGCACAAATTCACCATTCAAACTTTGTGATTTTTTTACACCCAGTCTGCAAAAAAAGATTGTATTTTCCTGTGGATTGGGTGTATACTTTTAAAGTATTTTATTTCACAATTATATTATTTACCGGTTTCATTTCGAACCGGGTTTGACGAGGAAGCCAAAGATTGATATCTTATGGTTTTTTTCGCTTTTTTTAGAGAAAAAATATAGTAATGGTATGAGCAGTATAGTATAAGGAGGTTATTATGGCAGTAAAATATGTATTTGTCACCGGAGGTGTTGTATCCGGTCTCGGCAAAGGAATCACAGCAGCATCCCTCGGTCGTCTTTTAAAAGCACGCGGCTACACGGTCACCATGCAGAAATTCGATCCATATATCAACATTGACCCGGGAACCATGAATCCGGTACAGCACGGAGAAGTATTCGTAACCGATGACGGTGCGGAAACCGATCTCGATCTCGGACATTATGAACGTTTTATTGATGAAAGTCTTACCAGAAATTCCAATGTTACAACCGGTAAAATTTACTGGTCTGTTCTGCAGAAGGAACGCCGGGGAGACTTCGGAGGAGGAACCGTCCAGGTCATTCCCCATATCACAAACGAAATCAAAAGCCGTTTTTACAGAAACCCAACCGCTACCGACACAGAGATTGCAATCATTGAAGTAGGCGGAACCGTAGGCGATATCGAAAGTCAGCCTTTCCTGGAATCGCTTCGTCAGTTCCAGCATGATATGGGGCATGAAAATGTCATCCTGATCCATGTAACCCTGATTCCGTATCTTCGCGCTTCTCAGGAAATGAAAACCAAACCGACTCAGGCAAGTGTAAAAGAGCTCCAGGGAATGGGCATTCAGCCGGATATTCTCGTCTGCCGTTCCGAACATCCGCTGGACGACGGCATCAAGGACAAAATCGCCCTGTTCTGTAATGTACCTGCAAGCCATGTTCTCCAGAATCTGGACGTAGAGTATCTTTACGAAGCACCGCTTGCCATGGAGGAGGAACACCTCGCATCAGTTGTGTGCGAATCCCTTCATCTTCCATGTCCGGAGCCGGACCTCAAGGACTGGAGAGAGATGGTAGACTGTCTGAAGCATCCTACTCAGGAAGTGACTGTAGCACTGGTCGGAAAATACATCCAGCTCCACGATGCCTATATCAGTGTAGTAGAAGCCTTAAAGCACGGCGGTATTTACAGTCATACTACCGTAAATATTAAATGGGTGGATTCAGAAACGGTAACTCCGGAGAATGTGGATACGATCCTATCCGATGTAAGCGGTATCCTCGTGCCGGGAGGTTTCGGAGACCGCGGTATAGACGGAAAGATCGAAGCAATCAAATACGCCCGCACACACAAAGTTCCATTTCTCGGTCTCTGTCTTGGCATGCAGCTTTCCATTGTGGAATTTGCAAGAAATGTGGTCGGATATCACGATGCACACAGTGTGGAACTGAAACCGGACACCACGCATCCTGTCATCCATATTATGCCGGATCAGATTGGCGTGGAAAATATTGGAGGGACCTTAAGACTGGGATCTTATCCTTGTGTTCTTGATGAGACAAGCAAGGCCTACTCGCTCTACGGCAAGAAAGAGATTTCCGAACGGCACCGCCACCGTTACGAAGTCAACAATGACTACCGTGATGTGCTGGAAAAGAACGGCATGAAGCTCTCCGGCTTATCTCCGGACGGAAGGATCGTGGAAATGATCGAGATTCCAGACCACCCATGGTTCATCGGGACTCAGGCTCATCCGGAACTAAAGTCTCGTCCAAACAAACCGCATCCGTTGTTTAAAGGTTTTGTAGAAGCCGCACTGGACTACCAGTCTTCTAAGAACTAATCCTTTATGTATTTGATTTAGTGCCTGAAGTTTGCCACTTCGGGCACTTTTTTTCTTTACCACATCTTTTCCCTCTGATATACTTATATTGGGAGTTATGAACCAGAAGGATATATTCACTTCGGGAACTACAAAAGTTTATCTAAAGGAGGAACAAGTAAACATGGGAACTTTCAAACCAATGCTGCTTACAACCCTGAAAGGCTATGACCGTTCACAGTTCATCAAGGATGTAACAGCTGGCATTATTGTGGCTATTATTGCGCTTCCGCTTTCTATCGCACTTGCACTTGCTTCCGGTGTGGGGCCGGAAGCCGGAATCTTCACCGCAATCGTAGCCGGATTCGTTATCTCTGCACTCGGGGGTAGTGCAGTACAAATCGCCGGGCCGACCGCAGCATTTGCAACCATCGTAGCCGGTATTGTCGCCAAAAGCGGCACCGACGGCCTCGCTGCGGCAACCATCCTTGCCGGAATCATTCTGGTCATTATGGGTATCTGCCATTTTGGCAGCTTAATCAAATTCATTCCATTTACAATCACTACCGGATTTACCGCAGGAATTGCCGTAACGATTGTCATTGGACAGCTCAAAGACTTCTGTGGTCTCACCTATCCGGAAGGCGTGAAGCCGATCGAGACTATGGAGAAACTGGAAGCATTTATCCAAAATATCTCTACCCTGAACATCCATGCCGTAATCGTCGGCCTCGTCAGTCTTGCCGTCCTGATCATCGCTCCATATTTTGCTAAGAAAATCCCGGGATCATTGATTGCCGTGATCGTCGGAATCCTGATGGTGAGATTCCTGCCTCTGAAGGTCAATACCATCGGGGATCTGTATACCATCAGTAACCGTCTGCCGTCATTCCATCTGCCGTCCATGAGCTTTGAAATGATACGCACCGCACTTCCGGATGCATTTACCATCGCAGTGCTGGCAGCCATCGAATCGCTTCTCTCCTGTGTGGTTGCCGATGGAATGATCAACAGCAAACACCGTTCCAATACGGAACTGATTGCCCAGGGCGCCGGCAATATGGCTTCTGCATTCTTCGGAGGAATCCCTGCAACAGGAGCCATTGCACGTACTGCTGCCAACATCAAGAACGGTGGCCGTACTCCGATTGCCGGTATGGTACATTCTATCACTCTGGTTTTGGTTCTTGTCGTCCTGATGCCATTCGCCGGAATGATTCCTATGCCGACAATCGCTGCGATTCTTTTCATTGTTGCATACAATATGTGCCAGTGGAGACCGTTTGTTCGTCTGGTAAAGACTGCCCCAAAGAGCGACATCGCAGTTCTTGTCATTACCTTTATCCTCACCATCGTCTTCGACCTTGTAGTTGCAATCGAGATCGGAATGCTTCTTGCATGTCTGTTATTTATCAAGCGCATGAGCGATGAGACAAGTATAAGAGGATGGACCTATGCAGATGACGACAGTGAAGAAGTAAATAGTCAGCTTCGCGTACTTCCGCGTGAGATCAGCGTTTACGAAATCAATGGTCCGCTCTTCTTTGGCGCAGCTGACTCCATCGAACAAATCATCTGCCATAGCAAAACCAAATGTCTGATACTCCGTATGCGCGGTGTTCCGGCATTAGACAGCACAGCCATGAACTCTCTGATCGATTTATGGAAAAAATGTAAAGAAGACAACATTACGATAATCTTCTCTCATGTAAATGAACAGCCTATGAATGCACTGAATAAAGCCGGCTTTGTGGAAATGGCCGGAAAAGAGAATTTCTGCAGCAATATTGAAGAATCTCTGGAACGCGCAGAAAAACTGATCCAAATATAAAATCTTTCCATTGAAAAAGCGGGTGATGTCATATGGACATCGCCCGCTTTTTCTCTATGCACAGCTTGAAGCAGATTCAAACTGAGAATTATATAGCTCGGCATAAAAGCCGCCTTTCGCAAGCAATTCTTCATGCCTTCCCTGTTCGATAATATCTCCGTCCTTCATCACCAGAATCAGGTCCGCATCCCGTATCGTTGAGAGACGATGTGCGATTACAAAGCTGGTTCTTCCCTTCATCAGGTTATCCATTGCTTTCTGAATCTGGACTTCCGTTCTGGTGTCAACAGAGCTTGTTGCCTCGTCCAGAATCAGAATCTTCGGATCCGCCAGAATCGCTCTTGCGATCGTAAGAAGCTGTTTCTGCCCCTGGGACACATTGCTCGCCTCTTCATTTAGTTCCATCTGGTACCCGTTCGGCAGAGTCTGTACAAACCGGTGTACATGTGCCGCTTTCGCGGCCGCTACCACTTCCTCATGTGTCGCATCCAGCTTGCCGTAGCGGATATTATCCTCAATCGTTCCGTTGAACAGCCAGGTGTCCTGAAGCACCATTCCGAACATTTCCCTGAGCTCACTCCTGTTGAAATCCCTGACATTATGTCCGTCAACCAGAATCGCTCCCTTATTCACATCATAAAAACGCATCAGCAGTTTGATCATCGTGGTCTTGCCGGCTCCTGTAGGACCGACAATGGCAATCTTCTGTCCCTGATGTACCTCAGCCGAGAAATCATGGATGATCACATGATCCGGATTATAACCAAATTGTACATGATCGAACGTGACATTTCCTTCCAGTCCCTCCACAGAAACCGGATGTTCCACAACCTGGTCCTCTTCTTCTTCTCCAAGGAATTCAAATACTCGCTCGGAAGCTGCCGCCGTAGACTGCAGCATATTCGCGACCTGCGCTACCTGCTGGATCGGTTGGGTAAAAGAACGCACATACTGAATGAAGGACTGGATATCACCCACTTCAATTGTTTTGCGGATTGCCAGATATCCTCCAAGGATCGAAACACCGACGTATCCCAGATTGCCGACAAACTGCATGATCGGCATCATCATACCGGAAAGGAACTGTGATTTCCACGCCGACTGATAAAGGATCTCATTCGTCTCATCAAAGGTTCGGATCACATCCTTTTCTTTGTTGAATGCCTTTACAATATTGTGTCCGCCATAAACCTCTTCCACCTGTCCATTAATATGTCCCAGATATTCCTGCTGGCTCTTAAAGAACTTCTGAGAATGCTTTACGATCGTAGATACAAATATCATAGAGATTGGAAGAATCAAAAGTGCCACGACCGTCATCAGTGGACTGATGCTCAGCATCATCACCAGAACACCAATGAGCGTTGTCACAGAAGTGATCAACTGCGTTGCACTCTGGTTCAGACTCTGGCTGAGCGTATCCACATCATTCGTCACTCTGGAGAGTACCTCTCCGTGTGTCGTCTTGTCAAAATATTTCATTGGCAGGCGGTTGATTTTCTCGGAAATTTCCTTTCTCATGCGGTATGTCATTTTCTGTGATATTCCTGTCATAATAAATCCCTGCAGGAAAGACAGCAGCGCACTTACCGCGTAGAGGCAGAGAAGCGCAATCAGTATCTTTCCTATTTTCCCAAAATCAATCCCGTCGCCTCCGGATATCTTGCTGATCAGTCCGTTAAAGATCTCCGTCGTCGCTTTTCCAAGAACCTTAGGACCCAATATACTGAAAACGGTACTTCCGATTGCAAATACCGCGACAAAGAAAATGCCGATTTTATATACACTCATGTAATTGATCAGTTTTTTCATAGTCCCGCCGAAATCTTTCGCTTTTTCCGTTGATTTCATCGTTCCGTGTCCTCCGTGTCTAGGCATGCGCCATCTCCTCCTTTCCGGTCGTTCCCATATCTCCCGCAAGTTCCTTCTCGGACAACTGCGAAGAAGCAATCTGATAATATGCATCACAGTTTTTCAAAAGCTCTTTATGTGTACCGATTCCCGCTATTCTTCCCTCATCCAGAACGATGATCTGTTCTGCATGGAGAATCGTGCTGATTCTCTGCGCCACAATAATAACGGTACTGTCCTGCGTCTTTTCCTTCAAGGCAGCCCGCAGCGTTACGTCGGTTTTATAATCCAGCGCGGAGAAGCTGTCATCGAAAATAAAGACATCCGGCTTCTTCGCGATCGCACGCGCAATGGACAATCTCTGTTTCTGTCCTCCGGAGACATTGGTTCCGCCCTGAGCGATCGGACTGTCATATTTTTTTCGCTTCTCTTCGATAAATTCTGTCGCCTGGGCAATCGAAGCCGCCTCTTCCATCTCCGCCTTCGTTCCATCCGGATTTCCGTAAAGAATATTGGATTCGATCGTACCTGAGAACAGTACCCCTTTCTGCGGAACATATCCCAATTTATCCCGAAGCTCATGCTGAGTGATTTCCCGGATATCGGTTCCGTCGATCAGGATCCTTCCGCCTGTCACATCATAGAATCTCGGAATCAGGTTGACGAGCGTAGACTTTCCGCTTCCAGTACTTCCGATGATCGCTGTCGTCTGTCCAGGTTTTGCCGTGAAATGAATATCATGAAGCACATCCTCCTCGGCCCCCGGATAGCGGAAGTTTACATGATCAAACACCACTTCTCCTTTACTTCCTGCAGGGAGTGTTTCCGGATTCTCTGGATCCTCGATTGCTGTTTTACTCGCAAGAATTTCATCTACACGATCTGCAGCGACCGCCGCTCTCGGGAGCATGATGGACACCATACAGATCATTAAGAACGACATGATGATCTGCATCGTATACTGGATAAATGCCATCATATCACCGACCTGCATATTTCCGTTATCGATTCCATGCGCCCCGTTCCAGACGATCAGAATCGTAATTCCATTCATGACCAGCATCATGACCGGCATCATAAATGTCATCGCACGATTTACAAACAGATTTGTCTTCATCAGATCTTTGTTTGCATTATCAAAACGCTTCTCTTCATATTTCTCCGTACTGAACGCCCGGATAACAGAAAGTCCGGTAAGGATCTCCCTCGTTACCAGATTCAGACGGTCCACCATGTTCTGCAAAATCTTGAATTTCGGCATTGCCACGATAAATAATACCAACACAAGCAGAAGTATGAGCACAACCGCAAGTCCGATGATCCATGACATATCGACATTGGTCCGGAATACCTTGATGATTCCGCCTGCTGCCATGATCGGTGCATACATTACCATCCTCAGTAACATAACGACCAGCATCTGAATCTGCTGGATATCATTGGTACTCCTTGTAATCAGGGATGCCGTTGAGAAATGGTCGAATTCCGCGTTTGAAAATCCGACTACTTTCTTGAATACCCTGCTTCTTAAGTCACGTCCGGTTCTAGCCGCAACACGGGATGCCAGAAGTCCCACCATCACACTGGCAAGCATTCCAAGAAATGCTAGGCCGATCATCTTCGCACCTGTTCTCAGAATATAGCTGTTCTGAATTTGTTCCGTATCCATTCCCAGCTTTTCATACACAGTCTTTATATAAGCCGTAGCTGCCTGCTCCACGATCGAATCCGGCATATCATCCATTTTTTCTGCAATCTGTGCTACCATCTCTTCTCTCTGATCCTCAGAGAGCATTCCCAGAATTTCGAACATATCCGCTTCATCAATCTTCTGCATCTGCGCTTCAATCTGCGCCTGCATTTCTTCCTGCTGTTTCTTAGCAAGCTCCGGATTTGCCTCAAGAGCAGCCTTCTCCTCTTCTGTCATCTGAGAGGCGGCTTTCTTTGCCTTTGCCTCCGCCTGTGACTGAATGGCTGCTTTCATGTTGTCCTTCATCGATACTTCCATCTGTTTGGTTGTATCGCTATCAGACTCAAATCCGGATACCAGCAGCATCGGCTGCCCCAGGATCTCCGACAATTCCTGCACTTCTTCCTTGTCTTCGGCAGCTGATTCCTTCAGAACATAAACACTGCCTTCACAGTCATATCCGGTATCCGCCGTCTTCAGCTCATACGCCTCCAGCACCCGTTCGCTATCCTCCCTGCTCATAAACAAAAGCAGCCTCTCCATCTCCTCTTCGGTAACAGCTTCCGGTATCTTCTCGTCAATTCCTCCCTGCTGAATTCCCACATTTACAATGTCAGAAGTATAAGAAGGAAGTGACAGATCGCAGGTTGCCTGAACAATCAGGAAACCGATGATAACAACAATGGTCGCCGTATACGGTTTCAAATGTTTCAATAATTTTCTCATATCAACAACGATCCTTTCTTCTCGTTTTCACATATCCCTTTTCTGTCTGGTCCATATGGGGACATGTTTCCATTAATTCTTTCAGATTAATCTCCTTTACAGAAAAAAGATTTTCCCGCATCTGCAGCATCAAACGCCGGAGCAGCAGCTTTTCTTCTACACTCATATCCTTGAACAGTACCGCATCTGCCTGATCCGCAATTGTCATTAACTTCTCTGTGCATTCCATCCCCTTCTCCGTGATCTGAATATTTACGATACGCTGATCCTTCTTGTCCGGTCTGCGCTCCACATACTCCAGCTTCTCCAGCTTCTGGATCGCGACCGTCACAGACGGCGGCTTCACCCCGATATGATCCGCGATCTCACGCTGCGAGAGCGGCCCTGCTTTTCTAAGAAAAAGCAAAATCCCGGCGTGTCCCGGCTTGATCTTCAAAGGTTCTATCAAGTGAATAATATACTGCACATTCATATGAAACACCTGATGCATCAAAAACAGTAATGGTATGTTTTTGTCACAGCACATGCCGGTACTGTCGCCTTCTCTCCGTTCATCCTGATACATCATCTCACCTCCAATGCTTAGATGTCTAACGGTTATTCTATGATTTATGTACAGAAATGTCAATTGTATGAGAAAAGATTTTATACTTTTATTATAATTTCTTCGCATTATTTAATTAGATATTTAACTTTATCTTTATCCCCCAAAACAAAAAAAAGGTCCACCGGACCTTTTTTTACGTATACATCTTACATTTTCATATTTACAGATCCGCCAGAAGTGATCTCACATTCTCCTCCGTCGTAGCCCAGCTGGTACAAAGCCGGATTACGCTGTGCGTCTCATCATATCTCTGCTGATATGTCACACCGTATTTTTCACGGATCTTCTCAAGCTTCTCATCCTCGATCATAATAAACTGCTGGTTCGTCACGCTGTCCATAAAGAAAGAATACCCTTTTTCCTTCAACCCTTCCTTTAAAATCATCGCCATATCGATCGCATGCTTTGCAATCTCAAAATACAACCCGTCCCGGAACAGCTCCAGAAATTGAATTCCCAGAAGACGCCCCTTTGCCAACATACCACCCTTCTGTTTAATACAGTAGCGGAAATCCGGTTTCAACTGGGGATTCATGATCACAACTGCTTCCCCAAAGAGCGCGCCGACTTTCGTACCGCCAATATAAAACACATCGCAAATTTTTGCAATATCCGCAATTGTCACATCCGTCCCCGTAGCCATCAGACCATACCCTAGCCTTGCCCCGTCGAGAAACAGATACAGACCGCATTCCCGGCAGACACGCCCGATTTCTTCCAACTCACCTTTCGTATACAGGGTTCCAAGCTCTGTTGGATGGGAAATGTATACCATCTTCGGCTGCGCGATATGTTCGTGTGACTCATCGCTCCAGTGCAGATCATGCGCATTCCTAATCTGCTCAGCCGTGATCTTGCCATCCTTCCCCGGAAGTGCAAGCACCTTGTGTCCGCATGCCTCCACCGCACCGGTCTCGTGTACATTGATATGGCCGGTATCCGCACACAAAACGCCCTGATATGGTTTCAGAGCCGACGAAATAACGGTAAAATTCGCCTGCGTTCCTCCCACCAGGAAATGTACATCCGCTTCCGGCGCATCGCACACCTTTCGAATCGCTTCTCTTGCCGCCTCACAGTAAGCATCCTCCCCATAACCGGTAGTCTGCTCCAGATTCGTCTCCATCAATCTTTCCAGAATTCTGGGATGTGCTCCCTCTGTATAATCACTGTTAAATAATATCATGACTGTTCCTCCGTAAATTTTCCGGTAACCGCAAAGGCATGGTTCATCGGCCCGCTTCCGCTTCCCAGATCCAGCATGGCCGAAAGCGCACCGGAAATATATTCCTTTGCCCGTTCCACCGATGTATCCAGATCAAATCCCTTCGCCAGATTTGCCGCGATCGCACTGGATAAGGTGCATCCCGTTCCGTGGGTATTCGGATTATCGATCCTTCTGCCGCAGAACCATTTTATGCTTCCCTCCCGATAAAGCAGATCATTGGCATCATTCAGCTGATGCCCGCCTTTTAACAGAACTGCGCAGCCATATCTGCGGCTGATCACTTCTGCTGCAGTTACCATGTCTTCCTCCGTCTTCACCTGCATATCGGCAAGCACCTCAGCTTCGGGAATATTCGGCGTTAATACCGTCGCCATCGGAAGCAGTCTCTCTTTCAATGCGCCGATCGCCTCCTCACTGATCAGCCTTGCCCCACTGGTGGCAACCATCACAGGATCCACAACGATATTTTCCGCATGATACACTTCCAGCTTGTCCGCAATCGTTTCAATCAATGCCTTCCCGGAAACCATTCCGATCTTCACTGCATCCGGCCGGATGTCCGCAAAAACCGCATCCAGCTGTTTTCCCAGAAAATCAGGCGTCACTTCAATAATTCCCGTGACACCGGTCGTATTCTGTGCCGTCAAGGCCGTGATTGCACTCATGGCGTAGACCCCGTTGACCGTCATCGTCTTAATATCCGCCTGAATACCGGCGCCTCCACTCGAATCACTGCCTGCTATTGTTAATGCTGTTTTCATCTCACACTTTCCTTTCTGCTATCCCTGCTTATCGAAGAATTTCATATAAGAATCCGATTCCTCCAGAACCACATCCCCCAGAGACTTGATTTCTTCCCAGTCTTTTTTGCTGCTTTCATCATAGATCACAGTCACCTTAAACCCGCTCTGTTTCGCCGTTCTGACCGCATGAACAGCATCCTCGAACACCCAGGTCTCCTCCGGAGTACTCCCCAATGTTTCCGCTGCTTTCAGGAAAATATCCGGCCGCGTTTTCCCGGCGCCGACCTCTCCGCAGGAAAAAATCCTCAAAAAATAATCCCGAACCCCGAGACGTTCAAGTGCTGCTCCGGCAAGTTCCGCACTTCCCGAAGTGGCAACCACCATTTTCACATTCCTCTTCTTCAGTTCATCCAGAAGCACCCGGACATCCTTCTTAAATCCCGCTTTCTCCCGATAAAACTTCTCAACAAGCTCTACAATCCCCGTAAGAATCTCTTCTGCCGTCTCAGGCATCTGATACTTCTCCTTCACATAAGCAGAACCTTCTTCCATGCTCATATGCATGATCGTATCAATAAGCCCATCCTCCGGAACAATTCCTTTCTTTCTCAGAAGCTGCTCAGTCGCCTCTTCCCAGATAGACATCGAATCCAGGAGTGTCCCGTCTACATCAAAAATCGCATATTGAATCACGCTTTCACCATCTCTTCCGTCCGCAGCTTCAGTTCTCTTGTCGCCGCTTCAATATCCTTTTTTGCAAAAATTGCACTGACAACTGCAACACCACATATTCCATTTCCCGCCAGTTCTGCCACATTTTCCTCTGTAATTCCCCCGATCGCCACAACCGGAATGTTTACTGCCTGGCAAATCTGCTTCAGAACCTTATGATCCATCTTCGAAGCATCTTCCTTGGTACTGGTGCCGAATACAGCACCGGAGCCCAGATAATCCGCCCCATGCTTTTCTGCCAGAAGTGCCTGCTCCACCGTCTTCGCCGTGACCCCGATTATCTTGTCCGGTCCCATTTTCGCGCGCACATCCTGCGCTTCCATATCACTTTGCCCCACATGAACACCATCCGCATCCACGGCAAGAGCGATCTCCACATTATCATTGATCAGAAGCGGAACATGATACTTTGCGCACACTACTTTCATCCTTCGGGCCTCTTCCAGAAACTCTTCTTCACTCAGATGCTTCTCCCGAAGCTGGATGCAGGTTGCCCCGCCTTTCAGGCACTTCTCCACCTGCTCCTCCAGAGTCTCTCCTTCATCAAGCCAGCTCCGGTCCGTCACCGCGTATAATAACAAATCTTTCTTATCCATTTTCTCTTTCCTGCCTCAGATCCAGTATTCTCTGATTCCTGCTTCCCCGAAATACCAGCGTAAGATCCTTCTCCGCTTCCACAAATGGTCCATCCACCAATACATCTACATAGGAAAGCATTTCCTCTGTTACATCGGTAAATACTTTTCCACCGGGAATCAGATCGACATCATACAAATATCCCGTATAACACCAGATATTCTTACCCGGATACGTTTCCCGGATACGCCTCAGCACATTTACCAGCACCTGCTGATTCTCCGGTTCAAAAGGTTCTCCCCCAAGAAGCGTAAATCCCTGAATATAATCCGGTCTCAGCGCTTCCAACAATTCCGCCAGCGTCTCTTCAGTAAATGGACTTCCATACGCGAAATCCCAGGTTTCCGCGTTAAAACAGCCTTTACAATGATGTCGGCATCCCGAAACAAACAAACTGACTCTGACGCCCGGCCCATTTGCAATATCGCATTCTTTTATATTCCCATAATTCATGACATATCACCTACAATTCTTTTTTCAAATTTCACAGTAATCAGTCTATGGATTATTATAAGCGAATCAGCCTGTATTTTCAAGCCATTCCTCCCCAGCGAAAGGGACCATTCTAATACATATTTTTCTCTTCACATAATTCAGCCGTCCGGTAAATGACGGAACGTGCTTTCCCCTTCTGTTTTGCTTCATAAAGAGCCCTGATTGAGTCAAAGATATAACAAGGCATTCCATCACAGTCAGTAATGAAATGCCTTATTTGAAATTAATAATTATGATTCGATATCGTATACTTTATCTTCTCAATAACACCGCATTATTTATTGCTGCATTTTTCTCTTTTAGGGTATAAAATGATTCTTTCTCTCCGGTTTCTAAGTCATAACCTATAATTTCCGATTCATATGAAATATAATACACTTTACTATTTTGCATGGAAATCAGTTTATCTATCTCCAATTCCTCAAAGACAGTCGATTTCTGGGATTTTCCATTTTTCAGTTTGTACCAATCTCCTATTTGATAATAAATGTCACCAGAAGAATCTAATACAATTGCTGTCATATATCCCGCCTCTACATCTGCAATCTTCTGGATTCTTTCTGTTTCTAAATCCATCTCATAAATCGTATTCACACCAAAAGATTCTTCTCCCATATTATTTGCCATCTTCTCATCAAATTCCGACTGGGAATATGTATTGAATACAATTTTCTCTATATCAGAATTGTAATTCACCTGCCATACAAATGCATCCTCATCCTTCAGCATCCTGCATATTTCTCCATTTTCAAGCTTAAACAAGCCCATCGCCCTTGTTCCATTTTCAACAGCTACTAGATATACTCTATCTGCAAATGGGAAAATATAATTAACGGCAAATAAAGAATCTGTCAACCGGTTCCCGTTCAAACTTCCGCACTTCTTTCGATAAATCTCATCATCGCCTGCTCCATCTTCTCGGTATGTGTAATATACCTCATCCTTTGAATCTAAGTATACAGTCAAAGGATATTGGGAGGTGTAAGGAATCTTCGACTTTTCATCTATCGTCTTCGTCTCAAAATCAGAAATATAATTATAAGTATTCAACTTATTTCCTTCTTCTTTTGTGACGGTAAATGAAAAATAATAAGGTGATTTCTCTTTTTGCTTTTCCAGTTGTTCTTCTTCACTCTTCCCTTTCAGCACCTGCGACTTTGTACATCCAGGCAAAATTACCATACCTAAAATCATAAATAGCAGCATCTTCAAAAAATATCTTTTTTTCATAGTACAATTCTTTTAATCATTTCTTATTTACAAATGCAGCACCCTGTCCTTAATCTCCTGTGTACGTCCCTGATTCCAGAACTGCGTTCCGATATATCCACAGGTTCTTCTTGCCACAAAGAGCTTATCCTGATTGGTATTACCACAGTTCGGGCATCTCCAGATCAGTTTTCCTGTCTCATCTTCTTCGATCTGGATCTCTCCGTCATATCCGCAGCATTCGCAGAAATCACTCTTGGTATTCAGTTCCGCGTACATAATATTGTCATAAATAAATTTCATAACTGTAAGAACTGCCGGAATGTTATTCTGCATGTTCGGAACTTCCACATAGCTGATTGCCCCGCCCGGTGATAATTTCTGGAAATCAGATTCAAATTTCAGCTTCTGGAATGCATCGATCTGCTCGGTCACATGAACATGATAACTATTCGTAATATAATTCTTATCCGTTACACCCGGAATGATTCCAAACCGGCGCTGCAGGCATTTTGCAAAGCGGTAGGTTGTAGATTCCATCGGTGTTCCGTAAACAGAATAACTAATATTTTCTGCCTCTTTCCACTCTTTACATTTATCATTCAGTCTCTGCATAACAGCCAGTGCAAATGGCTTCGCCTCTGGATCTGTATGTGATTTGCCGAGCATGCGCACGCACATTTCATAAAGTCCTGCATAACCCAACGAAATCGTTGAATATCCGTTATAAAGCAGTTTGTCGATCTTCTCTCCCTTTTTCAGTCTGGCCAGTGCTCCATGCTGCCAGAGGATCGGAGCCACGTCTGAAACGGTACCAAGCAGACGTTCGTGGCGGCAGCGGAGTGCTCTGTGGCAAAGTTCCAGTCTCTCATCCAGGATTTCCCAGAATTTATCCATATCCCCTTCGGAAGAACATGCAACGTCTACAAGATTGATCGTCACAACTCCCTGATTAAATCTTCCATAGTATTTGTGGCTTCCATCCGGATTGCGCTGAGAATCTTCTACCGTCAGGAAAGAACGGCATCCCATACAGGTGTACACATCGCCCTGCTTCAGTTCTCGCATCTTCTTTGCGGAAATGTAATCCGGAACCATACGTTTTGCGGTACATTTTGCTGCCAGTTCTGTCAGATACCAGTACTTGGATTCTTCTGTGATATTATCCTCATCCAGCACATAGATCAGTTTCGGGAAAGCCGGAGTGATCCAGACACCCTTCTCATTTTTAACTCCCTGCATACGCTGGATCAGTACTTCTTCAATGATCATCGCAAGGTCATCTCTGGTCTGTCCTTCCGGGACCTCATCCAGATACATGAACATAGTCACAAACGGTGCCTGTCCGTTACAGGTCATCAGCGTGATCAGCTGATACTGGATCGTCTGGATTCCGCTCTTCACTTCCTCACGGAGACGACGCTCTGTCACTTTTTTGATGATTCCTTCATCCAGTGATTCACCGGATTCCATTCTCTCCTCAATCACACTCTTACGGATTTTCTGACGGCTCACATCCACAAACGGTGCCAGATGAGACAGTGTAAATGACTGTCCGCCATACTGGTTGCTGGCTACCTGTGCTACGATCTGTGTGGTGACATTACAAGCAGTAAAAAAGCTGTGCGGTTTCTCAATCATCGTTTCGCTGATCACCGTTCCGTTCTGAAGCATATCCTCCAGGTTGATCAGATCACAGTTATGTTCCTTCTGTGCAAAATAATCCATATCATGGAAATGGATGATTCCTTCTTCATGTGCACGTACAATCTCTTCCGGCAAAAGGACACGGCGAGTCAGATCCTTACTTACTTCTCCTGCCATATAATCTCTCTGTGTCGAATTGATGACCGGATTCTTATTCGAATTTTCCTGCTTCACTTCTTCATTCATGTGTTCCAGAAGAGACAGAATTCCATTATCTGTAGTATTGGACTTACGAGTCAGTTCTCTCTTATAACGATAGCGCACGTACTTCTGCGCCACCTCATACCCACGCATCTCCATAATTCCGGTCTCTACCATATCTTGTATATCTTCCACATGAACAGCATGTGTCATCTCTTCTGCCTTCTGAGCAATGGTATCTGCGATCGCCAGAATCTGATGCTGATTCATCTGATGAATCGGTGCAATCTCCTGATTAGCCTTCTCAATCGCATTCACAATCTTAGTCTGATCAAATGATACTTCTTCCCCATTCCTCTTGATAACCCTTGTTTTTACTACTGTATCCATATATTTCTCCTTACCTTTAACCCCTATCAACATCTACCAAATGTTGCGTCACTTTTGCGTTTCTCCACTATATTTGGTGGCTACGTTATCTATCATACACCAATCCATGGCAAAATAAAAGAGCAAATCGCCATATTTTTAAAATTCTTCATTTCCACATTTTTTCAGAAAATTGCAACTCTTATCTTTGAATCAAAAATAATTTCTGCCAATTATATCGGTGTCTACCAACGTACATATACAACTCAAGAACTTCGAAATGAAATACATTATTTTCTGATTATCTTAATTCAGCTTAATGACCAAGCCGATATACTAGTATAGCGAATACAGCAACAAATTGAAAACAAAACGTAATACTCCCCAACCACTACGTTCTAAAACAAAATAATTACAGATTAGCACGTAAACCTCAACTTTCACTCCCATTATTTTTTTACTTCCCGGCACTCTATTTTCAAAGATATTGATTGACAAATATTACAAACTATGGTATAAGAATACAGTGTGATTTCACGCAAATCAATTCAATACATAGGGGATTGGTCAAATGGTATGACAGGAGTCTCCAAAACTCTTAGCGGGAGTTCGATTCTCTCATCCCCTGTCAGATAAAGCACTGATAATGTTGAACTTGTAACATTTAAGTGCTTTTTTGTTTGTTAGATAAAAAAATGGTGTTCGTGAAAAAGAGTATGAAGGAAATACTTTATTGACAGAATAATTGATGGATGTTATCATACAGAATATTAACGAATATTTGCACAAAGATGTACTTTGCTATAAAAGCAGTACATCTTTTTTCTTTTCCCAAGATATAACAAGGATTAGACACTACAGAACTTAAAATCGACTGGAGGCAAAAACTTATGAAAAATCATGAATTAGATTCTGTTGATCACACAATTTTAAATATCTTACAACAAAATGCCAAGCTTCCACTTAAAGAGATTGCGGAAAATGTTTATTTATCTGTACCTGCAGTGTCGGCAAGAATCGAAAAAATGGAAAAAGAAGGTTATATCACAGGGTATCAGGCACAGGTAAATCCTATTGCATTGGGTTACCATCTCAAAGCTTTGATTAATCTTGAGGTTCCTCCGGAAGAGAAAAGTGTATTTTATCCATATATCAAAGAATGCTTAAATGTCGTTGAATGCAACTGTGTAACCGGAGAGTATTCTATGGTGCTGGAAGTATTATTTCCAAGCACCGTGGAGCTTGATAAGTTTATCGGTGAATTGCAACGCTTTGGAAGAACTAAAACCCTTATAGTTTTTTCAACTTCTGTGGAACATAGAGGAATTCCGGCAAACCCGAATGAGATAGTACGTGAATGATCTTTTTTTGTAAGAGAAAGTAAAATAATCATTGTATCAAAAAAGCACTAAATACGCTGAACCGCAACATATTTAGTGCTTTATCTGACAGGGGATGAGAGAATCGAACTCCCGCTAAGAGTTTTGGAGACTCCTGTCATACCATTTGACCAATCCCCTATATTCAATTATTTACCTCAAAAAAGGCTACTTGATATTTATATCATGAACAGACACTTTTGTCAATAA
>JALFNN010000044.1 GCA_022774325.1 bacterium | reverse complement strand
ATATACAGCCTGTTATATGGCAGTCCGTGAAACTTCTGGTTGGTCTTATGTCCCATATCTTTCTCTTTACGGATGTTTCGGATGTCTCCCACAACCACACATCGGATATCTTCTTTTCTGCAGTATTCTGCGATCCATCTGGTTGTTTTATGAAGGTAATCCTTCACTGCATTCTGCTTTTTCCTGTAAAGTCTCTGGATATGTTTCGATGATTTTGGATATTTTATTCCTCTTTCCGACTGCTGTGCATACCATACGGACTGCACTCTGGCGATCTCTTTATGAAAATATCTTTCCAATGAAAGGTATTTTCTTCCCAGGATAAAAGTCCTGCCATTTCCGGAATCATAACAGGTCATCAGATTATGAAGTCCCAGATCAACAGATAAATAATGTCCATTCTGAGAAAGCTGTTCCGGCTCTTCAATCTCATAGATAACGATAAGCTCACATGTTCCATTTTCCGGCGGATAGATCCGCAGCTGTTTTATATGATCCATGTTCCTGAAAATCTTATTTTCAAGATATAGAAATTTTTCATGGATCCCATAGGTTTCTTCCATATAGCTTTTCAGATCCCTTGGCAGAGACAGACGCAGCTGGTCTGAGCCTTTCTCATGCCGGATCCCCATCTGCATATATGTGACCGGTATATTGTCCTGTTTAAAACGGGGCGGATTTGGCTCTTTGATCCCTCCGGTCTTTTTTAGGACATAAAAAGATTTCCATGCTTTGTCCAACTGCTTGCAGGTCTCCTGCGCTGTCTGTGATGGCAGCTGTCTGTACCACAGATCTCCTTTATGTGCTTTTTTCTGATAATACCAGTCAGGATACTTTTCCAGTCCCAGTTCTTTATAATGATGACGTTCATAGTTGCAGACATTCCAGAGTTTGGAAGCCGCATAACACATATGCCCTATAATGTTGGAATATTCCGGACAGATCTTTAACGATGTTCTGTGTGACAGCAGCATTCCTCTCCCCTCCTTCAGACAGCTATGCAGATGGAGTTTTACACTCCACCCTGATTTAATACGATTTGCTCTGATGTTCAATATAACGGCGGATATTTTCTTCAGATACTGATCCGATTGTCTCCACATAATAGGAATGGTTCCACAGCTCTCCCTTCCATAGCCGGTTTCTTATTTCCGGAAAACGTTCGAATAATTTTCTGCCGGTGATCCCCTTCAGATACTTGACAATTGCTGTTATAGACAGCTTTGGTGGAGCTGATACAAAACAATGGACATGGTCACCTTCACCACATTCAAATAAATGAACGGCAAAGCCCTTGTCCTCAGCAATCTGCTGCACCAGTTCCTGAAGGTATTCCTCAATTTCTGGATTTAATATTTTCCGCCGGTATTTCACTGACCATACCATATGGTAGTTAATATTACACACACAAGTTCTATAATGTATTAGATTTTCTTTCATACATATAGTATAACATAACAACTGGAAACATACAATAAAAATCGAACATATTTTCGATTAATTATATGCCGGTTACGGCATTAATATCAAAGGGTTAAAGGATTATTATATTATTTCCATGTGCAGATATGCACAATTCTACGCTTTCATCTCGGTAATTGAATTGCCGAGGATTCCCGCTTATCGTCCTAAATCCAAATTCAAATCCTCTCATCAAAAGAAGAAGCAACACAAACGAGCAAATTCCTTTTGCTACTTTTCCAATAATCTCTTTTACATCTATATTTTCTACCTTCTCGTTAAGTCTCGTATTATTTTGTTTTTACTGCTTTCGATGCTGACCAGGAAGAGTAGCATCTTCTGTTTCCGGATTTTTTATATGTACGTACTCTTACATAATATACTCTTTTGCATTATAAAAATTATCACTGCTTAAGTTCGCTGCAATCCACTGTTCTCTGGTTCCTCTGTAACAGATTCTTTTGACTGGATTGTAATCTGTCACAAAATTTGTTGCAAAATTGCTGACAGACTTCGGTAAGATCATTGCATTCAGGCTGGAGCATTCTGCAAATGCCGCCTCTTCCACAGTCTGAACACCTTCTTCAATCTCAAGTTCTTCAAGTCCGGTACATTTTGCAAAAGCTGTTTTACCGATTGTTTGAACATTTCCCGGAATTTCCAGTGTTTTGATTCTACTGCATCTCATGAATGCATTTGCACCAATGGTGGTAACCTGTTTCGGCAGTTCAATACTCTTCAGAGCACTGCATGGTTTTGTTTTTCATAGAATCGTCACCTCTGCCGTTCCTCCTCTCTTACTATATAGACAGCCCAACTCTCCGAAAAGTTTTATAGTTTTGAATATTTTGTGGCCTAACTTATTTTCCGAAATTCCATATATTTTAAAGTCTTTGAGTAAAAAAAGAGCATATGGATTTCTCCATACACTCCAATATCATCTTACACATTTATTTATCAGTCGGCCATGACCTTCTGAGAGCCACATAGGATATTAAAAAGTTTGCAAGCCATCCAGCTGGTACAGCAAGCCAGACAAATGCAATGCCAAAACGCGGCGCAAAAATCAAAGCAACAGAAAGACGGATTGCCAGGTTCACCATATTTGCAATGAGAAATGGGCGCATGATTCCAAGACCACGAAGGACTCCATCGGTTGCCATTTTGATTCCCATAAAGATAAAGAAATAACCGAGCCATCTCATATAATCCCCAGATACCTGATAGGCCAGGGCTGTTCCGTCTTTACCAAGAAACAGCGAGGAAATTTGCGTGTGGAGCGTTTCAATTACAATAAAGGCAATGACTGAAAAACACACATCCAACACTAATGCAGCGTGGTAGCCTTTTTTGATACGCTGTGGTTTGTTTGCACCAAGGTTCTGGGAAACATATGGTGAAACCGCATTACCGATGGATACAAAAATCAGAGAAAAAACGTTCTCAACTCGCATCGTCGCCGAATACCCCGCGAGTGCCTGTGTACCGAAAGGATTTACAACTGCCTGCACGATCATCATGCCGATAGATACTGTAGACTGCTGCAGAACCGAAGGCACAGCAATTTGAAACATAGAAAGTAACTCCTGCCTGTCAAACCAGTCAAAGTGACTTTTATATCGCCGCATCCGATGGAAGAAAATCAAAAGTGAAAACACGGCAGAAATGCCTTGTGCAATCAAAGTTGCAAGCGCCGCACCGCACACGCCGAGATCAAGGCCGGCTACCATCCAAAGATCCATAAAGATATTTAAGATTGACGAAAATATCAGGAGTCCCAGTGGAATTTTTGATTCTCCTATAGAATTAAACATCGTTGAAAGAATATTATACATAAACAGGAACGGAAATCCCACAAAATAGACACGCAAATACAGCACTGCGTCATCCAGTATATCGGCAGGGGTTTGCAGTGCGCTCATCATCGAGCGGGAAAAACAAAAGCCAAAAACACCAAGGACTATGCTTAGAGTTAAAAAGCTAATCAAGGACGTTGACACAATGGTTTTCATTTTTCCATACTCCCTGGCACCAAAGTAGCGGCTCACGAGTACACCGGCGCCGACACCTGCACCCAGCGCCACACAAATGAAAACATTAGTCAGTGCTGCACAGGCACCAACAGCTGCAAGTGCGGAGGAACCCACAAACTGACCGACGATGATGGAATCAGCCATATTATATATTTGCTGAAAAAAGCTGCCCAGAATCATCGGCATTGCAAAAACCGTCAGCGCTTTAAGAGGCGCATCTGTGATCAAATACTCATCTTTTGACATTATCTTATTCTTTCCTCCATCTGAATCAATTTCGTATCTTCCAAACGCAAGTTGTAAGTTACATTATGTAATAATTATAGGTAGCTATAACAGTTAAGTCAAGCTTCTGTTTACTTTTGGTAATATGAATGATATGATATTTAAGAAAATGCTATCCAGCGAATATTATTTTACAGGAGGAACGTTTATGTACCTGGATGGTTTAGATGAACTGGATCAGAAGATTATCCAGTTACTGATAGAAAATGCACGGATTTCTTACTCGGATATTGGTGAAAAAATTGGTATTTCCAGGGTAGCAGTAAAAGCCCGGATCCAGTCTTTGGAGAAAAAGGGTGTAATTGAAGAATATACAACAATAATAAATCCTCAGAAAATCAGTGGTGCTGTGTCATGCTATTTTGAAATTGAAACAAAACCAAACAATCTGTCGCAGGTGACAGATATATTATAAAAATGATACAGTCACGCAGATTTACCGTGTCACCGGAAGAGACAAACTGCATGTACATGCCGTTGCCTTATCTAGTGATGAAATGGAACTCTTTCTGCACAATGTCATTGATACCCTGCCTGGCATTGTCAGCTGCAGCTGCAATACAATCTTATCACGTATTAAAGATATCAAAGGATTACGGCTATAGAATATGTAAAAAAATAACGTAAAGCGCCTTGATTTATTCGGTTCCTTCGCCACAGACGCTGCCACCCCCACCAGTGATATTGATTTTGTAGTATACGGCTGTGATAATCTAATGCAGTTAGAAGATGATCTTCTGCAGATTGAAACGCTAAGGAAATTTGATATTTTTGACTTTGACAGTATAAAAAATAAATATTTATTGGAGGATATAAAAAAATGTGGCAAAGAGTCTTCGTCTCTTACGAGATGAAGGCTCTTTTTCTATTTCAGAAACTGTAATAGTAATATGGGGACGGTGTTTTTGGCTCTTTTACTGTCCTCTTCTGTCCATTCCACTTCTGGTGTAGTATTGCTTCTTACTCTCGTACATTCTTTCATCTGAAGCTTTTGAAATATCAAATATGCTGTTCCACTTGCGCTCCGAACTGAAGACATATCCGTACGAAACCGCCATCGACTCGACAAATTCTCCATGCCAGCTTTCCACTCTCTGCTCAAATGCTCTCAGAAGGTTTTCAAACTGCGGTATATCTTTTGTAATGATGACAACGAACTCGTCACCGCCCATTCTGTATACCTTACCATGTTCACTGAAACTGTTCTTCATACAAGCCGCAGCTGCCCGTATAAGCTCATCACCTGCCGCATGTCCGAAGGAATCATTAGCGTTCTTGAGTCCATTAATATCCATAGAAACATGCACCCACTCCTTAGTAAGGTCAAGCTTGTTTATGTCCTCCTCATATGCACGTCTGTTGTAACATCGGGTAAGTTCGTCCGTATTCGACGTATAACGGAATTTCTCCTTTTCGTACTTCTCTTTCATGACCTTCGACAGCATATATACCATACAGCACGAAGCCAGAGTCAGATATATTCCAACTATAAGAATAGCAAAAAGACTTCCCTGCAGATAATAAGAATCCTCTACCATTACAGCAACAATATATGCCCCGTTCTGTTTCTCCACGCACCGATAATTCCGCATATCAATGCTGTCAATTTCCTGTCCTATTTTGCTGCTGTCTGTAGCTCCGGCTACGATCTTTGTATCTGCATCCGCAACCAGAATCTCCATTCCCTTGTAAACCGGCATATCCGCAACTACATTAGAAACCTCATTCTGTTTGGCCTCGTTAAGAAGGCGTTTCGGCTCAATGCCGACCTGGATCATTTTGTTTCCCGCTTCATTCCAGGTGATCGCATACATCATTTCTTTAGCCTCGGAAGTATTCGGCGTAACGTCCTGACACATGGTAAGCTTCTTATCCTTAAGCATTGGTTTAAAATATGCCATCTGCTCTCCGGAATCAAAGCTATAACCAAAATATTTTGGCACAGAACCGCTGTAAATATAACCTTTTGTGTCAAACAAATGTATCTCATCCACAGATATCAACGCCGCAATCTTCTGTAACTCGTCGACATCATATTCTACCTCTGGTTTTGCATCGATAATATAAGAAACCGCCTTAGCTCTTACTATATAATCGTCTTTCAGCGATTTGATAAGCGCTTCTTCACTCTTATCATTTTTATCGAGTACGGTGATAACACGATCCAGAAGTACTTTTGACGTCCGGTCTGAGTTTTTGTCATTAACATACTTTAGAATAAATCCTTCCAACAATAACGCCGCAGCGATTATCGTGATGGCAAGAATTATAAGTTTTCTCTTTTTCATATCATAAGTTTTTTCCGATATTCTCCAGTTCTTTCAATGAATTTTCATCTTTCGCAAGATCTGTTTTTTCACTGGCATAATATGATTTCTGAAAAAGCATATCCCATGACAGATAATCAGCCATGCAGTCGAACTGTTTGTTGATCAGCTCATACTGTATGCTGTCAACCGGTGAACCTCCAACAGCAATCACACCGACTTTCTTGTTTTTCAACTGCAGTCCACGGCAATAGCATTTGTCGATCACAAGCTTCAGCTGCGCCGACATCCCCCACCAATATACAGGTGTTGTAAAGAGAATCATATCAGCTGCTGCAATCTTATCAATTGTTGGATTTGTATCATCATTATCTACACATCCCTTATGGCATTGACAGGCACCACAACCCTTGCACGGAGCTATCTGCAGTTTATCCGGCTCGATTACTTCAATTTCATTCTTCTCAGAAGCACCTTTTATAAGTGCATTGATTGCTGTTAATGTATTTCCTTTTCTGGCGCTTCCATTAATAATTATAATTTTCATATACGTCCTCCCGTTTTTTACAATTTTATATGCTATGGTGATTATATCATTCCTATAATGAATTGTATCATAAAAACGAAATTTCCGATTATTTCTTTTTCTCTCCTGGTGATCTTCCGTACCTCCTGATACACTTCTACACTTTTCTCTCTCCGTTACTGTTCACTCCGTTCACAGTAACTTGTTCAAAATGCATTCCAAATCACCTTCGGTGATGGCATTTTGCCCCGTATGTCTCGGGATTTTGCCATATTCATGGCAAAACACCTCGCGGGATATTACCTGTGAACAGTTACGGAATTTGTCAGTCCATATAGTTCTGAATCACACTTTGCAGGTACTCTTTATACTGTTGCCGTACATCTTCCGGTCCGACAATCCGCATCCCGAAGCCGATACCGGTAATCCAGCCAAAGAACTGTGAGCTTACCGCCACTGACACTCTGGCTCTGAAATGATCTTCTCCATGAGGACACATCCATACACCATGACCAAAGCGATCGATCACGACACCTGCCAGTTCATTTCTGCATTCCAGTGTGACTTCCGCATCTACACCGCCATACATACCAAACGTTTTCTTGGCAAATGCAGCCAGATCAAAATTTTTGAAGGACTCTTCCCCTTTACGATCAGCCTCAATAATCTCAGTATCACGCATTTTATCGACACGATAATGTTTGATGATTCCGGCTGTTGCATCATAAGCAACCAAATAGTAGTTTTCATCATCCCATGTCAATGCCCACGGACTGACAACATAGAAAGCACCATTCTTTTTAAATTTCAGCTCCTTCTTAACTGTCCATTCCACATAATGAAATTTGATCTGTTTATTTTCGTAAATAGCCGTGTGAATATAATCTACGTTATAATACACCGTTTCATTCTCTGTCTTCGGCCGGTTTACAATGAAGACATATCTGGAAAGCATTTCGGCATCTGTCTTACAGCAAAGCTTCTCCAGTTTCTGTATCAATTCCTTGGATTTCTTTTCCGTAATAAATTTAGAAGACTGAACCGCATCCACCAAAAGCTTCAACTCCGGCAATTCAAAATCCCTGGCACCAATATAATAGCCAGGGCACTTGCCTTTCTTCTGCTGGATATCCAGTCCGAATTTATCAAGAATCTCCATCTCTGTATAAATTGTTCTTCTGTCCGTACTGATCCCATATTCCTGATCCAGAATCGTGCATAATTCCGATGCATTCAACATATGTTCATCATCGGTACGTTCCAGCAGGATTTCCATCAGATATAACGTACGGAGTTTCTGATCAAATGAAGCCATAACACATCACCTCTATTTTCTGTTTCCACTCTTCCCAGTAAAATATTTTCACATTTACCACTCTTCACATTTAATATCACTTATCTGTTCGATTGGAATGACCGTTTGATCTGTCATGATTATGGTATGCTCGTATTCGTCTATCTTTTTTACAATACCAGAGCACGTAACATAGGATCCGCCGGCTTTTTTTGCATCGGGAATAAAATAAGTTATCGATACATTCTGTTCTATACCGATATTATTTCTGATTATATTGATTTTTTCATTCAGCTGAGCAATCACTTCCTC
>JALFNN010000015.1 GCA_022774325.1 bacterium | reverse complement strand
GACTAACTTTTCGACACAATGTTTTGTATTTCCAGTTCCGCTAAAATAGATTCCAATCATGAACGCATCTCCTTCCTTAAATGGGAAATTGCTTTTTTACAGTGCGGTTACCCAAAAACATACTGCTGAAATTGCATAAAGTGGTGTCATAATATCTTTTCATTTTCATCTACACAATGCCTATATTTGCTTTTACACATTCCGTAATTTTCTGTCATTCATCTGTTCACTGGTGATGGTTTGTACGATCAACTTACTTCATCCCATAAATTTCAACAAAATGTGACAGATGCACACCTATCTGCGTCCACATTTCGTCCGTCCTGTCAGGCTCCCGGTCTGCAATCTCTATCATCACTGTTACCGGTGCTACGATTTCCAGAGCAAGCAGATTGGCATCAAACCTGCGAATCAAATTCTTTTCCATCATTTTTTCTAACATCAGAGCATACATTTCCTGATTTCCGGTCAGCTGGTGCTTTGATGTAAGTGCCGCAATCTTTTCATTTCTATACTGCTCCTTTGTACAAAATCTTCTGACCTTTTGTATCTGCGGATCCTTCATTGTGAATCCAACTCGTCTCAGACAATCTTCCTTGAATTCATCCAGTGATTCCGGAATCTTATCCAAATGAGAGCTATTTCCGAAATTCTCGTCATATTTATGTTCCATCATGGCAATCAGGGAATCGAGAATATCTTCCTTTCCCTTATAATGTGCGTATATGGATGGACCTTTTATTCCCACAGCTTCTGCAACTAAATCAATGGATGTCTGGTCATATCCCTTTTCAGAAAACAAATCAAGCGCTGCGAAAAGAATTCTGTCCTTTGTTTTTATCTTTTCCATTTCTTTTCTCCAATCTTCATATCCCTAATAATCGTTAGGAATATTATACCTAATATTCGTTAGGAAGTCAATATGTCATGAAAACGAATCACAGCAAGTTTTCATCCTTGTTGTTCAATATTAACGATACAAAAAAGTGTCTCCGACACTTCAACGCCCCACCCCTCATTCATGAGGGGTTACAAAGACATTTGTTCAGCAGGATATGCAGTTGTGTTGTTTTGTGAGCACGCATTCCAAAACGCAAAAATCCCCGGAATACCATCTGATCAGAAGATGATATTCCGGGGATGACCTGAATCACATTTTCTATTTACGGCACCTACTCGATGTTCAACTCAGCAAGTCCTCCGCCGCGAATCTGGGCGTAGGAATTATTGCCATACAGCTCTCTGCCTGCGATATAATCCGGGAAGGCAGCAGCATCGCCTCTGGCCCATTCCGGCTCCGGGTCTCCGGGATTTGCCACCGAGGAATGATCGGCATACAAGAAATCCGCCGCCAGCTTTACCTTCCGGGACCCCACGCTGTACAGAACGTAGGCATCGTTTTCAGCTTCTTCCCGAAAGCAGTTTTCCTCGTAGTCATATGCCAGCGTGATGCCATCTTCTGCCATGTCGCCGTTGATATCCGCACAGGTGGTTTCCCCGAGGCTGTTCTCGCTGCGCTTCAGTGCATCAATCCTTCGTGGCTCTCCCCGCAGGAGCAGGACATCTCCAACCTTCATCTGATTGACGGCATCCTTATCAAAGGTCTCGTAGCTCCAGAATTTCAAAACCATGTACTGACCGTCTGCGTCTGCCGAATAGTCTGCGTTGCCGTCCGCGGTTACATGATATACCCCATCGGGAATAGCCCCTTCCATAGCCCCCGCCAGAGGATCGGGCATGGGTGCGATGATCGCAAACTGCCAGATGCCCCTTTCGGTTCGTGTTTCTACATATTAAATAGTAATCTCAATCCCTCCCCGGAAGACTACCGTGCTGCTTTTCTCATCGATGCGGATGTGATCCACCAAACCGCCCCACAGTTCTTCCCGGAATTCTGTCTGCTCTCCCGTCAAATCTTCCAGCTTGTTGATGAAGTTCGTGAGAATTTCCCTCGTGTCATTCTTCTCCTGGATGAGTGCCTCCAGTTCCTGAAATCGGCTATGCTTTTCACCATAAATGGTGCGGAGCTTCTTTTCGTTCTCTGCCTGCTCCGTCTGATCCAGGGCTACACTTGCATTCTTGTCCCAAATTGGACTATCCACCTTTAGGCTCTTCTCATCTCCATTCAATCATTTTCTTCTCCTAATGGAACTTCCCGGATAATATATTCGGTATCTCCATAAAAGCCATATTCGTTACGCAATCTGTGACGTTCCACATATCCATGATGCTCTAATTCCTTAATTGCGGAACGAACAGAATCAATTCCATCTCTGCTCAATGTTGCCAGTCCCTGCATGTTATAATTCCAATCGTCTGGTAGGCTTAACATCAGCGACAATAAGCCTTTCGCTTTCAATGTCAGATTCTTATTCTTGAAATGGTGATTACTCATTACCGTATAATTCTTAGTTCTCTCCACACGAAAAATCTGTGCCAAGCTCCTCACCTCCTTATGAAAAAAGACACAAATCAATTTTCATGACCTGTGCCTTTTCCTTC
>JALFNN010000068.1 GCA_022774325.1 bacterium | reverse complement strand
AATTCGGTTTTCCAAACTATTTCAATTCACGCCCCTGCGAGAGGGGCTTCAATAGCTGTAATCAGATCACCGCGCTGCTCTCTTATTTCAATTCACGCCCCTGCGAGAGGGGCTTCGGGCGTTTGAAATAGTCCCACATTGTCTGAGTCATTTCCATTCACGCCCCTGCGCGAGGGGCTTCGGCGGCAGTGGCAAATTTCGTCAGAAGCCAGGGCATATTTCAATTCACGCCCCTGCGAGAGGGGCTTCTGCGCAAAAAGAATGCATAAAGGGAACGAAGCAAATTTCAATTCACGCCCCTGCGAGAGGGGCTTCCCGATACATATATTGGTCTCTTTCCCATTTCGCATTTCAATTCACGCCCCTGCGAGAGGGGCTTCTCACCGGCTTTCGGACGCGTGGAGGAGGAAGAAATTTCAAATCACGCCCCTGCGAGAGGGGCTTCTTTCACCTCTGTTTTCTTCCGCTTGGCTGTTGCGATTTCAATTCACGCCCCTGCGAGAGGGGCTTCATATTTTGAGATAAAAACCCCGCGAGGTACTGTATTATTTCAATTCACGCCCCTGCGAGAGGGGCTTCCCGTTGATATGATTCTTGTATGCCTGTGTTTCAATTTCAATTCACGCCCCTGCGAGAGGGGCTTCTCATTTGATAGATATACCAATACTCCGGTACACATTTCAATTCACGCCCCTGCGAGAGGGGCTTCGGATGGATTGCAAATCCGGTTTAAGCTTGCTCATCGTATTTCAATTCACGTCCCTGCGAGAGGGGCTTCGGTATGTGAAGCTTATACATACCGGGATGATCTATTTCAATTCACGCCCCTGCGAGAGGGGCTTCTCCCGCGTTTAAGGCACGCGTTGCCAATAAAAATTTCAATTCACGCCCCTGCGAGAGGGGCTTCTCAGATTTGGGATCTGATCTTAGCTTACTCATCGTATTTCAATTCACGCCCCTGCGAGAGGGGCTTCAGATCTGCGCACAGCAACCGAAGTGCGATTGCTGTATTTCAATTCACGCCCCTGCGAGAGGGGCTTCTACATGCACTGGTGGGAATTTCGCATGCTTTTTATTTCAATTCACGCCCCTGCGAGAGGGGCTTCGTCTATCAGTTTTCGCCGTATGATTTCCTCTTTAATTTCAATTCACGCCCCTGCGAGAGGGGCTTCCGTTTCATCCGTAACATCTTCACTAGGTACAGATTTCAATTCACGCCCCTGCGAGAGGGGCTTCATAGTTTTGTGATACCCATAAATCAGCATCAATACCATTTCAATTCACGCCCCTGCGAGAGGGGCTTCGGTTCTGGCTGGTAAGGGCGTGAAATCTGAAGATCTCATTTCAATTCACGCCCCTGCGAGAGGGGCTTCAACAGCTCTAAGAGCTATCATGTCGCGCATGGCCAATTTCAATTCACGCCCCTGCGAGAGGGGCTTCCGACTCTTGTACCGCAGGCAATGAACATGATCGTATTTCAATTCACGCCCCTGCGAGAGGGGCTTCACATGTATACTGCACCCAAACTTTTAATTTGATATTTCAATTCACGCCCCTGCGAGAGGGGCTTCTGATTCTCCGTTTTTTCCTGATACACTCACGCATATTTCAATTCACGCCCCTGCGAGAGGGGCTTCAGCAAAAAACACCAATTTTTCTATCCGTCTTTTGCTGTTTTTTATTCATTAATTACATTTTCGCAAAATCAATTCTTTCAATTCCCAAGTTTAATCAGTATAGACCTTATATTTGTGCAATTTTCATTGCGCCGATCTCCTAAGTTTTTATGTATGGGAAATATATGCGCAAGGTTTTATAACAACAAAGGTTCCCCGGCCTCCACTTTTAACTTTTTTCCCATAGAATCAATTTTGTTCTGATAAGAATTTCCCAGCCTATAAAACCGGATGGAATCCAAATTCTTGTTTATTTCCTTGCTTAATTCATGCTTTAATGTCGTAAGCTGTGCTGCATCTACTAAGACTTCAAATACTGAGTTTTGCACTCGAACACCATATCTTTCACATAATTTTGCTACTCTTCGAAGTCTCTTTTCCCCTGCAGCATCCATCGTATTTACATCATATGTTATCACTACTAACATGATTTACCTCCAGGAATACGGCGGATATTCATCCAAATCGCCACGCAGTACTCTGGCAAATAACATCGCCTGAGCATATGGAAGCATTCCAATTTCAACATTTTCGCCTAGGAAAGGATGTCTGATTGTTTCCTTTTTCCTTTTTTGCCAGGCATTTAAAACCTTCCTTCTTCCCTTGTCATTTAAATATACTGCTTCCGAATCCGTTTCAAAATCTCTAGTTTGCAACTGTCCCTTATGAAAAAGTGACAGAACAAACCGATCACACAGTGGTGCCCGCAATTCTTCAACCAAATCCAGAGCAAAAGACGGACGCCCCGGCCGCAAAACATGTAAATACCCCGCTGCCGGATCAAGTCCTACTGTTTCTAAGGCAGATTGCGTTTCGCGGGTCAACAACATATAAACAAAAGATAACGTTGCATTTACTTCATTTTTTGGTGGCCTTCTGCTTCGAACATCAAAAACAAATTCTTTTGAATCCAACAAATTATCAAATTGAGCGAAATAAATCGTAGCCGCTGCACCTTCCAACCCTCGCATGGAATCAATATCATTGACATTTTGTAATTTTCTTGCAATATCACTAAGTTTATCTGCTGCCACTACCAAAGCACTTTTTTTTTCATCTGACTCTTTATTTCTTGCACTTCTCATAAGAACCGTTTTTGCATTACGAATTTTTCCATAAAGAATGTTTCTTACTGTCCGAGCAGAAAATTCAATATCATTTAAACTGTCATACTGTTTTTTTCGCAATAAAACATTTCCACTCGCAGGTCCGCATATTCTTCCAAGAAATTTTCCATTTTCGGATAAAAATACAAGTGAAATCCCTTCTTCTCCACAAAATCCAATCAATGGAGTTGAAACTGTATTTTGCCCGAAGCATACAATTGCTTCAATATTATGAGCTGGAACAGAAACTTTTTCTTCTCCGTCCATTTCCACAACTATATTCTGATTGCGCACATGTATATAACTGCCAGGTGTCAGAATGTAGATCGTATTCAAAAGCTTTTTCATGCACATCCCCCCGCTTCTGCTTCCTTTTTCAATTCTTTGCAATATTCAGAAGCTGATTTTTTCACTTTCGGCATACAATATTCAAACATAGAACATTTTTTGCACTTGGAGCTATACTGTGCTGCCGGAATGATAAATGATTCTCGGATTTTTCTTAACTCTATAGCTGTATCACGAACCATTGTCCGCAGTTCTTCCGTAAACTCAACCCGAAAACGTTTATGTGAAGATATAAAAAATATTTCCCCTTCTGGAATCTTCGTCTGATACATTTCTTCCAGGCACATCGCCTCTGCACACAGCTGAATTTTATACTCTAATTCATCTTCCCGAACTTTTCCATGTTTATATTCTATTGGAAACAGAGCTACTTTAAAATTTACAGCCGGAATTATACATCCACCTTCAGATTTGGTTGCTTCAATACAATCGCATTTTCCATTTACTCCCAGTTCTTCGGAAACCACTTCATATTCATAGAGTTTAAGAAATTCTCCTCTTTTCTCAATTCTCTGAGTATGAACACGTTCATGCTCCGCACGTCCTTTCGCAGTTTCCACATTTTCCACCCATACCCGTTCATTTAAAAGAAGAGCCGCCCGCCTGGGACAATAACACATCTGAGAAAGCCAGCTTAATGGAATATACTCTTTATCATTCATTTTTAAACCATTCCTCATCTTTAGGGAGTTGGTTCCATACAATATCTTTAAATGCATCTTCTTTAAAACCAACCTCAACGCCATTTGGTACATGCCTCAAATGAATAACCGCATCATAATCACGATAACTTCTTGGATATACTACACTCTCTTTTTTCTTTACTTCTACTAGCTCAAACAATTTGTGTGCTGGAGCGCATCCCAATTTTGCCTGACGAACTCTCTGCTCCAAATCAGAATCTGTCCCAACATGTTTGAAAATAATCAGCGGTGAAACCACTTCCATCTCTCCTTTACTTGCAGAACGATTATGCTCATACATATTAAGGATTGCCTCAAACAAAAGATTTAAATCCTTCTCATCAAATCCAGTTTCCGCCGCCAGATTGGCGCTGATAAATCCTCTTATTTCATATAAACCAAATGGAATGAACTGTTTACGTCCCATAGTTCGAAGTTTATCTTCCGGTTTCTCATTTTCCATACGCTGATAATCTTCCATTTTCAACTCTTTTTCCCCATCCGTTACTGCCATACGAGTTATGGAAATGTCTAATGGCAAAACCGGATCCAGACTTTTTCCAAATGTGATTTGAACAGGTCCTCTCACTTGCCCCGCATTTGGACCAGTGCTCATTACTGCACCAAATGTACGTACATCATAAAACAAATCGCATGCTTTCTGACGTCCTGCATAAATCGCTTCTTTCGCTTTTGCACAATCTTCAACTCCAGCTTCTCTTTTAGCTCTGGCAATGTGGCGGTTTATATTTGTTGACTGCTGAACAATAATCTCCATTCCAGGTTCTCCTGCTCTGGACATAGTTACATAATTTCTAATTAGTCTTTTCGTTGATACATCCGAAATATATCCCTGCATGGTCTGAGGATCCACTCTTGGAGTGTTTCCCATATCTGGATCGCCATTAGGATTGGCATCCGTACATGCCACATAATAAATAAATTCATAACGATTTTTAATTGCCATAATAAATTCCCCCTTATATGTTTTGATTCTCTATATTATTTTTAATTTTTTCTATTCTTTCATTTTTATCCTTCTGTAGTTTCGTACACATCTGTCTGTATCCCAAAGCAAAATAAGCCTGTTGTTCCAATGTCAGAGTTGCTGGAATTTCATTTCCAATTGCACAGTACGCTCCGTCCAATGCCTCTTCATACTGTTTTCTCAGCCATTCATTTTCTATTTTTTCAAGATGATAGGCTGATAATCTGGATATCTGCCCTAATACCAACGCAGGCATCTGACTTGCACTTGAATAATATCGCTGTACGATTGTAGCATTGACATTTTTCATTGCCACATTCTGTATTGCTGCATGCACCGCCATGGCCGCACCGCAATGATAGGCAGAACTTTTGTGTTTAGGATCATATTCTGACATGATTTCATTCTCCTTTCCTTTTCTCATAAGCCAGACCTTCAACCACTGACATGCTGTCGCATCTGGTATTTTCATATTGGTCTGATTCTCATCGTTTTCCAGCATTTGCGAACGAATATACGCCAGTGAACGAAGCGCAACTGCATCCGGCAGCAAAGTTCCATGTATAATAGCACGAATGATCGCCTGTGTAATTCCCGATAATTCTTTATTTACTCTATCCCATATTTTGCTGTCAGAATTATGTTTTTTCAGCAAACATAATAATCTTGCATTCAGTTTTTTGCTTTTTTCGTTTTGTATTCCATTTAAATCTTTCAGTTCCAATTGTTCATTCCAAAGGTCAATATTCCTTTGAAGTTCTTCGTATGAACCATGTTCATACTGACGGACCATAACACGCCCATTAACACCAGATAACAAAACTATCGTATATTGGCTGGGCAAATGTGGGATTTTTTCTCCTGTTTTTACACTTTTAATCAATTTGGAAGCTTGATTTTCAGCGCTTCTGGCTTTGCTTTTTTTCTCTTCCGCTGATACTTCCACATCTTCCTCATCATCCACCAACATATTTATTCCAAGAAAATCTGCACTCAGAACAGGATCATTTTCTGCTGCAACATCTTGTTCATACCAATGTACAAACTTCATATTTGCCAATACAGGAGCCTTTTTCAATAAATGATCCAACGCAGCTTTAACCGCGAAAAAAGCTGTTTCTGATACCGGTGCATTCACACTTTTCTTCTGGTCATAGGAACAAAAAGCACTTTTGTCGAAGCAGATCAGGGCATCTCCACGGGCATGTCCACCAACTACTGCAAGCCCGGTAACCGGAGGAACTGTTTCCATAGGAACCGTATCTTCTCCGGTAATCAGACATAAGGTTTTTTCTTTTTTCTCTGCATTAATAAATTTCTTTCGATAAATATTCCACCAGTCCCTCAAGCCCTCTGCCTTTACAATGTTCTTCCCATCAACGATAAAAGAAATTCGATCTGATCCCTTAATTTTATTTTCGTTCAATGCTTCCGAAATTGCCAGAAGCGTTTTCTCGTCTTCTGCCACTTTCACACATGTCTCAAATTCCGGGAAACGATCGCTCCCATCTTCTAAAACCTGGTAGTAAAAATCTCTTTTTATCTTTGCCTTGTCTTCTAAATCGGAAGCATCTTTAAAAATTACGGATCTTTTTTCTACAATGGGATTGCACTTTTCCTTTCCATTCGCCAGACTTCCAATATCCGGGCATAAAACGGGCATATCATCTCCTAATATGATTCCAAGAAATTGTCCTTCCCTGCTTAATGAAACATATGCTTGTATTGTTTTGTTACAATATCCAGGCGGCAAAACCAGATCATTTCGTATTGCATAATCATAAAATGCCTTCAGCATTTTCTTCCCCCCTTCAGCACTTCTGGGCTGTCATACGCCGGAACTTTTATAACTCCATGTTCCACAACAGCATGATACAATGACAGCTGCGATTTCACTTTTTTTCGCACCTCATAATCATGAAGATTAAAAATGTCATAAACCATTAATCCCCCGTCCATATTGATGTCAACCGCCTCTCTGCTTCCGTCACTTTCCTCAAAATAAGCTACGAATTCTCTCAAACCTAACGATGGCTGGTAGTAACATTTTCCATTTCTTATCCTTCTGTAAGCCTGATCGTAAAGCTGCTGTTCTCTTCCTTCAAATGCAGGTCTCGGACAGATAGATGCTGTTATTCGATATCTTACATCTTTCAATGCAACTGTCTGCCTCTGTGTCCTTTCTTCATCGCTATATATTACTTTATTACTAACTCTGGTTTTCACCTCATTTCGTTTAAAACACATATATTGAATCGGATTCAAAATCTCTATCCGATTGATCTGCCAGTAAAATTCCACAGGTTTACTATAAATAGCTGATAGAATCCCCCGGCACGCCGATGGCGTGGGAAAGGGATATGTAAGTCGTTCCACTTTCGAATAAGGCGGTGTAAAACAAGCAAAATCCCCCCATACCTCTATTGATAACTCCATTTCTATCACTTCCTTCTCCTCTTATTGGACAGTATGGGGCTGATTTATCAGCCCCATACGCAAACATAAATAATTAACATATTTCAATTCTCAGCAAATCATAAATGCAAGCATAAAACAAGTATCCATAATAACAAGCACTTATTCTTGCTGTTATGTTAATTATGTATAATTTAGTCATTCTTTGTCAACCCAAAATCAAACCATTTTCTTCACATTTTTCGTTTTCTCCCTCCTCTTCAAACTGCAGTCCCATATATTCCCGGTACATATACTCATACTGTGTACGCAGGACATAATACCCTGACTCCATCTTCTGTTTCTTCTTTTGGTCAAAATAATACGCCTGTTCACAATACTTCTCTACATCCTTCTCAAAAGTATTAACGGTAATTTCTGCTGATTTTTTTACAAGTTTCGGCGCTAAATTACCGCCTAAAAGCTCTTTTCTCACATCTTTATACAACTGCATTTTTTCACCAAAAGGAACAATCACTTTTTTGCCCTGGTTGTCAATCAGCCTGTACTCCCTGGCGGTTTCTTTATAATCTCTATCCTCAATCGCTTTTGTCAATTCCTCTTTATCTTTCGCATATTCCCGAAAAAGTATCTCATAATAATTAGATATACATTCCGGATTATTGATATCAATATTTTCTCTGGAGAGAATTTCCTTCACAACAACTGCCGCATTCTGATACCATTTATCCGGAGGATACAAGCTGCCTTCCACTTCCGGTTCAAAAACCACCACTTTTCCAATTTCAAACTTTCCACTTCGATTGCATCTTCCTGCTGCCTGAATAATTGCTTCCAGCGGTGCCAGTGCTCTGTACAAAACATGAAAATCCAGATCCACACCAGCCTCAATACACTGTGTCGATATTACCTTACATGGCAACCCTGCCTTTTGCCTTTCTTTTATTTTTCTTATAACTTCACTTCGATGTTTCGGACATAGATCCGTTGTTAAGAAAAATATTTCTTTTCGATCGCAATGGTCATTTTTTAAGAATTCAAACAATTTCACTGCGTGTCTGCGAAGATTCACGATTGCGCAAACGTTTTCTACCTCTTCCATTTCCCACGCTATTTTTTCCAATGGAATCTGTTTTTTCATTCTCCATTCCACTTGCGTTCTTGTTAATTTTTTATACATCATCGGATATTCCGGTACAATCTCAATTGGTTTCCAGGATACTCCCTGTATAGATTTAAATTCCGGCTGCGTAGCAGTAGAAAAGACCATCGTACAGTGGTATCGGCTGCACAATGCATTTACAGCATTCAAAGTTGCAGCCAACAAATTTGCCGGTAAGCTTTGCGCCTCATCAAACAAAATGATACTGTTTGCAATATTATGTAGTTTCCTGCAGTCTGTTGGCTTTTGTGCAAATAACGCCTGAAAAAAATTAACCGAGGTAGTTATAATAAATGGGGACTCCCAGCGTTCCGCAAACTCCCGCTGCCTGTCATCCAACTCACTTTGGCTATGATCCTGTAAAATCTCCGGAATTATTTTCGAATACACCTCGTAGCTTTGTTCTGTCAATGCAAGAAACGGCAGTACAAGTATAATACGCTTCTTCTTAAATTCGTCTGCATGTCGCAACGCAAAATGCAATAATGCCAGTGTCTTTCCCGTTCCTGTAGGTGCTGTAAGTGTAAATAAACCTTCTTTTAATCTTGCAGCCTCCCCACACCTTACAAATAATAAGTCACGAAGCTCATTCACGGCCGAAGAGCCTTTTGCATTCTTTTTCAATTCTTTCCTATATTCATATAATGCCTTCAAACATTGATCCGCTTTGAATTCCAATGGCTCTTGTAATTTTTTTTCTGATGAAATGGTATAATCTGCATCGACCAGACAAGAAAATAACATGCGTGTATATAACATCGCATCTACAGATTCATCGATTTCCTCCATCTTTTGCACTTTTTCTATTGCCCGAACTTCTGATGGAACTTGAGGAAAATCTTTTATAAAAGCATTTGACGCTTCTAGATATTGTTTTTGGCCTGATAATGCCGCAGTCTTTCGATTATTGCACTCCACAGGATCACCAGATCGAAGACTCTTTTCCAAAAATGCTTTCAGATCATCATATCCAATAAGACCGTCGTGATGTCCATTTATTGCTTCTATAGCTGCCCGGTAACAAAACGAAGATTTTCTATTTCCAACCAGGCAATACAGAAATGCAGCTCCACAAAGTGCATGATCAATGTGGGTAAATTTTCTCTCCAAAACACCTTTAAAACTTACACTATATTTTCCAAAATCATGCAATTTTCCACATAATTCAGCTGTTTTTCTACTTCCAATCTGCTCCCCAAAGACTCCAGCCATCTCACCGACTTTTGCCAGATGATCTCTAAGCAACTCCTGGCTCCCATCTTCGCGCTTTGATTTCGCATAATACTGTGTATTGTTATCATTCATCTTTACTTTTCCTTTTCATTAATACGTGAAAGTGAATAGTTTAAATAAGCTATAGGCATTCACCGATGTGTTATAGAATGAAATCACCAAATCCATTAATCCGCACACACAAAGGAATGCTTATATGTACAGATTATAACATTCATTTGAGCAGGCGTAAATTATAAAGGTGCAACAAATTCATGAAGTCCCGTCATTCGACTCCATCAAAGGAAGAGCCTACGCGTAGCGGATATGTAATGACACCGGAAGCATCCAGCATTGATACTCTTTTATCCCGCAGTAAAGCCATTGCGGACCAGATGCGAGATGAGGTGGACGACTGATGCTTACCGGAACTGCACTCATAAATGAGCTTGTAGATGAATTGAACGAGCTCAAACTTTCTACAATGGCAGCCACTCTGGATGATCTGTACCACAGACCAAGATTTCTGGAAATAGATCGGCTTACTCTGATTGCGGAACTGATCGGACCACAATTTCAGGAAAAGATCAGTACAACACTTAAAAATCGACTGACAGTAGCTCATCTGAAAGGATCCCTTGAAGAGTTATCGGATTGCGTTGATTCTGATAAAAGAGAATAACAGCGCCAATGCTGCAGATAAGAAAAGCCATTGGGATCATTCATCCATCCGGTACGCACAGGCAGGTGAAAATCCGGTCTCTCCTCTTTCGATATCATTTTTCAGAAGCCTCCTCATATTTGCGGGCTTCACGTAAAGTCTAACTGTTCATTTTTTCCTCCTGTCTATCATTCCGTCATAATCACTGCATCTTTTACTTCCAGATTTCCCTCAGAGACAAAGAACCCGAGACTGCGTCCCTGATAATTATACATTCTGAAACCAAAAGCCACATCGTTGTTTACATAGAGTACAGCGATCGTATCCTGTATATAGAGTGCAAGTTCGTATTCTTTGTCCGTCTCCAGAGTAAGCGGACGCTCCATCTCTACCGCATACGGGAACATCTGTCCTCCCTGTTCATACATTCTAAGTCCGGAACGGAACTGAATTCTGTTGAAATCCGGCTCAAACATCAGATAATATCCGAAGTCAAATTTCTCGTCCACCTGCAAAGCAAGGCCAAACCGGGACGGTTCTCCTGTATATTTCAAAGTTGCACGGATACAGCACTGTTCCGGGATTTTCTGCGCAAGCGCAGCCGAATAACCGTATTCCGAGCAGCAGCTGAGGCTGTTATGATCTTTCGTCCATGTTCCTGTCAGCCCTTCTGCATGTATTTCTTCCGACCTGACAAACGCATTGGCTACACTGTCCACCGGGCATACCCCCAGCGTCCCGTCCTCATGCTGAAGGATCTTGTGTACTACAATGGAACCGCCCCAGTTCCAGGTCTGATAGTCCTTTCCAAAATCGTTTCCCGGATCAAAGCCCCATCCGTTCTCTCCCCGGGTCGGATTCCATCCATAAATAAAACGATCCTTTCCATCCGTCCCTGTCTTAGCCGCATAAAAAGCTCTTCCGTCAAAGGTATCCACTCTGGGTTTGAGCCATGGTCCTTTTGGGGACCGACTCATACGATAATAGGTACTGAATCCGTCCGTATAACTGGAATAAACCAGATAATACCAGTCTCCCATCTTAAAGAAGTCCGGACACTCATAAGCTCCCTGATGGGTTCGCGGTGCGTAAAGCGGTCTTCTGTATTCCCAGTGAGCCAGGTCATCTGAGACACAGAGCGCTACACAGCCATTTCTCTCAGTTGCACCATTTTCCCGTGCAGCAAGCAGCATCCACCATTTCTGCTCTTCCTCATTCCAGAATACAAATGGATCTCTCCAGTCCGACATCCTGTAGATTTCTCCGTCAGCTGTAAATTTCTCTTCCGGTATATCTGTCCAGTGTACCAGATCGGTGCTGGTCGCATGTCTTGCCCACTGGGCCTGCGGTTCCTGATCAAACGTGCAGTAAAACATGTGATACAGTCCGTTCACTTTCAGAATGGAACCTGTCCCTCCGTGAATGTTGGTGGGCGTTTCTATAAAATTCCGGTTGTCCTCCGAAACAATATGATGCCATCCGTACACGACCATATCCTTCGGCGCATCCGGATTCCAGTTCTTTAAATAATAACCTTCAAACCGTTTTGTTTCTTCATTGTAATATGGGATGACATCTCCTGTTTTTGCATACTCCGGTGAGTAAAACAGATCCATTGCTCTTCCTCCCGTCTTTTTTTAAATCATTCATTTGCAAAAGGGCCGCCAATACGGCAGCCCTCGCACATTACTTCATCAAGTACCGTGACACCCAATTAATAATTGGTCAGTTCATAGAACATATCGAAACCTTTCTGCTTCAGTTCCAGCAGTTCGGAAAGTCCCATAGCATCCATTTTATCAAGGTATGCACTCCATGCGTCATCTGTGATTCCGTCTTTTACGATCTCAGCCTTTACTTGATATCAATATTTTATCACAGAAATAATTTCATTGGAAGTAGAAAACGGGCAGTTGCGGAAGAACCCAAAGGGGCCGGAATAATCAATTTACCACTGTATGTCAAAATCCCCCTTTTTCCAACTGCTTTTTCTCAGCATATTCCTGTTCCAGTTCCTCTGCCAAATATGCATCGCTCATGCAGTGCATATCCGATACACCGTCACGAATCAGCTGATAGACCTCGGAATGGTAAAAAAAATCCAATGCCGCATCCAGTGAAAGTCCCTGCTGTTTAGCAAAACACTCAATGACACGGCTGTATTTTTTCTGAAGTAAAATCGGATTAGCTGTCATAATATTTCACTCCCTTCAAAATGCAGCAAAGACAATGCCTTCTCTGTGCGAAAACAAATTTGCAGGTTCGGCTTTTCATATCGCAGACGGTTGATGGCTTCCATCTTATCAATCAATCCGTCAAAAAACAGTTCCACCGTATTGAATACCTTATCATTGGCAACACCGCCCACAACAAGGTCATAATTTGTCGAATCTTTTCCGCTACGGCAGTTCAGAATAAAATCCAGCCATTCCTCGGAATACGAATCGAATTTCAATATTTTCAGTTCAACTTTCCGACTTTCATCATACTCATATCGAGAAATAACACCATCTTTTCCACGACGTTTGAACTTTCCGCACCACTTTTCAGCCTGCTCATGCAGTGGTGTGACATAGAAGCCACGTCCGAAGTCAACATTAGGACGGGAATGAACCAAATCCGGCTTTGCAATCTCTAAAAAAGAACCATGATAGAGAATCATACTTTCACACCCCTTTCTTTCATCACATCAAGAAGGTCGTCTACGATATATTCCCGGCTCTGAGTATGCAGCACTTCATATTCCGGCACGATATATCCGTTCAGAATGTCGCTCTTTTCAGTAAATGCCTGATAGACATACTCTGCATCTACACCCAGTTTTGCCGCCACATTTTCAATGCAAAACACGACAAACTCCAACTCACTGGAATTTTTTATTTTTCCATCCTGCATCACAAATCCTACCTCCCTTTACTTAATATTTGTTGCAATTTCAGAAAGAGCAACGTTAATTGACTTTTCCTTTTCTTCCTTACCTAAAACTGTATTTGATAATATTGAATCAAGAATATTATGTTTCACTTCATTACCACCTCTATATCCCCTTCTTATTTGCATTGCGTTTTTATCTCTTCTATAGAATCTTTCAATTCACGCATTTTTGTCACAATTTCAAAATTTTCACCATTTAATTTCCAAATATCAACTGAGCTAATTGTTGTTGCCAACTCTTTCTCCACTTTAATCAATGTATTATAAATTTGTATTTTTAATGTATCCTTTACTTCATCATCATTGCTTTTCTTTTTATTTGCGGTCACCTTCATATCCTTTGCATATAAACCGCGCCCAACTCTTACAATCTCTTTCGTATCAACTAACTGAGACACAGTTCCAGATATTTGACCACGTGTAACATCTTTCCCACTATTTGCTACTATATACTCTTTAAAATCTGGTGCAGTGTACATTCCACCCTGCCTAACACATTCTTTTATTAACATTTTAATCTCAGCTGTTGATATTCTCATTCCACTCTGTCTCCTTTGTTCTATTTTATCAATTTATTTATTAATTTTATTTTTGTTCATTTTTTATTTAATTGCTAACATCTTTGATTTTCGTATTAAAATTATAATACATGTCAATATCCTTTTCAATATTTTTAATTTATTGTACCATTTCATTTTTTATTAAAACTTTGTCCCGTCAACAGCATTTTGTAATTTTTCGTTTCTTTTTTACTTCATCTCTTAGGCAGGCTTTCGCTCACGCATAAAGCCCCATACCCCACCTGTGAATTCGGATATTCTTCAAATCCCGGGAGCGCTCTGGCTCCTCTTCTTAAGTAAGCTTTCACCTTCTCCCCATACAAAAACGGATCATTCCCCCATACAATTCCCCACTCCATAAGGAGAGCTGCCGCCCCGGTCACAAAAGGTGTCGCAAAAGATGTCCCGCTCGCTGTCACCGTTCCTCCTCCGGCGCGGGTAGTCGTGACATTCACTCCCGGAGCAACAAGATCCGGTTTCACTCTTCCTCCGCCGAGCAGATATCCCCGACCGGAGAAATTTGCATAGGTAAGTGTCCGTGCATCATAGGCTCCAACCGAAATCACACGTTCTGCAGTCGATGGAATCGTGAGGGAGACATTTTCCTGTGGAAACAGAAATCCGGTTCCTTTATTCAGCACATTTTCACTGGGAAGCCACATTTCATAATTTCCTTCCACAATTTTCTCTGGAGTAAGTACAATCTCCCATATTCCGGAAGTGATATACGTTCCGACCGGGAGAAAATCCAAGTAGATTTCCTGTGCCGTACTGTATGGATTCGGTTCCCCGTAATAAAGAAGGATTTCCGTCTCCCCTACGCGGAAACGTTGTGGTCCCAGCACCTCCCGGATTGGACCGACAATTGTTCCTGCCGGCGTTCTGAGAGATATTTCCACCTCGTCAACATAAGATTTCCAGATCTGAACATTCAGGGTAGGCTGATTCTCCTGAACGGCAAGCTGAATGCGCTTTTCTTCCCCTTCCTGCAATATTCCGGAGATATGCCCGGCGCTTGCAGCCTCATTTCCCATTCCGATACAGATCACACTTTTCCAGAAATTCGAAATATCATCGATAAAACGCTCCAGAAGCGAAGTGCCGTCATGTGACCCATACGTATTCCCAATACTGATATTCACTGCCACCGGTTTCCCTGTTTCAAGTGCTTTCTCCACCACATAATTCAACCCCATCATCAATTCTGTCGTCCTCGGAAACCCTTCCTCCCTCGGTCTCCCCAGCTTCACAATAATCAATTCACTTTCACTTGCCACACCGCGATACCGGTTCCCGCTCCCGCGTCCATTTCCCGCTGCAATTCCTGCCACTGCCGTACCGTGTCCCGATGTGTCTGTTACCGGAACCAGTCTGCGCATCTCCAACGGATCATTCTTAAGAAGCGCGTCATTAATCTGCTCTCTGTTATACTCAGAGCCCAGGGCATACCCTGTCGGAGGCGCGCCAGAAATCGTCTGATCCCAGATACTTACAATTCTCGTCGTACCATCCGGATTCCGAAAATCCATGTTCGCATAATCAATCCCTGAATCCAGAACCGCAACCAGCACGCCCTTTCCGAAAAGTCCTTCCGCCCCGTCAGGCCTGCCCGGAATAAAAAAGCGGGCATCTTGTACCAAATTGATACAAGATACCCGTCTTCCGTTTTCCACCTGAAAATATAATCTTTTTGGCTTTTCAATATACTCCACCTGCGGCAGATCCGCAAGTCTGTGTATGTCTGATTCCCGTACAACGACGATCGCATATTCATTTTTCAGTTCGGTCACCTGCACGGCGAACTCCCGTACCGCATCCAGGGAACCGGAGTATTTCACAATCAGTTCCCATTCCTTTTCGATTGGATAATACCCCACATCCAAATTCAGAGATTTTTCCCGCTCTTCTTCCGTCGCATCCAATGCGAGATTCAACATATTTTCCAGATTCTGTTCCGTCATTTCAAGAAATCCTGTCTTCCTGCTTTTTACAATATATGATAACTTTCTAAAATCTTGACTGCTCACATTTTTCGAACACAGACTCGATTCAGACTTTTATTCCTAGTTCTTTTGCCTTGCAAGAATAAAAAGCATGATTAATAAGGTAATGGGGAACAAAAGTCCGACTCCCATACCCACACGAATATTGTCTCCTGCACTTTGAGTCACACGTCCGACAATGCCCGGACCTATGCTTCCGCCCAGATCCCCTGCCATAGCCAGCAGCGCAAACATCGCTGTTCCGCCTGCCGGAAATCTCTCTGATGAAATACTGATCGTGCCGGGCCACATGATCCCGACAGAAAAGCCGCAGATAATACATCCGATCAAACCGGCTATCGGATTCGACGATGCAGAAGCAAGCAGGTAACATATCACACATAGTATTCCAGATCCTGTCATAAATTTCATCAGATCCATTTTGTCACCATATTTTCCAAAGATCACACGACTGATCCCCATTGTAACAGCAAACATACAGGGACCTGCCAGATCTCCAACTGTCTTTGACAGCCCCAGAGCCGCCTCTGCATAAGCCGATGCCCATTGTGCCATTGCCAGTTCTGATGCGCCGGAGCATATCATTAAGCATATTGCGATCCAGAAAAGAGGTTTTCGAAACAGTTCTTTTATTCCCATTCCTTTCCCGTCATCTACCAGATGTTCGATTGGACAAGTAGCAAAATTATAGATATTTATGGCCGGAACAAGTGCCCATAAGACAGCCAACCATTTCCATCTGTCCATGCCAAACACCGCAAAAAACAGTGTAGAGATTACAATTGTCCCTACCGCTCCCCAACAATAAAAAGAGTGAAGCAGGCTCATCGTTGCCTCTTTGTTGTCAAATGGACATGCCTCCACAATCGGACTGCAAAGCACTTCAATCAAACCGCTGCCGACTGCATACACAATAACACTCAGGATCATTCCAACAAACGGTTCCGGCAAAAGATCCGGCAAAAACGCCAGACCAATGAGTCCCGCTGCCGAACAAACCTCAGAAGCAACAATACAGATTCGATACCCTATTTTGTCCACAAACTTTGCGCAAAACAGGTCTACCAGCAACTGTGTAAAGAAAAAGCAGGTAGAAATCAATGCAATTTTTCCAAGTGTAATCTGATAATCATAATGAAATTTTAAAAATAACAGCGGGGCAAAATTAGCTGCAATTGCCTGTGTAATAAATCCCATATAACAGGCTCTTTTTGTTTTCCGATAATCAGGCATAATCATCACTCCTTTTTTTGTATTCTGCAATATATTTTATTCTCACGCGGTATGATCTGTTTCCGCTGTATTCGCATTGAATTATATAACATAATTATTTGATTTTCATTGATTTATTTCTGATATTTATTGTATAATATCGCAAAATGCATTTCAAAAAAGGAGCGTACAATGAATATAAATACGAATTATACCAAAATCCTTACAGATGAAAATCTGATGGAGACCGTTCAGCACGGCAACAGCAGCTATCCTTTCCAGTTTTATTATGAGGATTTGTCAGTTTTTGATTTCAACTGTATTGAATGGCACTGGCATACAGAATTAGAGTTTATTTATATTGAATCCGGGACTGTTACTTTCTGGATTGGAGAAGACCAGTTTAAATTAAGCGAAGGAGATGGAATCTTCATTAATACAAAAGTACTCCATCGCCTTTATTCTCCATCAAAAGCTCTCATTCCCAATTTCGTATTTATGCCTTCTTTTATTGCCGCATGCGACAGCTTTATTTATCAGAAATATATTCTGCCCGTTATTTCTTCTTCCTTGTCATTTCTGATATTTCATAAAGAAGTATGCTGGCAGGCCAGGGCTTTAACCGTCATGCAACAAATTATTTCTGCCCAGGATTCGGCTGCATCCAAAGAACTCATCACCGTCTCCCTCCTTCAGAATCTCTGGCAGGAAATATTTGAAAATGCAGACATCCCCTCCCCGGAAGAACATAAGGATCATTCCTCTTCTTCTCAGGCCCGGTTACAGCTCATGATGCAGTTTATCCACCTGAATTATTCACAAAACATCTCATTAGATGACATAGCAAGAGAAGCGATGGTCAGCAAGAGCACTGCTTTAAATCTGTTTCGAAAGTATTTACATATTACACCTGTAAACTATCTGATTAACTATCGTTTAAAGCAGGCCAGTCAGTTACTTTCAAAAACCGAAAAGAAAATCCACCTCATTTCTTCTGAGACTGGATTTCATAACGTGGAATACTTTTGCAAAATATTCAAAAAACGCTACAATTTTACTCCAACCGAGTACCGGGAGCAGAAGCATTTTCTGTAAGCTTCACAAGGATCAACTCCATCCAGATACACTTCCCAAATTGATTCCTGATATCCCGCTACACCTTCCTTACGAATCGCCTCCGCAAGTTCCACGAGTTCCGTATCTTCAATCCTATCCAGCATCTTCAGCCTTCTTACGGAAATATTCTCCCTGGATCGGCTTTTCTCATAGTCTTTAGCCGACATATGCCAGTACTCCATCTCTCCCTTATAATAGCGTCGGATTTTCTGGGCAATCAGCAATCCTTCCGGATCAAAGTCTCCCGCGTAGTACACCTTAATCCCCGCCTTTTCAAGCAGGTCCAGCATCATCACTGCGCTGAGTCTGGGCTGCCCGTTCATGCACATACATGCTTTTCGCCCTCTCCATGTTCCGCAGAGCATGGCATATACGGACGGATTTTCCACGATGTAGATTTCCCGATCCGGACATTCAACCTGATTCCATCCGGCAAGCACCGTAAGTGGCACCTGCACAGAGTCTCCCTCTTTCCGGAATCCTTCCATTCCCGCATGCACTTCTCCATTCCGGTTCCATGCCCGGACTCCCGATAGCATCACATAATTAGAGACATCGTCTCTAAGTATCCCAACCGCCAGATAAATTCTCTGCTTTTGTAATGCCGGAAACAGTTCTGTTTTATCGATGTCCAGCCCTCTGTGAGCCGTATCCCACTCTGCAAGCAGACGCAAAAACAGCCCGTCCTTCATGCCGTCATCAAATGCATGCGGATTTCCGGTCATCATCGTGGCAAATACGGCCAGATATTCCGTTCTCTCCTGATGATAGGGAAATGCATTGAGGATCCGGATTCCCAAATGCAGCAGTGCCCTTACTTCTTCTATGTTTTTACCGGATTCTCGGTAACGCTTTGCCAGATAAAGTGATGTCTCACTTTTCTTCTGAATCAGTTCATCCACCCACTGCTGCGCCAAAGTTCCGATACACGATCTTTTCGCATGCTCCAGTTCCAGAAACCACTTCTGTTCCTCTTCCTTTTGCAGCTCTTTCTTCCCCGCCATTTCTTCCCCAAAATATTGTTCCAGAATCTCTTTTGGCTGGCAGCCGTCAAATCTGCTGTTCTTCAGTGCCTTTTCAAACCTGGCCGCAGAAATAGACACACTTTTTTGTCCATGGAAATTTTTCTGAAAAAATCCTTCCAGATCCTCTATGTCCTCTTCGGATAAATTACGCACAGTTACCGTACCGGAGAAGGATCCATAGGACATATATTTTTCCCGGAATCCGCGCAGAAGCCGGTCAAATACCGGCCTCTCCCGGAAATAGTCTGCACATTCTCTAGTCAGCGAATTGGAGAGCCCGTTGTTCCATCTTTTCTTCATCGTCCACCATCTCCTTCGCCTTACCGTTCCACAGATAAGGCATTACGGTCACAAATTTTGCATTTTCCGGTCTGAGGAGCTGGTAAATTGCCAGCGCATCAAGCGTATCACAATCCCCCCAGAGCACCTGTGAATTGATGATAAAATCAAACTGGAATTCCGTCATCAGCCGGAACATATCCCGAATATTCTTATTGTCCACACCGGCAAATGCTTCGTCCAGAGAAATCAGCCGCGGAGCATCCGCCCGTCCTCCCTGGTATTTTGCCACGACCGCCGAGAACAGCGGTACATACATGGACATTGCTTTCTCACCTCCGCTGAAGGTTCCGAAGACACTGTTCGTCAGTTCCTTCTGCCGCTCTCCGCTCTTCTGTGAAAAGAGCTGGAATTCGAACCATTTCCGGTAATCCAGTGTTTCCTTCATCACCTGATAGAAAGAGACCATGCCTTCACTGTCCTTTGCGTGCCGTCTCGCCTCTTCCACCTTGGAACGGAAGTGGAGTGACAGCTTGGCCGCCTCATCCTCCCGCATCAGACGATAGTCTTTTTTCAGAAGTTCCACCAGTTCTTTCGTATCGAGCTGATCCTCTGTCTCCGCCGTTTTGCTTCGCCAGCGCAGGCTCAGTTTCAGACCGCTTGAGGTGTTCATGGCTCCCATCAGTGCGTTCATCTTATCGACCCACGCATTGGAACTGTTGATTTTTCCACGGATTTTCCGGCTCACTGTATTTGCCAGAATATCCTCGAACAGCTCCCTGTCTCCGTCTTTGATCAGTTCCACAAGCTCTGCAATCTCTTCTTCCAGATGGTCAAGTAACTTAGAAAACGGAATCTTTACTCCCTGATATCTTGCCAGAATGTCCATACGTTTCGCCGCCGGGTCTCCCTTTCTGGCAAATTCATCCAGTTCACCAAACAGTTCCGTCTGCATGAGCTGATAATCATTCAGAAATCCCTTGTTTGCAAAATAAACCTCGTTCAGATCCCGAATGATCTTCTCTTTCTGGAGTTCACGGCAGTCTGTGGCAAGATACCCGCACACCTTACCCACTTCCTGCACCAGTTCTTCCGGAATCGCTACATAAGAAAGAGCCATTTCTGCTTCATAGCATTTTCGGAGATACTCTCCCCTTCTTCTTCGCTCTCTGATATTCTCGGCTCCTGCCTCCATCTGATCCTTCAGATTCTTTGCCTGCTCACTTTTCTGAGTTTTCTCCTCCACACAATCCTGCAGTCTTTGCGGATACTCGTTCAGCCATTTCACACAGGCATCCAGCCGCTCTTTGATTTCTTCATAATCCGTTAACTTCAGCTGCTCCTGCACGGAAGCATATTCTGCACGATCTGCTCGCAGCGCTTTTTCTGTATTTCCGGCATCATACCGAATCTGATCCATATCTGCATCCAGATCTTCCATACGTTCACCAAGTTCACGCAAATGAGACACCATCTGTACAAACAGTTCATGACCGGATTTCAACTGATAGAAATGCTGTCCGTATCCGCGAGCCGCCTCATCCGCTCTCAGGAACACCTCGTAGCTGCAGGTCAGATACAGCTTTTCCGCAATCTGTAAAGCTTCCTTCTTTTTCTCTCTTAAGATCTCCGTCATTTCACGAAGCTTTTCTTCCATGAGAAGTCCTTCTTCCTTCATTCGGTCTGCATACCTTGCGGCATCCGCCATCATCCGGTACGCCTCCTTAAGATCCACATCCCCCGGAAATGCTTCGTATTCTTTAGTAAGGAGATCAATGCGTTCCTGCAGCTCTTCTGCCTCTTTTTGAAGTCCCGCCAGCTCCTTTTCCAACAGTTCCATCGCCGCAATACATGCTGCGATCTTCGCCTGACGATTCTGCTCTCTCGCTCTGGTTCCGAGAAATCCGGCTTCATATTCTCCAGTCACGGTTCCTGTCAGAACACCGATCTGGTAAGTTCCCTGTGATGAAATAGATGTGATTCCCTCCCCGTCATAGGCAATATTTCCAAGGATGCCGGTAATCCGTTGATTAAAGAAGATATCATTTACCGAATCATTCAGTTCCAACACATCCAGAATACTTTTTTCCACCCGCTGCTTCTGGACAAACAAGTATTTATCGCTGCAGCCACGTTCCATAGACAGTACCTTTTCTTTGTACTGTTCTTCGATTACAAGCGCATCCAGAATACCCATATAGTACAAAGCTTCTTCCAGTCGGTCACAGGATGCTTTGTCAAGCGCTGTTCCGAATTCAATGACCTTGTAAAATTCCTGATATGGGATCTGCATTTCCTGCAGGCGTTTTCTGTTTCTTAAGACCGCCTCACTGCGCTCCGGCTCCGGCTCTTTATGGTTCTCCCACTCATGGAGCTGCATTTTCTGTTCCTCGTACTCTGCCCGAAGCTCCTTCACTCTCGCCCGGTTCTTCCAAAGAGTTGCATCCAGTTCTGATTTTTTCCCAATCTTTACATCTGCCACCATCTGGCGAACACTGCCAAAATCTGCCTTCTCATCATAGGTCTCTGCGAACTGCGCCAGTTGTTTCAGCATCTCATTGGACAGAACAAGCTCCTGATTGCGCCCGTTCCAACTATAAAGTGCTTCCTTCCATTCGTTCTGCAGCTGCACAAACACGGCTTCCAGCTCACTCACCTTCCGCCATGACGCATCCATCTCCCTCTGATGTTTCTCCCGTTTCTGAAGTAACTCTTCCACCTGCCTCTGCTGTGCATCTACTTCGCGAAGAACATTGAGTCCTTCGGAAATATGCTTCTGTGTCTGTAAAAACTGCTTTTCATGCGTATCAAATGCATATGCCGTGCGGAAGTTCTCTTTCAGTTCCATGTTCATGAATGCATGCTCCTGAAACGCCATCTCATCGGCCTCTTCCTGCATTTCCTCCAGAAGCCGGTTCAGTTCCTGCTCCTTCTGCCATATCCTGTCCTGCTCTGCCTTCTTTCTGTTCTCGAATTCGACATACTGCTCCTCTTTGTCTGCGAGCTGCTTCTCCTTCTCCCTCAGCGTCTTTTCCTTTTCTGCAATCCGGTCTGCAAGCTCTGTTTCCTTCTGTTTCAGCCCTACCGCATCACTTTTACTCAGAGAGTCACGTTCTTTTTCCATGGCAATCTTCCCGGCATCCAGATCCATCCTATTCTTTTCCAGCTCCTGCACCCGGGTTTCACACTCACGAATCTGCCGTTTTCTGTCGTTCTCTTCCTTTTCTAAAGATTCCAGCTTCTTTTGATTTTCCTCAAAATTTTCTGCTTTTTCAAACAGAACAAGCCGGTTATACTTATCCAGTACCCGGTTAATCTTCTCTGCCGCCTGCTTTCCCTCCTGTCTGGCTTTCAGGTTCAGGTTCATAGTATCCATATTTTCAATCGCCTCAGACATCGGACGAAGATCCTCATCCGACAGCGGCTGCAGCGAATCACTCAGAATATCATTGATGACAGAAGGTTTAAAATCCTTTGACAACTTCGGTGTACGAAGCTGGATCAAAAGATCGATCATTTCTTTATACTCTTCCACCGTCTCAAAACCGAATACCTGACGGTTTACAAATTCCATGTATTCTATCTGACGGTCAAATACCTGACCGCCACCCTGAATGCGATTTTCCAATTCCTTACGGGAGAGTGTTACCTTCTCATCTGTCTCCTTGTACAGGAAAAAATCCTTTCCGATTCTTCTCCCGTCAGTCAGGCCAAAATACCATTTATCCAGCGGTTTTCCTCTCCTTGCACGGATTCCCATCCCAATGGTAAGATAGGTATCGCTTTCCTTCCGTCTGAATTCCAAGTACAGATACCCCGTGCGTTCGTCCCTTCCATCGTCCTCCTCCAGAAGATAACTGCTCATTTTTCTGTCCCGGGATCCAAATGGGTCTAATCGCTCCGGACTCATATTTCCGTCCAGAAGGAGCGGCACCACACTCTGCATGGTAACGGATTTTCCCGAACCGTTCGATCCACGCAGCAGCATTCTTCCCTTTACGAAAGGAAACTCCTGCTCATCATAATACCAGAAATTAATAAGACCGATTTTATTTGCCTGCCATCTACTGTTCATTCGTATTTCCTCCCGCATAATCGTCCGGATAACATCCCGTCATCTTTCCCGCCGACGGATATATGATCACCTGATGCTCCTTCTCCTCACATTTGATAAAGGTCCACCGCTCCAGATTCTCCGTGATCTCACGCACAAACTCCCCTTCCGGCATCTCCCGGTAATTCTTTGTGAATCCCAAGCCCGACTCTGCCTTTACTTCTCTTAGCATCTGCTCAAACTCGATCTTTTCAACACGAATGGTATCATCATTCCCGGTTTTCCATACTCCGCTCTCTACTTTTTCGCGGATTTTTGCACAGCACAGAAGCAGAATATCCGACAGCGCATTATTTCCCGGAAATGTCGTTCCAATATGGCAGTCTTCCCCCGCCAAGAGAAATGCACTTCCCTTGTGAATGTGTACCTGACAGTCAAAATTCTGTTCCAGATCCTCCGCAAGTCTGCGTCCGTAGTATTTTAAATACTCAAAATCTTCCTCTGCTCCGGCGTTCCGATACATCCCCACCGAAAACAGCAGCCGTTTGTAAACGCGGTGTCTTCTTGCGATTCCACGGTCTTCATTCATTTCAAACCAGTCACTCTCGCGGAAGTCCTCGGGTCTTGTATATTCCATGATATCCCTTGAAAAATTTCTCATAAAATATCTAGATGCTCCTGTATTTTCATACAGCACTTCCCCAGACTCTTCGTCCATGAACACATCGTCGCTTCCATCCGTCACCTTCACAATCCCCTGTGCCACTGCATACCGAAGCACCTTCACCATTCTCCTCCGGCTGGTATATAAGGTCCAGTCCACCGGCTGTCCCGGCATGTTGGCGGAAACATACTCTGTAAGCTGCGAAAGGATGAACTGCTCCTCCGCATCCTTGTCCTCCAGAAACATCAGCAGGATACAGAGAAATGCATATTCCTCTCTCGATGTAAATTCTTCGATTCCCATAAAACTTTCCGGTATCGCCGGAATCTTCTCCATTTTTACAAGAAGTGAATTTTCTATGACTTGACATCCCATCTTATCTGTTGCAAAACGCCGGATTTCGCCAATCGAATCTCTGACTTTATAATACAGTTCTTTGTCCTCCGTTTTCAGAATCCAGCGCTTTTCCAGTAATGCCTCTAACTCTTTCATTCTCCCGTTTCCTCTTGAAATACGATCGCAAGCTTCGGCATCGTAAAGTTTCCGTCCTCACAATGCACCACACAGCTCTCTTTTGCCTCTCTTGTATCCAGTACATACAGTCTTCCGTCATCCGTCCGTGCCGTATAATCTGCATCCTCCAGCGCATCCGACAGCCATTTCAGCAGGATTTCCCGCACTCTCGGCTCAATAACCGGAAGGGATGCGAAATCGATCCGCCCATCCCGCTCCAGCATTTCAATCTTCCTCCTGTCCTCCCGAAGCTGCTCCAGCATCTGCTTTCTGGTCTCTTCCTTTTCCCTTCGGCTGTCTCTGATAGAACTTCTCCTCGTTTTCTCACGGTATGTTCTCACTCTGGGTTTCAGCAACAGCTCCAATGCCGGCTCCTCATATACACCTTTGTTCATACTGTCCGTCTCTCTCGGGCTGTCCCCTTTTAAATGAAATGGTTTCTCCAGTCCGAAAACCATTGCCGACATTTTGTGTGCTTCCTGTACATCTTCACACTTCAGGAACAGTTCCGCCACCTTTCGGTATTCTTCCCTGCGGTTCGCTCCCAGTGCATTTTTCTCGCTCAGCTGCGCCGCATACCGTGTAATCCTGCGGATAATCTCATTCGTTGCATCAAACAATTTCCCGGCTTCATTTTCCTGCCCATTCTCCGCCACAAACCAGTTACGGATGCTCTGATAGCGCCCTTTCGTCTTCTCTTCAATGAGCTCCGGAGATACTTCCACATCTATCCTCGGAATCGACAATTCATACTGGTTCACCTTGTCCAGCACTTGATGAAGCAGTTCCGGATCCAACATCCGCAGATTCTCTTCGATTACGCCCACATTTCTCTGCAATCCCTTGATGAAATTTCTCAGATACTCCACCAGTTTATCCTTAAATACCAGGAATTCCTTCGTCCGCATCATTTCTTCTGCTTTCACACTGTTCAAATCGCGAATGTAGTCCTGGTAATTCTGGTTCAGCCGGATAAAATCATTGTTCAAATCCTGCCACCATGTATAAACTGTATTCAAATCCGCCCCGCCCATTTCCGGGAATCTCGCAACACTGCGCCGGATCCGCTCCAGAAGAGTCGGTTCCAGAGACGCTCCTTCGATGAATAGATTCTCCAGCCTGAGCACCAGACGTTCAATTTCCACACTATACTCCGACATCTGATAACGGAATTTCTTATTCTTGAACTCTTCAATGGAAGAAACCTTTCTGGTATCCTGAATCGTAGTCAGATTCTTCCATTCCACCAGCGCAGCCAGATCCTGCTGGCATTGCTCCATTCGGTATTCAGCAAAATATGGATCCTGTATCATCTGAGCATAAACATCCTCCTGATACATCCAGTATTTCAGTTTTTCATAATTCTCATAAAAAATGCGCATAATGCTCCGGTATCGGTCAACATTATCCGCATTTAAGTACTTCGCCTCCGTAAGTGGCCTTGTTAATTTTTCAGTTACATGCATGATTTCCTGTCCTCCGCTTTACTAATCGCAGTATAGCTTATGCGGCAGGAGATTGCAAGTTTTTTAGGTTTCCATTTTTCCAATACTTGTGATAAGATAGCAATATTCTATTTCTATTCCTAAAAAATCTTCTTAATTTTAAAAATGATAATACAGGCGACCACCACGATAACGCTCAAAAGGATCACACCGGGATAACCGCTCTCCAGTTCCGGCATATTTTGAAAGTTCATTCCATACCACCCGGTAATCAATGTAAGCGGGAAAAAGACAGTAGATATGATCGTCAAAAACTGCATATTACTGTTCTGTTTTGCATCCACTTTAGCCTGATAGGCATCATTCACCTGCCCGGCGTACTCCAGAAGATGGGATGTTTTATTCATCAGCCGCTCTGCCCGATCAGAAATCGTCCCAAAATACTTTAAGTGCTTTTTGGCAAAATAATGATTTTCGTTCTCTTCCAAGGCCTTCCCTACGTCCATGATTTCATCATAGTATCCCCGCAGGATCAGGAGTTCGCGGCGAATTGTTGCAATGCTGGATTGAAAATTTTCAGTATGATCACGATGAACCGCTTCTTCTAATTCCATCAGTTTTTTCTCGAATTGTACCAGATATTCCAGATCGCGGTTCATAAACTCTGCGATGAAATTAAACAAAAATATTTCTTTCGTCTTATATCTGGTACTCTTTCTTCGCTTGATTCTAGAGACAAGCCTTTTTGAAAATCCATCATCATCAACCAGAACTACCTTATCACTTGTAATAAAAAACAGAATTCGATAACGGCTTCCCTGTACATCGAGAAGCTTCGGGATACAAAAGGAACCTGTCAGGCAGCCCTGCTGTGCTTCGATCTTACAAAATCCGATATTACCGAGCTCAATGTCCCCTTCATATACAATCCCATTTTCTTCAAGGACTCTTGCCGCACGATGTGAATCTGTAATGATCGGTTCAAACCCTATACTCTTTTCAGTTTTCACAGTCTCATTATTTTGTTCTGTTTGTAAAATCTGATCATCCAACATTTTTCCACCTGAAGATTCTAATTTTATAATACTTTACTTCCGTTTGCCGTAAGTTTGAATCTGGCTCCCAGTAACTCTGCCGCCTTCCCCATATTTTCTATTGGTTCAGATCATTCCAATTTCTCAACTCTCCTGTATAAATGAGCTTTAACGCTTCTAATGTAATATCATCCAGAGGATTATTTTCTTCTACAATAACAACAATATTATCTCTTGCTATCGTTTCATAGTCCAACAATTCTTTCTCATAGTCTTTCAGATTTCTGGAAGACATACCGAAATCACATTCTCCTGACATTACTTTCGTCAGTCCCTTTGAAGAGTCTGTTGCAGTCACAGTAATCTTAGCATTTGTATTGATTTGTTCATAAGCCTCTGCCAGCTGTTCCATAAGCGGCGCAACTGAAGTCGATCCCTCTATTGTAATCTCACCGGTGGCCTTATTAGACAGAAAAGAACTGCTCTTTGCCACCTGTGCATAGTTCTCTGGTAGCCTTCAAAATTGCTTTCACTTGCTCTTCACTGGTCATATTGGTCTTATTTTCACGAACCACTTCCGCTGATTCCATCTGGTCCATCAGTGTACCGACTCTTACTCTGTAGAATTCATCCAAATTTGACTGATAAATAGACATGAATGTCAGTCTTTCTGCCAAAGGTACTCTCGGGTTTCCTGCTTCATTTAATACTCTCTCATTGAATTTCAGCCATGATAATTCCCTGTTCATCATGTATGGGATGCTCGTTGTCTTTCCTTTTGTTTTTTCTGCTTTTTTCATCTGAATAGTTCCTTTCCAAATCATGCAATCTTCATAATCTGGGAAATTATAGTATTTTATTGTCAAAAGCGAGCAATATCTATGTAAATTTTAAGTAAGATTTCCTCATGATAATAAAAAGGATACCTTGTATCAATCTGATACAAGATACCCCATTTGTCTTCTTCAAATTCAGTTCCAGTATTTAATTAAATCCAACAATCCTTCTCGCCACAATATATGCCAGAGAAGAAATCTTTCTTCCTGATCTTCCCGGAAGATTCATCGTCTGTCCAAGAATACCATACCGAATCTTCCAGTAAGTTTTATAATCTCTCTTCTTTAAATACTGCCAAAGCTCATGCTTTTTCTCCAGATTTTCCTTTGATTTTGAGCGAATCAGAAGAATAGAGGACACTGTCATCATGATTGCCAGATAATTCGTCATGTACTGACGAAGCTTTTTATTCGTTACCATCCGCATTTCATACATGTCGATCATTCTCTTTGTAACAAAGATCTGCTGATCCACCCGGCTGATCATCACTTTTTCATTTACAGACTGGTCTTCTCTTCCGATATAATAGCGGTAAAAGTCCACGTCCAGATAATAAATCTTGCGCACATGCGGGAGCGGATAATATACATAAATGTTATCCACATAAAATGTATGTTTCGGCAGTTCAAGCTGACAGAGCTTCAGGAAATCCGTTCTATAGATCACAGAATGCATCAATATGTACTGTCCCAGATGAAAACGCTTAATATCATCCCACCCAAAAATCTGATTCTCAGGAAGTACATTCTTGTATTCAATGACTTTCTTATGTGTCATTCCTTCCTTTTCATATACATAATTGGAAATCAGCATATCTACCTGCTGCTCATCCGCTTCAAAATCCTTAAGTACTTTCAGAATTTTCTTAAGTGCCTCTTCATCTACCCAGTCATCGCTGTCCACGACTTTAAAATATTTTCCGCTGGCATTCGCAAGACCGAAATTCACTGCGTCACCGTGCCCGCCGTTTTCTTTATCGACTGCCTTGATGATTCCCGGATACTGCTCTTCATATCTATGCGCAATCTCCGAAGTTGCATCCTTCGATCCATCATTTACAATAATAATCTCTACATCTTCCCCACCCTTCAGGATTGATTCCACTGCGCGCTCCATATACGCTGCGGAATTGTAACACGGAATTGCAAAAGAAATGTACTTCATCTTGTTTTCTCCTCTTGATTTCTTTTTAACCTCTTCCGACTTAGTATAGCTCATTTTATCATCTTTTCCAAGAAATATTGTAAAATTAATAATTATCAGATATAGTTAAATAAGATACGAAAACGTATTAAAGGAGGAATATGTTATGAGCAACAATTTATTGGTCGGACAGTCAGGCGGACCTACCGCCGTTATCAACGGAAGTCTTTACGGCGTGGTTTCTGAAGGACTTGCCAATCCTGCAATCGGCAAAGTCATCGGTATGGTGAACGGAATCGAAGGTTTTCTGGCGGGACGTACGATGGAGATGGCACCTCTCGCAGAAAATGGAGAACTGGAAAGAATCCGAACGACACCCGGGTCCTTCCTCGGTTCCTGCCGCTACAAACTCCCGGAAGATCTGTCAGATCCGGTGTATCCTGAATTATTTAAGAAATTTGAAGAATTTGAAATAGGCTATTTCTTCTATATCGGGGGCAATGATTCCATGGACACCGTCAGCAAACTTTCCCGCTACGCGGCTTCCGTAGGAAATAAGATCCGCATCATCGGTGTGCCGAAAACGATCGACAACGACCTTGTCGAGACAGATCACACTCCGGGCTTCGGAAGCGCGGCGAAATACGTAGCTTCCACCGTACGTGAAATCGCCATCGATGCCTCTGTATACGATAATAAACAATCTGTTACAATTGTTGAAATCATGGGGCGCCACGCAGGCTGGCTCACCGCTGCAAGCGTACTTGCCCGCAAATTCGAAGGGGATAATCCGGTACTCATCTATCTTCCGGAAGTTGCATTTGACACCGATGCATTTATCGAAAAAGTAAAAGAAAAACTTCAGACCACCTCCAACCTGGTTGTCTGCATTTCCGAAGGAATCAACGATGGAAACGGCACCTTCGTCTGCGAACTTGCAAGCGATGTAGGCGTAGATAATTTCGGACATAAGATGCTGACCGGTTCCGGAAAATATCTTGAGAATCTGGTAAAAGAAAAACTTGGCGTAAAAGTTCGTTCCGTTGAATTGAACGTTTGTCAGAGATGCTCTTCATCCTGCCTGTCTGCTACCGATTTAAATGAAGCTGTTGAGTCCGGCAGATTTGCAGTGAAAGCGGCAATCGACGGCGAGACCGGAAAGATGATTACCTTTATCCGCAAGAGCTCTGAGCCGTATGAACTGGAATTCGGCACCGCGGATGTCAACATCATCTGCAACATGGAAAAACCGGTTCCGCAGAAATGGATCACCGAAAACGGCTCCGATATCGGAGGCGAATTCATTGCTTACGCAAGACCACTCGTTCAGGGTAATGTAGAAGTTCCGATGAAAGACGGACTTCCTTATTTTGCTTACCGACGTTAATTAAGAAACTCAATCATTTACAGTATAGTAAAGGATGCAGCGTTCCAATGGTTCACTGCATCCTGATCTATTTCTCTGATTTTCCGTTTCAATCTACAGCTTATCCAATACCTCCTGCAGATCAAGCGTCAGGGTTCCATCCTCCAGCTTGAAACAGGGCACTCCAATCGCTCCTCTTTCTTTTACTTCATCAAATAACGGTTCCGTATCCCTTAACTTAAGAAAACGTTTCAGATTTGCCGTGCTCTCCGAAAATTCCAGATACATATAGTCTGCATTTCTTTCATCCAAAGCCTTTACAGCTTCCAGACAATCTTTACACGCATTCGTTCCAAACATAATAATCTTCATTTTGCTTCACCTCAAAATATTTTTCTGATATACTTAATCATAACACAGTTTTTTAATTTCATCAATTCAGGAAAAATCTGTTATTCTAAGAAGCAATACCGATTATGAGAAAGGAGCATTCCACATGGAAAAAGAGACCACATTTTATTATACATTTTATACCCGACTTGGAGATATGACCGTCGGCTGTACAGCATCTTCTATTGTCATGCTGAGTCTAAACTCCAAAATATTTTCTAAAAGTAATACAAATCTTCCTGATTTGGCATATGAAACAGAAAAACAGATTCTGGAATATCTGGATGGAAAACGAACGAATTTTACCCTTCCGCTCGCCCCCAAAGGAACTGATTTTCAACGCAAAGTCTGGGATGCACTCCTTACCATTCCTTACGGTGAAACCAGATCCTACGAAGAGATTGCCATCGCCGTTGGCAATCCCAAAGGATGCCGAGCAGTCGGAATGGCAAACAACCGAAACCCGATCATGATTCTCATTCCCTGCCACCGCGTAATCGGGAAAAACGGGAAACTGGTTGGTTATGGCGGAGGATTGGATGTGAAAAAAGCCTTGCTTGAGCTGGAGGGACAAAAGCAGCGTCCCTGCAGACAACCTACCGGTTCATCTCACTATGATACCCCATCGTATTATGATCCCGTATAATATTTTCAATCTCATCCCTGTTAAGTGACGGCATATCCCCCGGAATTGTATTCTTCGCAGCACTGTATGCATTGCCGTATTTTAATGCGTTTTCGCAACATCCGCCTTCCATCAGAAGGCCGTACAGTGCACCGGAGCAATATGCGTCTCCGCTTCCGATCCGGTCAACGACTTCGATATTTTCGTATGGTTTTTCTTCATAGAATTTATCGGCTTTCGCGTCATAGATTACGGAGGAAAAGCTATGTACCTTCGGACTGTGTACTGTTCTCTGGGTAGATGCCATGACTGAAATCGGGTATTCTTTTGCGAAACTCTTCATGATTTCATATAGATTGCCTTCTTTTCCGAAAGTTAGTCTGGCTGTATCTTCTGAGCAGAAGAAAATGTCTACATACGGAAGAATTCCTTCAATGCATTTTCTTGCTTCTTCTCCGGACCAGAGATTCAGTCGGAAATTTACGTCAAAGGAAATCAGCGCCCCTGCTTCTTTGAAGCGGCGGATCATCTCCACTCCTGTTTTGCGGCATGCATCGCTGAGTGCCAGTGTAATACCTGAGGTGTGGAAGCATCTGGTCGAGCGGAAGATTTTCTCGTCAAATTCATTGATATCCAGTCTTGTCATAGAGGAATGCTGTCTGTCATATACAACGCCCGGCTTTCTTGGATATGCGCCATTTTCATAATAATACACTCCAAGTCTTGCATCGCGGCTGTCATCGTAAACCAGGTAATCATCACTGACTCCGCAGAAACGAATCTTATTCTTTGCAAATAGTCCGATACTGCTTTCCGGAATTCTGGAAATGATTCCGGAACGGAGTCCGAGAAGTGACACACCGGAAGTCACATTCAGTTCCGCACCTCCTACCTGTTTCTCAAACATATCGCCACGCACAATTCTCTCATTATTCGGCGGTGACAGTCTCAGTAATATTTCCCCTAAAGATAATAAATCAAATTCTTTTTTCTCCATAATGCGCTCTCCTTCACTTTTTCATACTCTTCCCTTCTGAAAAAGGGCGTATCCTCTTTCAAAGATACGCCCTTTTTCAAATCATGACAAAAATGGGTTTATATTATCTCTGGACACGTCCGGAAGCATCTCCTCCGGCTAATTTGGCAACTTCGTCCATTGAGACCATATTGTAATCACCCTCGATGGAGTGTTTCAGGCAAGATGCTGCAACTGCAAATTCGATCGTTGCCTGTGCATCGTATCCACTCAGGCATGCTGCGATCAGACCGCCCCCGAAGCTGTCGCCGCCGCCTACACGGTCAACGATATGCATCTTGTACTTTTTACTGAAATAGTAATCTGTTCCGTCGTATAACATAGCAGACCAGTTGTTGTCGTTTGCAGAGACAGACTCACGAAGTGTGATTGCTACCTTCTCAAATCCGAAACGGTCAGCAAGCTGTTTTGCAACATCCTTGTAACCTTCATGGTTTACGGTACCTGCTGTTACGTCTGTATTTGCTGCTTTAATTCCAAATACATCTGCCGCATCTTCTTCATTTGCGATACATACATCAACATATTTGCAAAGCTCGCCCATAACTTCGCCTGCTTTTGCTTTGTTCCACAGTTTATTTCTGTAGTTCAGGTCGCAGGAAACTTTCACGCCCATTTCTTTCGCTGCTTTGCATGCTTCCAGGCAGATTGCTGCCACACCGTCGTTCAGTGCCGGTGTAATGCCTGTGAAATGGAACCATTCTGCACCTTCGAAAATCTTCTTCCAGTCAAAATCTTCCGGAGAAGCTGTATAAATAGAAGAACCTGCACGGTCATAAATAACTTTGGAAGGTCTCTGAGAAGCACCTTTTTCAAGATAGTAGATTCCTACACGATCTCCGCCGCGTGCGATGTAAGATGTATCTACACCGTATCTTCTAAGTGAGTTTACCGCTGCCTGTCCAATCTCGTGAGTCGGCAGTTTTGAAACAAATGCTGCGTCAAATCCATAGTTTGCAAGGGAAACAGCTACGTTTGCTTCTCCGCCTCCGAATGTTGCGCCAAGCTTGTCAGCCTGTACAAAACGATAATATCCTTCCGGTGCCAGTCTTAACATTAATTCTCCAAATGTGATAACTTTCTTACTCATCTCTTATTTCCCTCTGCTTTCTTTTACGATTTCTACTGCTTCTGCTGCCAGTTCTTTAATCTTGTCAAATTCTCCTGCCGCTACCAAATCTCCCTTTACCATCCAGCTTCCGCCACAGGCAAGAATTCTGTCGTATGCAAGGTAATCTCTTACGTTGTTCTGGTTGATTCCGCCGGTCGGCATGAATTTCACTCCTACATACGGAGCTGCCATAGCTTTGATCATCTTAAGACCGCCTGCCGGTTCTGCCGGGAAGAATTTTACAACATCAAGTCCATTTTCCAGAGCCTGTTCGATATCACTTGGATTCGCACATCCCGGAGTGATCAGAATTCCTTTTTCTACACAATATTTAACGATTCTCGGATTCATTCCAGGGCTTACGATAAATTTCGCTCCTGCTGCAACTGCATGGTCAACCTGCTCTGTTGTAAGCACAGTGCCTGCGCCTACCAGCATTTCCGGAAACTGCTCACTCATAATACGGATGGACTCTTCTGCTGCTGCGGTACGGAATGTAACCTCTGCGCATGGAAGTCCGCCTTCACATAATGCTTTCGCAAGTGGTGCTGCATCTTTGGCATCGTCAAGTACTACGACCGGTACGATACCGATTTCCTGAATTTTTTCTAATACTTCATTCATCTTGATTCTCCTTTTCTTACTTCGATTCTTGTTGCCTTCCAGATTGACCTATTCCCATTTATATTCTTTCGGCCTATGTTTCATATTATGAAACTCAATTTCATATTATGAACTTTTCGTGTCTATGATTATACTCTCTTTCTTCCTATTGTCAAGCGTTAACAGCACTTTTTATTCAATTTTTTTTCGTTTCAGTCCATTCCAGGATTTTCAGATTTTTCCCAAAAAACATTTCAAAAAAAATACGATATTTTCCTGTTTACTCTCCCTGACAATCGTGCTACAATTCCACTTAGTACAATTTGATGCGCAGAATATGCAGCACCCCAAGTACAAGAAACGGAGTGAATCTTTCATGGAAGAAAAGAATCCTATCCAGGTATCAGAACGTATCTTCAATACTATAGAATACCTAGCGCAATACGGCCCCATGGGACTTCTGGAACTGAGCAAAGGGTTAAATCTGAACAAAACAACGGTTCATCGCATCTTGAACTCACTGATTTGCATGAATTATGTAAAACAGGATCCTGAAACTTTAAAATACAGCCTTAGTTTTAAGTTCTGCGGAATTGCTAACCAGGTCCTTTCTCAGAACAATATTATCGATCTGGCACATCCTTATATCAAGTCACTTGCAGAGCAGACCGGTGAGACAGTACATCTTGTGGAAATCGACGGCATGAACGCTGTTTATATTGATAAAGTGGAAGCTTCCCAGAATGTTGTACGCCTTGTTTCTATGATTGGGAAAACAATCCCTCTTTTCTCTTCCGGAGTTGGCAAAGCATTGCTGGCCGATATGTCAGACGAGAAAATAAAGAGTATCTGGGAACAAAGTGATATTCACAAACTGACAGAATATACCATTACCGATTTCAATAAATTTATGCATTTGATTCAGGAAATCCGTAAATGCGGGTATTCTCTGGATAATGAAGAAAATGAATTGGGTGTAAGATGTATCGCAGTCTCCCTCAGAAGTTTTCATGGTAAACCCAAATATGCGATCAGCATATCTGCACCAAAAGACCGGATGACGGACGAAGATTTAAAAAGATTCAAACCAATGATCTTAGATACAAAAAAACGAATTCTACAGGAAATGGGGCAATAGATTGGGGGACAGATTCCTTGACTCACATGCGTGTGAGTCAAGGAATCTGTCCCCCTGTCATTAGCTAAAACCCAAAATATCTTACTGCATTATTATAAGAAATATCCTGTACCATGCGTCCCAGTACTTTTTCGTCTGCCGGGTATTCTCCGTTCTCTACCCAGCCTCCGATCAAATTGCACATAATTCTCCTGAAGTATTCATGTCTGGTATAAGACAGAAAACTTCTGGAATCCGTAAGCATGCCAATAAAGTTCCCTAAAAGTCCAAGATTTGCCAGTGATGTCATCTGCTCGATCATTCCCTGCTTATTATCATTGAACCACCAGGCGCTTCCCTGCTGGATTTTTCCGCGGGCCTCTTCGCTTTGGAAGCATCCAATGATTGTTCCGATTGCTGCGTTGTCTGTCGGATTTAAGGAATACAGGATTGTCTTCGGTAATTCATCTGTAATGGCAAGTGCATTCAGATAATCTGCCATTTCAGAAGACGGAGCATAGTTATTGATGCAGTCGATTCCTGCATCCGGTCCCAGTTTTCCGAAGATCATTCCGTTATTGTCACGTTTCACTCCATAATGAAGCTGCATAACCCAGTTTTTCTTATGGTACTCTCTTCCGAGTGCCACCATATATGCGGTCTTAAACTGAAGTTCATCTGCACGGCTGACTGCTTCCCCGCGAAGTCTTTTCGCAAAAATTGCTTCGATTTCTTCTTCCGATGCAGGAGCATACATCACATATTCCAGACCGTGATCCGATACGGAGCATCCGTGCTCTGCGAAATAATCCATACGGATTCTTAGTGCTTCGATCAGAGATGCAAAACTATCAATCTTCACGCCGCTTACTACTTCAAGTTTTTTCAGATATTCCAGATAATCCGTTTTTTCCAGATTCATCGCTTTATCCGGTCTCCATGCAGGCAGTACCCGTACTTCGAAACTCTCATCTGCCGCAATTTTCTCATGCCATTCCAGTGAATCTACCGGATCGTCGGTCGTACATACCAGTGTTACATTCGACTGACGGATCAGATTTCTCGCGCTCATGCCGTCTTCCTGAAGCTTTGCGTTGCAGAGATTCCATACTTCTTCAGCCGTCTCACCATTCAGGGCACCATAATATCCAAAATATCTCTGAAGTTCCAGATGACTCCAGTGATAGAGCGGATTACCGATTGCTCTCTCCAGTGTTTCCGCCCATTTCTGGAATTTCTCGCGGTCAGAAGCATCACCGGTAATATATTTTTCTTCCACACCGTTGGAGCGCATCTGACGCCATTTATAATGATCCGCTCCCAACCAGACCTGTGTGATATTCTCAAACTTTCTGTCCTCGGCGATCTCCTGCGGATTAATATGGCAGTGATAATCGAGAATCGGCATTTTCGCCGCATATTCATGATATAATTTCTGTGCTGTTTCTGTCTCAAGCAGGAAATCTTTATCCATAAATGCTTTCATACTATTTGCACCTGCCCTTACACATATTTTTTCAAAGTCGCACGTACCGCTCCCTTGCCCGCTGTCAGTTCCTTCAGATATCCGACAACCATATCTGCAAGACCTGCTTCGTAGAGATCCACGCCAAAGATCTGTTTCATCCTCAGTACCGGTGCAACTTTCGCTTCTACATCCTGATCTTCTTTCAGTTCCAGTCCCGCAACAAATGGGCATACGGTATCCAGAAGCGGATCCGGGCTGAGTTCAAATTTATTTCCTTCATCATCTACCGCCATCAGGTAACGAAGCCATCCTGCAAATACCAGCGGAATCAGCTTTAGAGATTTTACATCCAGTTCATCTGATGCCTGATAAGCTTTGATTGTCTCTCCGAAACGGATTGCAAGTTTCTGAGAAGTATCGGTTGCGATTCTCTGCGGGGTATCCGGCATAAACGGGTTCGGAATACGCACATTCAGTACGGTGTCAATAAACTCCTTCGGATCGAGGACGCCCGGATTTACAACAACCGGAAGACCTTCTACATATCCGACGGTCTCAACCAGTTTCTTAAGCTCTTCATCTTTCATTTCATCTGAAATCTTCTGATAACCGAGCACACATCCGTAAACAGCAAGTGCTGTATGGAGCGGATTCAGACAGGTGCAGACTTTCATCTTTTCTACTTTATCAACGGTCTCTCTCTCGGTAAACATCAGACCGCCTTTTTCAAGCTCCGGTCTTCCGTTCGGGAATGCATCTTCGATGACCAGATATTCACATTCTTCTGCATTTACAAAAGGTGCCACATACGTGTTCTTGGAAGTGATGACCGGATCCAACTCCTCAACACCGTCATTCTTCAGAATTTCTACTACAGAAGCATCCGGTCTCGGTGTGATTTTATCGATCATGGACCACGGGAAGGTTACCTTCTCTTTTGAATTCACATACGCAAGGAACCCCTCTTCTGCCAGTCCGTTTTTGGTCCACGCTTCTGCAAATGCATTGACTGCCGCATACAGCTTGTCGCCGTTGTGAGAGCAGTTATCCATGCTGACCATAGCGACCGGTTTCTCACCCGCCTGATAACGGGTGTACAGAAGAGATGCAACTTTTCCGATATAGCTCATCGGTTTTTCCGGTCCTTTTTCAAAATCTTCTACAACTGCCGGAAGCATTTCTCCTTTTCCGTTTACAAGGCTGTATCCCTTCTCTGTAATTGTGAAAGAAACCATCTGAAGGGAATCTTTGCGGAAGATTTCTTTCAGGCGCTCATACTCAGCAGTATTTTCAGAATCCAGTATGCGGGACTCTACTACACTTCCGACCACTGTCTTATCCACATTTCCGTCAGCCTTCAGTGTAACAAGGATGCTGTAATCGTCATGCGGGCGGTTCATTTTTTCAACAATTTCGTAGTCAAAACCTTCTGCCACAACAAGTCCGCGGTCCAAAACACCCTCATTAAGCAGATTCTGTACTACATTTGCCTGAAATGCACGAAAAATGTTCCCTGCTCCGAAATGAATCCAGAATGGATTTTCCTTTGTTGCTGCCGTTACTTTCTCACGGTCAAATTCCGGAAGTGCATATCCCTTTTCTTCCCACTGTTTTCTGTCAGAGAGTCCATTTGCATTTAATCTCATTATTTTCTTGCTCCTTTCTCGATTGCTTCCCATAAACCATTCAGATAAGTTGCTCCAAGTGCACGGTCATAAAGTCCGTATCCCGGCATTGCCACTTCATCCCAGATCATACGTCCGTGATCCGGGCGGATCGGTCCGTCAAATCCGATATCGTAGAGAGCTTTCATGATTTCGTACATGTCAAATGTTCCGTCGCTCGAAAGATGAGCTGCCTCTTCAAAGTTGGTCGGGGTGATAAATTTCAAATTGCGGACATGCGCAAAATGAATTCTTCCTTTCAGAGAGCGGATCATATCCGGCAGGTCATTTTCAAGGTTGGTTCCGTAAGAACCTGAGCAGAAGGTTACGCCATTGTGCGGATTTTCCACCATTTCCATCATGCGAAGGATATTCTTCTTGTTGATGATGATACGCGGAAGGCCGAACACACTCCATGCCGGATCGTCCGGATGAATTGCCATATTGATATCGTATTTGTCACACACCGGCATAATCTTTTCCAGGAAATATTTCAGGTTTTCAAATAATTTCTCATCGTCTACATCCTTGTAAAGTTCGAACAGCTCTTTCACTTGTTCCATTCTCTCCGGTTCCCATCCCGGCATTACAGTTCCGTTCATATCACCTGCGATGGATTCAAACATCTTCTCCGGATCCAGTGCATCTACTGCTTCCTGTGTGTAGGCAAGCACGGTAGAACCGTCCGGACGTACTCTTGCGAGTTCGGTTCTTGTCCAGTCAAATACCGGCATGAAATTATAACATACCAGATGAAGATCTTCTTTTCCGAGATTCTCCAACGTCTCGATATAATTTGCAATGTACTGATCTCTTTCCGGTGCACCTGTCTTAATTGCATCATGAATATTTACACTTTCAATTCCTGCAATATGAAGTCCGGCATCTTCCACTTCTTCTTTCATCGCACGGATTCTCTCACGGCTCCACACTTCCCCCGGTGCCGTATCGTAAAGCGTCGTGATTACGCCCGTAACACCCGGAATCTGGCGGATCTGCTGAAGCGTAACCGTGTCAAATTTGCTTCCGTACCATCTCAGTGTCATTTCCATAATTTTCATACCTTCCTTTTCTGAATCGATGTTTTACTTGTTGATTCTATTATATCTTTTCCCACGCAAAATACCATTGATGAGGTTGCCCTATACATTGCAAAAATTGCGGTTTCATGTTAGACTAAATACAGTTATTCACATTCGGAAAGGAGACTGCTATGAGGAAAAATCTACAGACCGCTTTCAGTACAAGGCAGTACATGATATCACAGGATTTTGAAATCTATTATTATAATGACCAGAACCTGGAAAAAGTAGCCCTGCACTCACACGATTATTATGAATTCTATTTTTTCCTGGAAGGAGATGTCAGTATCCAGATCGGTCAGGAAACATTTCCCATCAAATATGGCGATATTATGCTGATGCCGCCTCA
>JALFNN010000098.1 GCA_022774325.1 bacterium | reverse complement strand
AGGGACTGGTCCCTTGCAGGTTCTTAGGGCAGCGCCCTGAGCCCCCGGAGGGCCTTCCGTCTTATATATTTGCAATTTTCAAGGTTCGTTTGAGCCTGTTTTTTTCGGCCCAGTTTTTCATAGATTACTTGACACTACCCGCCCTCGTTTTTCATCAGAAATTCCTCCGCTTAAAGGATCTACTCTGGGATCTAAGAGGAACGAAGCTCGCATAAAAACACGTTTCCCATAACGCTGACGAATATGATCTGCCATTTTGTCTGCTTCGCGAAGTTTATCTTTTCGATTTGTTCCCAAAAATGAGAGCTGGAAAAAGCCGTCTTTACGCTGTGCGCCTGATGTGTGAATTCCCAGTTGCCTAAGGGGAGTCTTTCCATCCCATATAAAAGGGAGGAGTTCAAGCGCAGCATGGTAGATTTCATCTGTAATATCCGTTGATTCTTTTAATGTCTTTTGACGGGAAGCCCATATTAATGATTCCTGGTACCGGACACTTACGTTTACAACGCGAATTTCCATTTCATCTCTACGGACCCGCATACCTACAGATTCTGCCAGTCCTAACAGAATCAATGATGCCTGCTGAAGATTTACAACATCGAAAGGTGTCGTTGTACTATTACCGTATCCTTTATTGAATGGAGCATCATATACCACAAATGATTCATCGATTCCGTTTGCACGTTGCCATATGACAAGCCCATATGATTTGAGATGCTGCATGAGCAGTCCGGTATCAGCAGTAGCAATGTCACCGATTGTGAAAAGCTCAAGTTTATCCAATTTTTTCTTTGTTGCATGTCCAACTCCAAACAAATCAGATGACGAAAGTGGCCATAATTTTTCCTGAATCTCATTAGGATACAGATGATGTACTCGGTCAGGCTTTTGAAAATCAGATGCCTGCTTTGCAAGAAGCTTATTGGTAGATATTCCAACATTAACCGTGAACCCCAATTCTGTTTTTACCCGGTCTTTAATCTCAAAAGCCAGGTCCTCGGCACTGCTATATTGGTGTAGGATATCTGTTACATCGACAAAAAATTCATCAATAGAATACTGTTCAATATGGTCGGTATATTCTTTTAATAATTTAAAAAATGCATAAGAACATTTTTCATACAAGTTGTAATCTGGAGGGTATAAAAGCAATTGAGGGCATTTTTGCTTTGCCTCAATAATACTTTCTCCTGTTTTGATGTGATATTTCTTGGCAGGAATGGATTTAGCCAAAATAATACCATGGCGCTTTTCAATATCGCCGCCAATTGCTGATACCTGTTCCCGTATATCAACTTTTTCCCCTAGACATTTCAAACGGTATACCGCTTCCCAGGAAAGAAATGCAGAATTAACATCAATATGAAAATAAGTATGATTCATAGAGTTCACCTCCTATTTATATACCAGAACGTTTGTTCTTTATATATCATAACGAACTTATGTTCTGGTGTCAAGATGAATATATGGAAAACGCAAAGCATATCATATTCATGCCAATGGGAACAGATGCAACTGAATTGTTAAGCTTATTGATTCCCTTGAGTATTTCTGTTATATTAAGCTTGGTGATCGTTCTGCGGAAACTTGCGAAGCCCACAGGCGGGGGAGAACCTGCGGGTCTCTCCCTTTTTTGTTTTTGCTTACAATCCATGTTCTCTGCTCTTTTCATCTGTAATTTTCCCTGCCTGAAAAAACAAAAATCTTTCATATTCTTTATGATACACCTAAAAACGTAAGGAAAACGGGAGATCGAATTCCTTATTTCAATATATTGAATCTTGGAGGAGACTAAAATATATGAGTGAAATTAAAGAATTACGTCCATATCAGTCGGAATGTGTAGATATCATTAATAACCTGGAAAGCGGAAGTTATTTGGTTGCGATGGCGACCGGACTTGGCAAGACGGTTGTCTTTTCGCATTTAAAAAGAAGAGGCAGGGTGCTGATCCTATCGCACAGGGATGAACTGGTTCACCAGCCGGAAAAATATTTCGATTGCAGCTTTGGTGTCGAGCAGGCAAAAGAGCGTTCAAATGGAGAAGAAGTTGTATCGGCAAGTGTACAAAGTCTGGTGCGCCGGTTAAACCGGTTTTCTCCGGATGATTTTGACATGATCATTACGGATGAAGCTCATCATGCTGTTGCCGCTTCTTATCAGAAAATATACGATTATTTTAAGCCAAGGCTTCATATCGGGTTTACAGCAACCCCGAATCGCGGGGACAGAGTACGTCTTGACAAAGTATACGAAAAGATCATTTACCAGAAAGACCTGAAATGGGGCATACACGAACATTATCTGACAGACATTGACTGCTATCAGGTCGATATCGGATACGATATTTCAAAAGTGAAACGGAAAATGGGTGATTTTGATAATCATCAGTTAGCAAGAGCCATAGACCAGAAAGTAATGAACGAAGGGATCGCCAAAGCTTATGAAAAATATGCAGTTGGGCAGACTGTGATATTTGCTACAAGTGTAGATCATGCGGTGAATATTGCATCCCTGATTCCGGGAGCGGTCGTTGTAACAGGTGCTACCAAGCACCGGGATGAAATCATTAAAAAATTCACCAATCGGGAAATCCCGTGTATTGTAAACTGCATGGTATTCACAGAGGGAACCGATATTCCGCTGATTGAAACGATCATTATCGCGAGACCTACAACGAATACAAGTCTTTACATCCAGATGGTAGGGAGAGGGTTAAGACTGTATAAAGGCAAAAAAATCCTTACCCTGATTGATTGTGTTGGAGTTACCGGAAAACTGAACATTTGTACGGCGCCGTCTCTGCTGGGGCTTGATACTTCCGCAGTACCTAAGAACATGACAAAGTATATCAAAGGAAAACTGACCGAGATGGAACAGACCATCGCACAGTTGAGTGATAACCCGGATGCATGGATATTAAATTCCAGCAGGGTCGATCTGTTCTCTAAAAGTAATCAGGCTGATTTGCGGGATATTAACTGGACATTATTATATGACGAAAGCCTGCTGTGCAGTCTGGGAAAGAAACATGGCAAGGTCCTTATTACTTTACCGAATGAATTAGGATTATGTGACGCGGTATTGGAAGACCGGTACGGAAACCAGAAACAGATTCTTTGTAAGGATACTCCTTTGCAGAATGCGTTAAATACGGTATCCAATTATTTGAACAGGAATTGCGAAGAAGCAAAAAATCTATGGAGCCTTGACCGGGTAAAAGAATGGGGTGAAAAACCAATCAGTGAAAAGCAGGAAAAATGGATTTCCGACCTGTTGAAGAAACCGGAGAATGTGAAGAAATATCACGCCGACGATTATGATGTCTCTAACCTTACCATGCAGCAGGCAAGCGCAATTTTGAATCATTTGCTCAATTAAGGTACAAAAAAGGAATGTCCGTTCGGCATTCTTTTTTCGAGACTTGATCGGAAAAATGTCTTCTCAGAAAAATCAGGTTTTACAGGTTTTGGTACAATTTGAATCAGAACAGCAGAACAGGAGGAAAAAATATGGCAGACGAAAAAGTATATCTGGACGTTAAAAAATTAAAACGTTATCTCAAAAAAAACAACTTGAACTATTCACAGGCATCCGCAAAGTGCGGGCGGAATCAGGCAACATTCAGCCAGATTATCAGAGCTGGTTACACGACGAAAACATTCTATACTTTTATGTGCAGGGTTTTTGAAGTCCCTTACGAGAAATTCCTTTTGACAGAGGAAAACACACAGGATACGAAAGAACCATCAAAAGTAACGTCTGTATCTGGGAAAATCGTTTTTAACAAAGAAAAAATCAAGGAATATTTTGCAGAAAAAGAGATCTCAATCGAAGAAGCCGCTGAACAATTTGGATTCACTTCCATGTATTTCAGTCAGATGCTGGATTCGGGAGAAATGCCGTATGTGACTTATCAGCTTATCTGTAAGTTACTGAATGTCAAAGAAGAACAATTTCTGGATGTCCCGAAACCGGGAAAACCGAAAGAAGCTCCCGGAAATACAGAGGCGATGCAGCAGGTCCTTATTATGCAGCAGAACATGGAACGTATGATCACAGAACAGACCAAGGAAATACAGTCCGTAAAGGATACCCTAAAAATGCTCTCCAGTGATGTAACTACGATAGGCAACCTGATTGCCGGACTTGTAACATCCGGAAAAGAGAGCAAAGATATTTTGGATATCATCACCGGGTTATTGAAAGAGATCAGGGAAGCGGAACAAGTGCATACGGACCAGGCGCAGGAAACCGAAAAACCGCAGGAACTGAGCAAGGAAGCTGAATTTGTCAAAAATATGATGGCTTCTAAAGGATATGCATACGAAGAGGATATCCTCCGAAGCGCAGCCGAGAAAGGGATGGACGAAAAAGCAGTTCTGAAAGCAAAAAAAGAATTAAATGTTGTACTTTCCTTTTCCGGATATGGAAAAAACCAGAAGAAAATATGGCGTCACGAAAAGTAAGTTTCGCAAACCAAGGAGAAAAAATATGTTGTACAAAAATGGATGTGCGGATGCATGGGAAACGGTGATCCGTATATACGACGAAACGATTGAACAAAATAATCCTGCTGTTACAGCAGAAAAAATCGTATCAGAGATCGGGCTTTCAAATGCAATGGAAGTTTTTTCGGTTGTTGCGGCAATCAAGAAGAAAGACGGACGCATCACGCCAGCGAACCGTAGGGAACTTTCCAAAGTCCCCATTGACCCTGATGCAGCTGAGTGGCAGCCATGGAATCCCATGCTCCGGGTAGATCTCGACCATATTCATCCGGCGCATATCAACAATATTATCTCAGCACTTCTTAACATAGCGAGACAAGCGGAATGTTCAGAGACATGTTGAAAGAGGAGGCATCGCGTTGAGCAAGAAAAAGCAACTCAATTACACTCATATCATATACACGGATGGCGGATGTTCTTTCAACCCCGGAGGGACCGGGGCTTGCGCCGCTGTGATTATTGAAACAGATACGGGAGAGATTAAGGAATATGTTCAGGGGTACCAGAGTACGACCAACAACAGGATGGAAGTAATGGCAGCAATCATGGCATTGGAGAAAACTCCGGAGCATGCCGTAGTACAGCTTTTTTCAGATTCAGAATACCTTGTACATACTCTGAACGGAGTGTATTCCAAAAAGAAAAATCTGGATCTTTGGAAAAAACTGAATCATCTGATACAGACACGGAAAGTAATCCCGGTCTGGGTCCGGGGACACCATGGAGATCATTACAACGAACGGTGCGACGAACTTTGTAATCAGGTAATGCAAAGCGGACCTCTGATTCAGGACGCAGGATATGACCAGAACCTGCATGCATCCGAAAAGCAGATGGAGAAAAAAGGAGCAATGGGGATCCCGATTTCTGTCCCCGATTCTTTTCCGAACAGGACAATACGGCACGATAGCATGGAAGAGTATTGCACACAATACCGGGTACACGAAAAATGTGCCAGATCCATCTTGTCTTTGATGAAAAATCCAAAACCAAATTTCAAATCTTATATGGAGATCAGGACAGACGGAATCGACTATTGGTCTCGAAAGCCAAGGAAAGCACTGGAAGAACAGATCCCCGGATTTAAAGACGCATGGAACATTGCACTGCAACACCTTGGGGATGATAAGAAAGTATTATCCTGCATGAGATGGTATGCAAGGGGACTGCCGTTAAAAGATAGCATCCGGAAGGTACTGGTGGACGAAGAAGTAGCTTATAACTGCATCCGGCATTAAAAGAGCCTTTTTAGGGCTCTTTTTTGATTGGAGAAAATACTGTTTTTTCGATTTCTGTCATAATCATACTGAATCAATACTTAAAGGAGGAAAAGAATGGATATTAAGAAAAATATAGAGCAGGAAGAAGTGATTCAGACAATTGAAGGTCAACTGATCGTCATTGCATGTCCGGGAAGTGGGAAAACGACCACTCTGGTACGTCGCATTCATCATATGGTTACGGAGTGCCAGATCCCATCGGAACATATCCTGATGGTTACATTCAGCAATGCGGCAGCGAAGGAAATGAAGGAACGTTATCAGAAAAGTTATGGTGCGGATGAAGTCACTTTTTCAACGATACATAGTATGTGTTTTGCAATCCTTAGGAAGTTTGCAGGATATACCTATAATGATCTGCTGACAGACCAGAGGGATTTCTTTTATAACAAACTGCGTGGAAACAAGCAGATTAATGACAAGGAGGAGTTTATCAACGGGCTTCTCACTGAAATTTCAGTCATTAAAAACAACCGGATCCTGTTAGAGGATTATTCGCCAAAGTGTTGCAACGACAAATATCTTTTTGATGATCTTTATGAAGCTTATGAAGAATACAAAAGAAAAATGTCACTCATTGATTTCGATGACATGCTTCTGCTCGCTTATAAGACCATGAAAGAAGATAAGGAATGTCTGGCATGGATGCGGGAAAAATATCAGTATATCCAGGTCGATGAATACCAGGATACGAACTGTGTACAGAGGGACATCATCTATCTGCTTGCAGGAAGTGATGGAAACCTGGCTGTGGTAGGAGACGACGACCAGTCTATTTATGGATTCCGTGGTGCAAGACCGCAGATTATGCTGGATTTTAAGAAAGAATATCCAGATGCGACTGAAATCCGTCTGAGTACAAACTATCGTTCCAGTAAAGAAATCATAAAAGCAGCGGATTCTTTGATCAGGAAAAATAAGAACCGATTTTCAAAGGAGTTTCTGGGATTTAAAGAGAACCAGGGAGTTTTACAGTATATTGCATGCGATACAAGGGAACATGAGATCGCAAAGGTAAGCATGGCTGTTAAAAAACTTGTTTCTACTGGAGAAAAGGAAGAAAGCATTGCGGTATTATACCGCACAAATGCACAGGCTGAAGCAATCGCAAATGCACTTTTAACTGCAAAGATCCCATTTCATTCCAACGAGAAAATCCCTAGCCGATATGACCACTGGATCTTTGAAGACATCCAGGCGTTTTATGCACTGGCAAATGGAAAGAGTAAAAACCCAAGAAAGGATATTGCAAAGGTACTTAATCATCCTAACCGTTTTCTTTTGGACACTGCATATTATCAAGCGGGGCTAGATGAAAAGAAAATGCGTAGCGTCGCATTTAAAAGTTCAAGGGAAAGCTGGAAAATTCATAATGCACTGGATGAAATCTCCGATTTCTTTTACGCCTTACGAAGACTGGAGGGACTATCCCCATCAAAGTTTTTGAAAGTGATGGAATCGGGTACTTTAAACTATCTGACTTATCTGAAAGAATACGCCAAGTTCAGAAATATGGATGTAGCGGAGCTAAAGGAGGTATGGGATCAATATAAGGAAGATGCCGGAAAATATGATGACTGGCATGAATGGGGCATATATATCAACCGGTATAAAATGGCAATCCGGGAGTCAACGAAAGAGAAAAAGGGTGTTACCCTGTCCACCATGCACAGCTCAAAAGGATTAGAATGGAAACATGTATTTATCATTGACTGCGTAGAAGGAACCTGCCCATACAAGAAAGAGGGAACAGATACAGACTTTGAGGAAGAGCGGCGTCTGTTCTATGTGGCTATGACCAGAGCTAAAGATTATCTGTATCTCTACTCCTATGACACGAAAGCAAATAAACACATCAATCCAAGTCCATACATAAGAGATGCGTCTCGTTAACCGGGGCGCGTTTTTCAATTTCGAATTCTTTCATATTGTATTTGAAATGAAAAAACAAGGAGGAAAAAATATGGCAACAATTATGAATACTCCGATGGGAGTCCTGGAAGCAGAGGAATTTGACACAAAAAACAAGGGAATCCATGTATTCCTGAAACGGGGAAGAGACCAGTATCATCTGGCAACGGTTGCGTTTGTGCCGGAGGATGAACGGCTTCACACAACTGTGTATCAAGGTGAAACCGAGATAGAGACGGTACACCGTGGGCTTCCGGAACCGGAAAAGGCTGATTATAAAGTGGATCCAATCGAGTTGTTGGACTACCTTCAGAAAATTCATCCGGGATTTGGCAGTACACTTCTGGACATTAAAGGTCAATTAATCAGACAAGAAACCAGACCGAAAATGCCAGATGTATGCTGTAAGGAAGCTAAGGAAGATCCTGAAGCAACAGGGATAACTCTGGAGGAACTGCTTGAAGGCGATGAATATCTGGCAGAATATTCATTCACAAGCAGTTACACTGCTTCAAACTGTATTGCAGCGCCAGGCAACACAGATATTGCCGGTATGCTGGAGGAGACACTTCACCGTATTCTTGATCATGGAGGAACGGAAGAAGATGTAAGGCTTCTCATGGGCGCAATCCGTCCTACAGAAGAAGAGATGTTGGAACTGGAAGAAACAGGGGAGTATGTAGCCCTTGATCTCGGATACGTGATTCCGGGATTCATTACCTGTTTCTATGAAGTGAATCCAACTTCGGATGACATTCAAACGGAAAATGACGAGGTATGCCAAAAGTATTTGAATGCATACCGCGTATTCCGGAATAAATGCGAAGAAGAAGCTCACGGCAATAAGGGTTCCGCAAGGATTCTGTTCTTTAAAAAAGCGGGTGCAGAAGAACTTGCGGGCTGTTACCTGTTCCGCTATCGGACAAAAGCTCTGACACAATGGATCAAACAGCATGAGGAAATCGAGCTTTCCGGAAGAGATCTGGAAACAGAGATCATGCTGAAACATCTGTTTGGGGAACCGGCGGATCCGCTGCTTACCAGTGAATCGCTCGGCAACAGCCGCCAAATCCAGTTTTCACTAGCTGAAGCGGACAGAAAACCAGGGGAAATGCTTTTTGTCATCGAAAAGCAGGAGGCATTAAATCCGGAACAACTTTATGTATCATTGACTGGATATATGGAGATGACACCGGAACTTCGGAACATTCTGAATGTTCACTCCGATGATCTGGGAAGTATGACACTGAAGTTTGTGGAAAATGATAGCCGTTACCGGGCTCTTGTGAAAGATTCGTGTCACAATACGCATGCATCTTATGACATGGAGAAAGCGGATTTTTGCAAATGGGAAGAAACCATTGCAAAATACGAAAAAGCGGAAATTGCTTAAAAAGAAGAGATGCCATTTATGGCATCTCTTTTTCTTGTCACAAAATACAGGAAATCAAAAATCTGCCATAATTGATTCAACGATAAGAGAATCACAAAAAAGGGGATATGGATATGAGAAGAACGAAAAGAACGGAAAATAATGGTATCGAAGTTATGCACAAGAACGGAAAATTTCATCCGGTGCAGCCGGATCATGAGTGGTATCACATTTTTGTGAGGATGGCTCAGTTAGAGGACAAGGAAGATGCAAAGAAAATCATTGCTCCGGATGATGATATGGATCCGTATCGCTGTCCATCCTGCGGAGGCGATTTAGGGTTTACCGATGATTATTTTGGCGATGTGACAGACATCCGGGAAAATGGGCGCTACTGTCAGAAATGCGGGCAGAAACTGTGTTAAACATGAGAACAAATATGGATCAGGCAAAGGGAGGTCTTTATGACATATTTAGATATTTTAGAAAAATGGGCAATCTATTGTGAATATGACAGGGAACAGACAAGATTTAATCTGTTATCGAAGAATTATGTATTGCATAAGGTTGGAAAAAATATCGAAATGCTATTATCGGAATATGATCCATCCGGGATGCTTGCAGTCATTTATACGAAGATGCAGTTTCAAGCTTTATTACAGGGAGTCAATAACCCTCCGCCTATGACAGCCTTGCTGTCGTAGAGGCGGGGGCTTGCGTGGAAACACGCAGGCGGGTCTCTGGTTATTGAGCAGTGCAATGACTCCCCAGTGCCCCGGCACTTACCACCGGCGATCATGCCAAGTCTGCCGCTCTGGGATGTGGGGGAGCCGATGCTATGGCAGGAGAAATCCGCAACGTCCGGGAAAGCCTGCTTCGGCGGACCGGAACGGGCGTCTTACCGAAAGGAGAAATTTATGGTCTATGTATTAGACAAACAGGGGAATCCGCTGATGCCTACCTCACGGTATGGCAAAGTGCGGAGACTCCTGAAAGAAAAGAAAGCCGTGGCGGTAAGCACGAAACCGTTCACGATCCGGCTGAAATATGAGCCGGAAACCAAGATCACACAGCCGGTCACCCTGGGCATGGACCCGGGACGGACCAATATCGGGCTGGCAGGTGTCCGGGAAGACGGGAAATGCCTGTACCAGGCAAAGTGCCAGACCAGGAACAAGGAGATCCCGAAGCTGATGGCTGCCCGCCGTCAGCACCGCCAGACGTCCCGCAGGGGCGAAAGGCTGGCAAGGAAGCGTCTTGCAAAAAGACTGGGTACGACACTCAAAAAGCTGTTAAGACGGAAACTGCCCGGGTATGGGGATGGTGTGATGGAAGTCAAAGACATCATCAATACGGAAGCCCGGTTCCTGAACCGGCTGCGTTCGGAAAAATGGCTGACGCCGACAGCGACCCAGCTTTTAAGGACGCACCTGAACCTGTTCCACCTGGCGCAGAAGATCCTCCCCATCCATGCTATGGTACTGGAAGTAAACCGGTTTGCGTTCATGGCACTGGATAATCCCGATATCCAGAAACTGGATTACCAGAAGGGACCGTTAAAAGGTTATGGATCTGTGGAAGAGGCAGTGAGCGCCCAGCAGAATGGGACCTGCCTGCTTTGCAAGCATGAGATAGAGGAGTACCACCATATCGTACCGAGAAGCAGGCGTGGAAGCAATACCATCGGCAATATCGCCGGGCTCTGCCAGAAGTGCCACGAAAAGGTACATAAGGATGTCCGATATCAGGAAAAACTGACCAAAAAGAAGGAAGGACTGAACAAAAAGTACGGGGCACTGTCTGTCCTGAACCAGATCATCCCGTTTTTGGCAGCAGAACTTGCAAAAGAAATCCCGCTTACAGTAACAGAGGGGTATATTACAAAACAGTTCCGGGAAGCACATGGAATCACCAAAGACCATGACCTGGATGCCTACTGTATCGCCTGCTCGGCACTTTCTGATGCACGGGTAGCTCTTTCTGATACATGCTATGAGATCAAACAGTACCGGAACCATGACCGTGCAAGGATCAAATCCCAGACGGAGCGTACTTACCGCCTGAATGGAAAGATCGTAGCCAAGAACCGCAGGAAACGGATGGATCAGAAAACGCCGTCCCTTCATGAGTTCTACCTGGAACAGAAGGCGAAGTACGGAAAGAAGAAAGCAAAACAGATCATGAGGCAGCTGAAAGTCCAGAAGAGCATACGACGCTATAACGACATGGCCCGCATCCTGCCGGGAGCAGAAGTGCTGTACAAAGGGAAACGCTATGTGAAGCAGTCGCAGCTGAGTAATGGTCAGTATTTACGTTTTGCCGGAAAAGGGGATGAGAATTATCCGGAGAAACAGTGCAGCTATCTTAGAAAGACTGCAGGTTTGAAATATATATAGCCGATTCATCCCGCCACCTTAAGAGGTGGG
>JALFNN010000097.1 GCA_022774325.1 bacterium | reverse complement strand
TCGAACAGAGATAACTGTTCTACATCATTTGTTTTAAAAGACATATGCAAACCACCTTTATTTGATAAGATGATTATACCATATGTCTTTCATCAATAATAGTTATTTAATTAGTTGGAAATACCTTTTGACCCCAGCATCTTGCCATGACCAGCGCCCCTTGGCTCGGAGTAGGAGCTAGAGGGCGCTGGTCATGGCAAAAAGAGACAGATTATCCGGTAATGAGGCGGTGGCAATCGCTCTGAGACAAATCAATCCGGATGTATTTCCGGCATTCCCTATCACACCATCTACGGAAATTCCTCAGTATTTTGCTTCTTTTGTGGCAAATGGACAGGTGGATACGGAATTTATCCCGGTCGAGAGCGAGCACAGTTCTATGAGTGCGGCAATCGGAGCTTCCGCAGCAGGTGCGCGAAGCCTGACAGCGACGACTTCCTGCGGACTTGCGTATATGTGGGAGGAATTATATATTGCAGCTTCCAACCGTCTGCCGCTGGCACTGGCACTGGTGAACCGTGCTTTGTCCGGCCCGATCAATATCAACTGTGATCATTCCGACAGTATGGGTGCAAGAGATGCAGGCTGGATTCAGATGTATGCGGAGAACAACCAGGAAGCATATGATAACATGGTACAGGCATTCCGGATTTCCGAGCATAAAGATGTGAGACTTCCGATTATGATCTGCCAGGATGGATTTATCACCAGTCATGCAGTTGAGAATATTGAACTGCTGGATGATGCGGAGGTCAAAAATTTTGTCGGTGAATATGAGCCGGAGAATTACCTGTTGAATCCGGAGTGCCCGATGGCAGTCGGCCCGTATTCCATCACGGATTACTATATGGAAGCAAAAAGAAACCAGGCAGAAGGTATGAAAAATGTAAGCCGGGTCGTAAAAGAAGTGGCAGACGAATTTGCGTCGCTTTCCGGAAGGCAGTATGGTCTGTTTGAGGAATATTGTCTGGACGATGCAGAAGTTGCAGTTGTGATGATCGGTTCTGCCGCAGGAACGACAAAGGATGCGATCGATAAGCTGCGTGCAGCAGGAGTAAAAGCAGGTCTTCTGAAGATTCGTCTCTATCGCCCATTCCCGGCAGAAGAGATTGCAGAGGCACTGAAACATGTGAAAGCGATAGCGATTATGGACAGGGCGGAAGGTTATTCTAATCACGGAGGTCCTCTTGGAGCAGATGTGATGGCAGCCCTGTTCCGTGCACATTCCCAGGCACTCGCCGTGAACTATATCTATGGCCTTGGCGGACGTGATGTTCGTGTAGAGGACATGGAAGGCATATTTAACACCCTGAAACAGATTGTTGAGACAGGTGACGCAGGGGAGACCTACCGTTATCTGGGAATTAGAGAATAAGGGGGACACGAAGAAGATGAGCTATAATTTCAAAGAGACGATGAATAAACCGGAACGTCTTGCTCCGGGCCATAGAATGTGTGCCGGATGCGGCGGAACGATTGCAGTAAGAAATGTACTTCGCGGGCTTCACGAGGGAGACAAGGCCGTAATCGGTAATGCGACCGGATGTCTGGAGGTATCTACCTTTACTTATCCTTACACTTCATGGGAGGACAGCTATCATAATGCATTTGAAAATGCAGGCGCAACCTTAAGCGGTGTGGAAGGCGCATATAAAGCATTGAAAAGAAAAGGCAAACTGGATGAGACTTATAAATTCATTACCTTCGGAGGGGACGGAGGAACCTATGATATCGGATTCCAGTCGCTGTCCGGAGCTATGGAGCGTAACCATGATATGGTTTACGTCTGCTATGATAACGGAGCTTACATGAACACTGGTATCCAGCGCTCTTCTGCGACTCCGATGTATGCAGATACGACCACAACACCGGTAGGAAGTAAGAGCAACGGAAAACCGCAGAACCGTAAAGATCTTGCTGCGATTATTGCAGCACATGATGTTCCGTATGTGGCACAGACTACATTTGTGCAGAACTTTAAGGATTTACATATCAAAGCAGAAAAAGCCATTTACACACCGGGAGCAGCCTTCCTGAATATTATGGCGCCATGCCTGCGCGGATGGAGATACAATACTCCGGACATTATGGAGATCTGTAAACTGGGTGTGGAGACCTGCTATTGGCCGCTATTCGAGGTAGTAGAAGGAAAATGGATTTTGAATTATGAGCCGAAGAAGAAACTTCCGATTGAAGATTTCTTAAGACCACAGGGAAGATTTAAACATTTATTCAAGAAAGAAAATGAGTATCTTCTGGAAGAGTTCCAGAAGGAAGTGGACAGAAGATGGGAAGAGCTTCTGTTTAGATGCTCAAGATAGAGTTCAAGTACGCCGAGGCGTACTTGAATGATGAAGCGGACGTTGGAAGAAGCACTTTCTCCGCAAAACCTTTGCCTGGGATTTTTCTAAAGCTTTTTGCTCACGCGCAGTAAGTGCCAAAAGCAACGGCCCCACTAAGAGATGGAAAACCAGGAGCCTTTTGTATCAATTTGCCCGGAATTTTTCAGTTTACTGATTTCAGCTGACATGGCACTGCGTTCTACACCCAGATAATCTGCCAATGCCTGTCGGTTATAAGGAATTACGAACTCCGTGCTACCGTGCTGTTTGGCTTGATCTAAAAAATAGGCCATTAATTTTTCTTTTGTTGATTTCTGTGACATATATCGGATTTTTTGTGACAGTGCCAAATTCTTTTGTGCCATCCCCTGAAGTAAATTCTTCATCAGGCGATTGTGAAAATGACAGGAATTGGAGCATGAGGTGAGAACACGTCTGCAATCCAGAAGGAGTACCGCACTGTCCTTGACGGCAATAACGCTTACAGGCATGGTTTCAAGACCGGCAAAAGAAAATACTTCTGCAAATAATTCTCCAGGCTGGAGGCAGGTCATTATGCTTCGGTTACCGTAATAATCTTCCCGGATCACTTGCACTGTACCGGAAAGAACAACACCTAAAAACCGGGCAGGGGTACCCTCAAGAAAAACTGGACTGCCTTTCGGGACATTAATAGTTTTACCATTCAGACATGCTATCATAGCATTCAAATCAGATTGTTCAATACCATCAAATAATGGGCATTTCGATAATATTTCAAAAAAATCTTTCACATTAATCCTCCTTTGTTGGAATTCCAACAGACATTCTTTTGCCAGTATAATAGAATAAGCTTGTAACGTCAAGTGCAGCAAATAAAAGGGAGGAAATACAATGATACGTAAAATTATTCAAATAGATGAAGAAAGATGTAACGGCTGCGGGGCATGTGCTGCAGCATGTCATGAGGGGGCCATTGGTATGGTGGATGGAAAAGCAAAGCTGCTTAGAGATGACTATTGCGATGGACTGGGAGATTGTCTTCCTACATGTCCCACAGGAGCGATTTCCTTTGTGGAGCGGGAGGCTGCTGCTTATGATGAGGCAGCCGTTCTGGCTGCAAAAGCGAAAAAGGAACAGCCGCTGCCTTGCGGTTGCCCGGGATCTGCAGCAAAAGCTATCAAACGTCAGGAGACTGATTCTGTATCAATCGCACCACAAGAATCTGAGCTTCGGCAATGGCCTGTTCAGATCAAACTGGTACCTGTGAAGGCTCCATGGTTTGATGGCGCAAAGCTTTTGGTAGCTGCGGATTGTACCGCTTATGCTTATGCTGATTTTCATAAGGACTTTATCAAAGGACGTATTACACTGGTAGGATGTCCTAAGCTGGATGCTGTGGATTATGGTGAAAAATTGACTGAGATTATCCGCAATAATGATATTCGCAGTGTTACAGTGGTACGGATGGAAGTGCCTTGCTGTGGAGGTATTGAAAATGCAGTGAAAACAGCACTTCAGGATAGCGGGAAATTTATTCCGTGGAATGTGGTGACGATTGCAACTGACGGTAGCATTATAGAAAGAGTGTAAGAATGCGGATGTGGCTAAATTGCAGGATGAGAAGATTACTGTTTCCTATTAATGCTTAGGAAACGTTTCTTCTCATTCTCGGGTTCACAGTCGTCGATTCATTTTGTTTGCCAATGAAACGGTTTATAATCATTCATGTGTGAAAAACTGTTTGGTATAATTCTTCTGCTCCCCGGTCTGCTTATCAAAGGTGATGCCCAGGGCCCCCAATTTTAGTCTTACAACCTGATGATCCAACTCTAAGGGTACATTGAGCATGTGGTTTTCTAATTTCCCATTGTTTTTGACAAGATACTCTACACCGAACGCCATCACAGAAAAAGACATATCCATAACATCGGCAGGGTTGCCATTTGCGTATACGAGATTGGCAACCCGTCCATCAGCAATAACAAACAAGTGATTGCCGTTTTCAAGGGTATACTCATCCAGATTTAAGTCCCTCAAAGGGACGGAGGTTTTGAAATCGGACACTGATTAGATCCAGAACCGGCATTTTCAGAATCGTTCTGGCAATGCTTTCTACAACAAATATCTGACATAATCGATAGCTTCTTCTGTCCGAGGACTGTTTGCAATGATTCCTAAATATACTATGTCACTAAATCCAGCATCAGAAATCATAGATGTTTGTGATAAATCCAGTCCAAATGGATGTTCTTCCGTGACTGCTTGATAAGTAATAGAGGGATCCAGCTGCAGATCGGTGGAATTGTCTTCAAGGATGACAGTATTTGTTACCAGATGAGGCTTTAATCGGTTATATAAATCTACATCTTCACTTGAAAGCAGTTCTTCCAGATCGCAGAGATATCCGTTTTGTGAAAAGGCATCAAATGCTTCTTTATTCATAAGGACAACATCCAGCTGTTTCCCGTCAATGGAAGCCAGGATCTTCATGCGGGATGCATAGGTGTATTCGTGATAGGGATTGGTCTCATCGTCGGTCAAATATAATCCGGTATATAGCTGCATGGTGGTTTTGGAAGTGTCTTGATCAAGAGAATCCAGAAAACCGGTGCTCAGTTGTTCAGTAAGGGAATCGCTTGCAGATACGTTGACTAAGGCAGTATAGAGGATTTTTTCCTTGTGGGTAAAATGTCCGTAAAGGGAATAACCAAGTATGTACAGAAGAATGCAAAGTACCACAATGGGCAGCTTATAATAATCCCAAATATACCGGATTTTTTGTGGCCCATGAAGGGTTTTCAGTTTTTCCAGCTCCGGTGACGCTTTTTGTTTCAGCTTCATGAGAATTCCTTTCTACTATGGTTTAAACGGCATCTGCCCAGACTGAAAACCTGTGACAGATACCGATAGGCAGTTATTGTGAATCGTCCGGTGAGGAGTTTTCGACAGACTCTGATTTCTCTTCGCACATCAATAGGATATTGGAAAGCAGGTAAGAACACAGGAAAGCGCAGAGTCCTTCACCAAAAATAATTGCGGGTGTAAAGATGTTTATGATTACGAAAATCATAATAAAGTAAATTACAGCCATCAGCACGGTGCAGAGCAGAAAGCGCATGCCAATCATAATTGAGTTTTTAAACATGGCCAGAGTTGTATTATTAAATCTGGCAAGAAGCGGAAAAATATACATCAATATGATGGCGTATGCAACGGCTGCTACAATCAAAACGGCGGTACAAATTGTCCAGAACGCATTCTCAAAACGAATGTGATACAGAACATAACCGTCTATTCCGAAGAGGATTCCAAATCCCAGAAGAATTAGCCAGATGACGGTTCCCTGTTTGAAATTCTCACGGAAAGAGTGGAAAAAGGCTTTTGTGATATTGCCTTCTTCGTTTTTGACCATTTTTAAAGTGACATAATATAATGCAGTTGTAGAAGCACCGATGGTAAAAACTGGAAGGCTGCAAAAAAACCACAGGATGTTAAGATATACTGCATTAACGATTTTTGTAATGAATTGCATGACCGGATTATCCGGGTTAAGTAAGCTGTTCATGATAGTCTAATCCTCCGTAGATTCTCTGTAGATCAGGTCAGTTTCAACGTGCATGGTTCGATAGTTTAAATCTGGTTCCTTTATTCGCGATATTAATAAATGTACTGCGTAGTAGCCCATGATCTGGCTGTGTATATGGATGGTTGTCAGAGAAGGCGTTATGATTTTTGATTCCGGAGAATCATCGAAACCGCAGAGGTACACATCTTTCGGAACAGAATAGCCAAGCCTCTTTAAAGCCTTTATGGCATCCAGAGCTACGAAATCATTTGCACAGATAAACACCTGAGGAAGCTCTTTCATATTTTTCAGACGATCTGTCAGGATCTCCTCATATTTGCGGGAAAATGGTTCGCGGTCAAGAATACTGTATTCGTCAGATATAGGTAAACCAAGCAGGTACATGGCATCGCGGTATCCCATATAACGTTCAAAAAAGGAATGGCAGTGCAGATAATCTCCGATAAATCCAATTTTTGTTTTTTTCCTTCGAGACATTTCCTCTACAAAGCGATAAATATTAGTGCGGTTGTCCATATATAACTTGTCTGCTACCAGCGGTGAACCCAGAGGATCGGCCGGAGTGTCAACAAAAAGGACAGGCAGATCAAGAGAGCAGACCATATGGCTATATGCGGAATCGAACAACTCGATGCAGACGATTCCGGCGGTCCTTTCTTTCGCAAAGGAAGGCGGGAGCAAAAGCCGGTGAAGGTCATCCGGAAGAATGCGGTACATGGTCAGACTGTAGCCTAACTGGGAAAGCTCTCGCTGAAATTTGTCCAGCATTGTGGATGCAAAATGGGAATTACCCAAAAAACTTGTGGTAAACAGCGCGATTTCACCGCGTTCATTCGGGGCGGAAAAAGAAAGGGACGGTTTGCCTGTGTCTGCAATTGTTACATATGAAAACTGTTTATATCCCATTTCCATTGCTTTTTTTAAAACTTTGTCTCTGGTTGCATCAGCAAGGATGCCCGTATTGTTAATCGCCTTAGAAACAGTGTTTCTGGAAACACCGAGGGCGTCAGCTATATCCTGTATGGTTACTCTGCCGGCCATATAATCCTCCTAATTATGTGAATGATTGTTACATAATATATTATAAAATGCAAAACAAAATGTGTCAAATGTAATAATGAAAAAAATTAGGTAAAAATGCATAAAAATAAAATGCTATAATTATAATAAATATACAATAATGTGCCAAAAGTAAAAAAATGTAAAAACAATAAAGGCAAAATGCCAGAATTATATTGACCAAATGTAAAATATGTGGTATAAAATAATCATGAAATCTTGAATTTACTTTTACATTTGCACAACTAGATTGAGACGGCATGGATATATGTAGATGCAAAAGTATGGGGAGAGAAAAAAAGGAAGGAGGACAAAATGAAAACAAGTTCTACAGTTGTTTCTGACAAGAAACAGAACAAAAACTCAGCAGGTCTTCATAACACGCTTCTGTATTTAAAACAGCATTGGCAGTTGTACGTGATTTTCCTGCTGCCGGCCTTGGCGCTTACTTTGATTTTCAAGTATATTCCGATGGGCGGCATCATGATTGCTTTTCAGAAGTATAATCCGATCAAAGGTATTCTGGGAAGTGAGTGGGTAGGATTCAAGTATTTCGAACGGTTTTTGTCATCACCGGATTTTATGACTTACCTGATCAATACCCTGAAGCTTAGTGTTTACGGTTTGTTATGGGGGTTCCCGGTTCCGATTCTATTGGCATTTCTGCTGAATCGAATCCAGAGTACGGGAATAAAGAAGAAAATTCAGCTTGTTCTGTACTTGCCGAATTTTATCTCCGTAATTGTATTGTGTGGTATCGTGCGTATTTTCCTTTCAGTTACGGGACCGGTCAATTTACTGTTTGGTACGAGCATTAATTTCATGACCATGCCGGAAGCATTCCGTACCATTTATATTGCCAGTGGTATCTGGCAGGGAGCAGGCTGGGCATCTATCATGTATACGGCGGCGCTTTCTAATGCCAGTCAGGAATTGAAAGAGGCAGCGTTGATAGACGGTGCGAACATATTCCAGCAGATTAAAGCCGTGGAGTGGCCTGCGATCAAGGATTTGGTTGTGATTCAGTTTATTATGCAGGCGGGTAATATTATGAGTATCGGTTTTGAAAAAGCCTATGCATTGCAGACGGATTTGAACCTGCCCGCATCAGAAATTATCGCTACATATGTTTACAAAAAAGGTTTGCTGGATGGAGATTACAGTTTCTCGACAGCAGTAGGTTTGTTTAATACGGTAATCAATGTTATTTTGCTGGTAGTAGTGAATAAGATTGTTGCCAAAATGAATGATGGTAAAGGATTATAAGGAGGAGCGAGATGAAAAAGAAAAGCAGATTTGCCAGATATTCTCTACAGGATAAGGCGTTGCTGATGTGCGGATACATTTTGCTTGGACTGTTTGTGGTTGCCATTATAGTTCCTATGATTTATATTGTCGTAGCTTCTTTTATGGATCCGGTTACCCTGCAGAATAAAGGTATTACCTTTGATTTTAGCAAATGGACTCTGACTGCATATGAACGTGTTATTTCAAATAAGCAGATTTGGGTAGGCTTTAAAAATGCAGTTATTTATTCTGTTGTGTTTACCGTTGTGTCAGTTGCAATAACACTTCTGGCGGCATACCCGATGTCAAGAGCAGATTTTAAAGGACGAGGATTTTTTAATGTGATTTTTGTAATTACCATGTTCTTTGGAGGCGGATTGATTCCTACTTATTTGTTGATCAGCAATCTGGGACTGCTGGACAGTATGTGGGCAATTATTCTTCCTGGAGCCTTCAGTGTATGGAATATGATTATTGCAAGGACATACTATCAGGGAATTCCTGGTGAATTGAGAGAAGCGGCAGATGTAGATGGTGCCAATGAGCTGGTGTTCTTTTTTAAGATTTTGATTCCGGTATGTACTCCGGTTATTGCAGTGTTGGCATTATGGCAGTTTGTTGGTATGTGGAACAGTTACTTTGATGCAATGATTTATTTGAACGACTCAGCAAAACAGCCGTTGCAGTTGGTGCTTCGTTCTATTTTGATTCAGAATCAACCGGAATCAGGAATGATTTCTGATATGCAGAGCACAGCAGCAAGAGCACAGCTGGCAGAACTTTTGAAATACGCAACAATCATTATTTCAAGTTTACCGCTTCTGGTAATGTATCCATTCTTCCAGAAGTATTTCGACAGCGGTATTATGGCTGGTTCTATAAAAGGATAATGAATGAAAGGAGCAAAAAAATGAAAAACAAATATTTTAAGCGCATAGTTGCCGTGATGCTGGCAATGGGAATGGTTGTATCACTTACAGCGTGTGGCGGAAAGAGCACTAAAAAATTGAATAGCGGGGAATTTCAAGAAGTGGATAAGTCTGAACTGGAGTTTCCATTAAAAGAGACGACAACTTTAACTGGTATGACCAGTTACCCTGCAAATACGGAGTCAAATCCTAACAACCGTACAATCTTTAAACGTTTACAGGAAAAGACAAATGTCGAGATCGAATGGACGGCAATCCAGTCAGACCAGTGGGGAGATAAAATTACCCTCAACATGTCAAATCCGGACACTTTAACAGACTTTATCTTCACGGCAGGTTTTAGCGATAGTGATCTTCTTAAATATGCGGATCAGGGAATTATTATTCCATTGGAAGAATACATCGACGCATATATGCCGAATTTGAGTGCAGTATTTGAAAAATATCCGGAATATAGAACCATGTGTACTGATTCTGAAGGACATATCTGGGCTCTTCCGTGGATTGAACAGCTTGGCTCAGAAAAGACAGCAATCCAGACAGTTGGAAATATGAGCTTTATTAACAAAAAGTGGCTGGATTTCCTTGGACTGGAAGTTCCGACAACGGTAGATGAATTTGAACAGGTTTTAATTGCTTTCCGCGATCATGCATCTGAACTGCAGGCAGAATTCAATATTGACGGAAGCATCATTCCGATGGCATGTATTGTAAATGATGGTGACCAGGATCCGAGCATCCTCATCAATGGTTTTGGTGAAGGATACGGCGATGCTGATAAGGGAAGACATATTGCAGTTACTGATGACCTTGAAGTAATCTGTTCCGCAACACAGGAAGGTTATAAGAAGGGAATCGAATGGCTTCATTCTCTGTATGCAGAAGGTCTGATTGATCCGGAAGCATTTACACAGGAATGGTCTACTTACGTATCAAAAGGAAAATCCGGACGTTACGGCGTATGCTTTAGCTGGGATGTAGCAAATATTGACAATCTTCAGGATTGGGTTCCGCTTCCGGCATTAACAGCTGATACAAGAAATATCACTCCGCAGAATGGTTCTTTTACAAGTGGATTTGACCGTGGACGTTGCGTAGTAACAGCAGTTGCAGAGAATCCGGCTCTTGTATGTGCATGGCTGGATCAGATGTATGATCCGTTTCAGTCTCCGCAGAATAACTGGGGAACTTATGGCGAGGATGATGAGTTTGATATCTTTGAACTGGGTGAAAACGAGAACGGTGAGGAAATGCTGAAGCATGCTCCGCTTGGAGATGCATCTCCGGTTGAAGTAAGAGAAGCAGAGTGTGTTGGAGGTCCGCTTGCAATCCTGGATGAATACTATGGTGTATATGTAACATGCCCTGATGATGCACAGTATCGTTTGGATTGGATTAAAGATTACTATACTCCGGATATGAATACAAAATATGTATATCCAAATGTATTCATGTCTCAGGAAGATACAGAAGAACTTTCCAATCTGCAGGCAGATATCCAGAAAACAATCAATGCGAAAAAATCAGACTGGATCATGAATGGATTTACAGATGCAGACTGGGATAAATACTTGAAAGATCTGGATGCATATGGTCTGCAGGATTATCTGGACATTTTCCAGAAATATCTTGACAGCTACTATGAAAATGCAGAATAATAAAACGTTGACACTAGATAAATAATAATCGTAGGAGCAGAAATATATGACAAGTCAGACATTACGAGAAGCACGGAAGTATGAAGAAACTTATGACAAGAGAATAGCACTAGAAGACAGGCCGGGATTCCATTTATCAACAAGGGTTGGCTGGCTGAATGACCCCAATGGTTTCTCTTTTTATGAGGGGAAGTACCATCTGTTCTATCAGTACCATCCATATGACCCATATTGGGGACCGATGCACTGGGGCCATGCAGTGAGTGAAGATTTGCTGCACTGGGAGTACCTCCCGGCAGCTTTGGCACCTGATATGAGCTATGACAGAGACGGATGTTTCTCCGGAAGTGCGGTGTCACTTCCGGATGGGAGACAATTGTTAATGTATACGGGTGTTAAGAGAATACCTTTGGAAGAGGGTGGGTTCCGTGATGAACAAACTCAGTGTCTGGCGGTGGGGGATGGTCTTGATTATGAAAAATATGAAAAGAATCCCGTGCTTGATGTGGAGAATATTCCAGAAGGGTGCAGCAAAGCAGATTTTCGCGATCCTAAAATGTGGGTAAATGAAGATGGAACCTATAGCTGTGTGGTCGCAAACCGGGCAGCAGATGGCAGTGGACAGCTTTTGCTGTATACCAGTCAGGATGGTTTTGAATGGAAGTTCAAAAGTGTTTTGATCGAGAATCATAACCGGTTTGGTGTTATGTGGGAATGTCCGGATGTGTTCCGCCTTGATGGAAAAGATGTGTTGATGTGCAGTCCGATGGATATGCTTCCTGAGGGATTTGAATATCACAATGGTAATGGAACTTTATATCTGTTGGGAACTATTGATGAAGAGAACGGTACATTTAAGGCGCAGACGGATCATGCAGTTGATTATGGGATTGATTTTTATGCACCTCAGACGATTCTGACACCTGACGGCAGGAGAGTGATGATTGCGTGGATGCAGAATTGGGATACCAGTCGTCTTCATCCCAAGGAAACTCCATGGTTTGGACAGATGACACTTCCAAGAGAACTCTCTGTAAAAAATGGCAGAATATATCAGAATCCTATTCGTGAGCTGGAGAAGCTGCGACACAATAAAGTAGAATACAAAGATGTTGTTTTCACAGATACTATCAAACTGGATAAAGTGAAAGGAAGAAAAGTTGATCTGGAAATTGAACTGGAACCTGTAGAGGGAAAAGAACTGTATAAAAAGTTTGCAGTACGTTTTGCACAGGATTGCCAGTATCATACTGCAGTCAGCTTCCGCCCTTACGAATCTATTTTGAAGGTGGATCGTAAGTTTTCAGGTTCCAGAAGGGCAGCAATTCATCAGAGACGAAGCCAGGTTTCTTCAGAAAATGGAAAAATTAAACTGCGCCTGATATTGGATTGGTTCAGTGCCGAGATCTTTGTTAATGACGGAGAGCAGGTGATGACGATCACTCTATATACTGACCAGGCAGCAGATGGAATTTCCTTCTTCGCAGATGGAAGTGTAAAGATGAATGTTGTGAAGTATGATTTGATAGGATAACTTAGTGATCGGGACGTTCGATGCTGGGGGCAAAAGCCCTGGTATCGAACGTCCCTCTTTTGCTTTTTGTTGCTATTTATAAGTTTTTACCGTAGTTTTTGGTATATATGGCGTTGATTGTAACTATGCCCTTCCCATATTCTTATGCCAGTATAGGAGTTTCTGCATAATTCAAAGACCCTTTCACATAGTGAAAGAATTTTCTAAAATTCAACGCTGCAATTTTACTTCCGAAGAAGAACCTTCCTCTTTGTTTTCCACGAGGAAGCTTTTCCAGATGATAGTTTTTTCGAAGAATTGAGGGAATCGTTTCTACTCCGTTTCGTATCCTGCGATACAAATTATATGTTTCACTAGACATTCTCTCCTCTAGTGCGAGGCGAATAAGGCTCTTTTTCGTAATAAGTACTCTTGCTATATTTTTGAATATTTTGGCATGACACTGTTCCTTATGTGGACAGTTTGCGCATACATCGCTGTCAAAGGTGATTTTAAATTCATCATTGCTCTTCTTATAACAACAACTTCTAGGTGTGTTTCCTGCCGGACACTTTATCACTTTTGTTTTTTCTTCGTCCATTTCAAATCCGGAAACATCTCG
>JALFNN010000088.1 GCA_022774325.1 bacterium | reverse complement strand
CACCTGTCTTCCTACTTCATACACTTTAAAGTCACTGCCTTCGTACATGCACTGACTGCCGACTGCGACCACCATTCCGTCTTCCACAGCTTTTCCGACTGCTTCTGTCATATTCCGCTTCCAGAACGGCAGTCCGCCGATGCCAAATGCCTCAATATACACGCCGCGGATCCCCATTTCTTTCAGCTTGTCAAAGATATTCGGTGAAATTCCCGGAAACAGTTTCAGCAAAAAGACATCCGTACAGAATTTATTCTGAAGAATACATGGTGCGCCGGTACGTCTCACAATAGACGGATTGACCATCAGTCCACTACTGTTGATCCGTGCCGCATACGGGTAATCGATGCTTTCAAATGCATCAAAACTACGTGTCCGGACCTTACTTGCCCTTGTTCCCATAATGATCTTACGGTTGAATGCCACATATACTCCCGGTGTACCGCTTGCTGCCATATGAAGTGCAGCCCTGCAGTTCTCTGTCGCGTCTGCGATCGGATTCTCGATGGAAACCTGACTTCCCGTTAAGACCACCGGGATCTCCACATTCTGCAGAGCAAAAGACAGGGCACTTGCCGTATATGCCAGTGTATCCGTGCCGTGAATGATCACAATCCCGTCATACTTTCTGCGGCGTTCATACACACATTGTGCAATCCTGCTCCATTCCTCCGGCTGCATATTAGAACTGTCCAGCATAAAAAGTTCTTCGTTTTCCACTTCAAAGCCATCTGTCAGCCCTGCAATTTTATTCAATATTTCATTACCGTGAAGTTCCGGCGTCAGTCCCTTTTCCCCATGTGACGAAGCCAGTGTTCCTCCGGTTCCCAGCATCAGAATTTTTTTCATGTAGTTTCCTCTCTCCTTCATTTGCCATACATTCGCAAAGTATTATAACATAGTTCTGCAAATAAGAAAAGAATGGCCTCTTTATGAATCTCTAATCAAAATTCTAATGCAAATCATATTTCTGCCCGTCTACCAATACTGCCTCTACCTCCTCAATTTCCAACGCATTTACAAATTGAATTTTTCTCCCCGTTTCTACAATCCTTCCATCCTCACTGCTGCTTCCCGTTTTTCCCGATTCCAGCCAGTCGCTTCGCATCATCTCGTCAACTTTCATACTGATCTGCTCCCTGTTATCCAGATAAAGACAAATCGTTTTTCCATCTTTCATGACTGCAATGATCTCTGGGAAACGCTCTTTCGTTATTACTCCTTCATCCCCGATCTCCTGAAACCAAATTCCGTCTTCGCCGATTTCGATCTGTACCAGCCTTCTCTCTCCCGAGTCCTCCTCAGCAGAAACTCTGATTTTTCCGGGATAAATAATGATTCCTTTTTTCAGTTCTGTAGTGAGTGGGATCGTCATAGTAAGTTCTGCCTGATTGGTCTGCTCCACATCTTGAAAATATGCAGTTCCGCTCTGATCAAAAAGAATTCTTCCGGTATTTACATCCGATTCCAGTGTCCATGAGAAATATTTTTTCCACCGGTTATTGTCGTTTTCCTCTCCATTCTCTGTGACAAGCTCACCTTCTGCAGACAGATTGTCCACAGGCTGAAAATATCCTCCCTTCAAGGATTCCCCGATAAACTGCGGGCAGATAGAATTTTCTGTCATTTTCTTCCAGGCTTCTACTCCTTTCGCCTGAACCGAGACCAGAAGCGTCTTTTCCTGATCCACCAACACGGCTTCTGCTCTTACCAGATAATCTTCATTCTCTGCCATAAACCATTCTGAGGTCAATTGTTCTTCTGTTGTTGTCCCGGAAATCGGATTTCCATACTGCCTGATTGCCTGAAAGGAACCTAGCGCAGCATATCCCATCCCGCCGATACTCACGCAGACCAGAAGAATGACTGCCGCCACAGCCCATCTCGGAATTGTAAGGAGCCATCTGCTCCTGCAATTTTCGCTTTTCATCCCTTTTTCAGCAACCTTCCTGACGTTTTCCTCCTTCCCCAGCAGTTCATCCACATATTCCACAGGAACATTTCCCATTAAATCACTGATACTTTGTCTCATCTGCAGATCCCCCTTTCCCTGAGACGCTTTTCCATCTTTTTCCGGCCTCGCCTGAGAAGAGATTTGACCGTGTTGACACGAAGATTCATTTTAACGGCAATCGTGGTGGTATTCTCATAAAAATAATAATATCGGATCAAAATTTCCCGTTCTTTCTCCTTCATTTCGCTCAGAATTTCCCCTATGATCCTACTCTTCTCTTTTTGCTCCATCCTGTCAAACAGACTTTCCGTCTCCACCATGTCATATTCCTGCAGCGGCAGTTCTCCCCGGAATCCGCGAAATTTATTCTTCGCCCCGTTCCGGGCCGAGGCAGCAAGATAGGCACGAAGCGTTCCTTTCGTCAGATCGAGTGCGTCTGCCCGTCGCCATACACTGTAAAATGTATCGCTGACGACTTCCTGCACGTCTTCCATCGTCATATACGGAACCAGAATCTGAGAGACCACACGAATCAGAAATGCCTCATATTCTTTCATCAGCTCCTCCAGTGCCGTTTCATCTCTTTGCCGCATTCTGTCCAAAAGTAATTGTTCCTCCATCTTGTCACCTCCCCTCCGCTTTTTCTAATTCTATAGCCTAATATTAGTCAGGCGAACTCCGTTTTTCATCAGGTATACACACAAATCTGTGCATCGGGTGCAGAATTTATGATTATATTTTGATTTCTTTGCCATCCGTCGTAATACTTTCCACTTCATCCGGATTCAGCGGTTCTCCCAGGACTCCGACTCCGTAATATCCCCTGAACTTATATCCGGCTGTTCCTCTTGAAGCTCCCAATGAATCTGTTTCTGTAATTGCGATCGTTCTTCCGTCTTTCAATGTAAGTTTTTCGATTTTCATTGCTTCCAGCTTCCCGGTTGGCACATCCCAACTATCAGGTGCGATGCTTCCCTCGATTCGAATTCCAAGAGGCGTAATTTCAACGGTTGTGAGATAACCTGCCGCCTCACCCACCTGCACCTTCTCGTGCATTTTTGCCTTTTTTGTCACTGTCCGATAATCAAATTTCCACTCCAGATCCCAACAGCCACTAAATACCAGCTCTTTTGGGGGTGCATCGTCATTTTCTCCCATTCCCAAATCATGATAATAATAGAGATTCTCAAAAGTAAGGGCCACTTTACTTCTGTCGATATTCTTCGTACCTGAAATTTCCAACAGAAAAAGCAGCTTCCCATTCTCCACCTGGGACTGCAGAACAGAACTGCGGTCCAAAGCTCCCTGGAAATAATTTGTTGTGACTTCCAGATCAAAATCCTCCGCCATAAAATAATCTGTTTCCGGGTCAAAATCTTCCGGGACTTCGTAGTCCGTATCGATCCGTATATAAGCCGCGTTCTTATCTCCGATCGAAGACGACGCGGTAAATGTAATCTCTTTTTGCTCCCCGGTGAGCAGATCCCTGCCACTGCAGGCGTCCGATTCTCCGATCAGAACGGTTCCGTCCTCAAGCTGCGTGGTATCCGCATCGCGGATTCCCATATAATCCAGGATTGCCCGGTCCCAGTCGAGCCGTACCGCCGCAGACACAGCCATGACTCCCAGTGCCAGAACCAGCGTAGCCGCCAGAAGAACGACCGCCAACTTCTTCGGATTCATTCTCCTTAGGGTCTTTCTGCCCGTTTCACCGAATCCCGCACTTTCCATAATAAGATCCTCATCTAAATATCCCAGCAGATCCAGCATTTCTTCGCCTTTCATACCTCATACCCCTCCTTTTCCAGAAACTGTTTCATTTTACATCTCACACGGAACAATATGGATTTGACCGTGTTTTCCGGGCAGGCAAATTCCTCCGCAATTTGCGCCACCGAATCCGCATACCAGTAACGCCGCACGAACATGTTCCGTTGCTGTTCCGGAAGGCTTCGGAGAAATTCACTGACAACTCTCCCAAATTCATTTCCGTCAATCACAGTCTGCATGTTACGCTTCCTGTCCGGAATGCACTGCTCCAGTTCGCCGGAAAGCTCCACGATAACCGCGTTCCGTTTTTGACGGTTCTTTTTCCGGCAGACATCCAGCGAAAGATGTCGGATGATCTTCGCCAGAAATGCAAAGAAATACTCCCGCGGCTCATTTGGCGGTATCCGTTCCCACGCCTGAAGGTATGTGTCATTCTCACATTCCTTCGCGGTCTCCATATCCTGCAGAAGACGATTGGACAATACCAGAAGTCTGGATCCATATTTCTCACTGGTATGTCTGATCGCATCCGGCTCCCGTTTTAAATATAAATCGATAATCTCTCCATCCAGCATGGCTCTCCCCCCTGTCTTTTTCGACTGATTTATCATTCTGACCTTTCATTTCTAATAGCGTCATTTGCATCTCCAGGTTGCATATGTAGTTAAAAAATTCGTGGATCTTTTTTCCGTATGCCTGACAGCAAAAAAAGATGTATCATTTTTCCAAACGATACATCTTTTTTCAGCGAGTTATCAAACATCGACCTTACAGCCGCTCCTTATTCTCTAAATACGATCTCTCCCGTTTTTTCATCCATACTCTCGACAATGGCCAGTGATTCCAGATGAATTCCCTTCGAACGGATCAGATCTCCGCCTGTCTGGAATCCCTTTTCAATCACGATACCGGCTCCGACTAAAGTTGCCCCGGAGTCTTCGATCAATTGGGTCAGTCCTTCCAGCGCTTTGCCGTTTGCAAGGAAATCATCAATGACAAGTACTTTGTCTCCTTCTCCGAGAAATTCCTTTGCCACAATAATGTCATAGACCCGTCCGTGGGTAAATGATTCAACTTTCGTTGTATAGACGTCTCCTGCAATGTTCTTCGTCTGTGTCTTCTTCGCAAATACGACCGGTACCTGAAATACTTCTGCCACAACACAGGCAATTCCAATACCTGAAGCTTCAATCGTCAGAATTTTATTAATCTCTTCCCCTTCGAAACGGCGCTTGAATTCTTTGCCGATTTCGTGGAAAAGCTGTACATCCATCTGGTGATTCAGAAAGCTATCCACTTTTAAGACGTTTCCCTCTTTAATTTTCCCGTCTTTCCGTATTCTGTCCTTTAATAATCTCATCTTTCCTGACCTCCGCTTGCTGCCGGTGTATCAATTGTACACTTGTAAAATCATTGTACTTAGTTTTCACAATAATTGCAAGCTGTTTATTGCTGCATTTTGATTTAATTCACTATCCCATATATCTACATCTTCCAGTTCCCGTTCATTGGAAATCTGAAAGAAAACAGCATCATCCCAGTGCTTCTTCAGTACCTTTTTGCCGCCACTGTCACCTTCCAGTTCAAGTAGCTCTGAAACATATTTCTGTGCAAACCAGACCGGGTTCCCTGTCCTCTCTTCACAGCAGACGCAGCCCAGTCCTTCCTCTCCGGATTTTTCCATATATTCAAGGAATTCTTCCGCCGTTTTCTCTGATAAATACGGCTGATCTGCTACAAAAAATACATATGCATCCATCGCACCGGCCGCTTCCAGCGCTTTTTTCACCGTCCACGATGCACCTTTGAAACTCTCAGGCGAAAACACAGTCTTTACTCCGGATTTCCCGGCCTCTTCTATGATTTCCGGATACTGGGTAACGACCAGTAATTCCCACTCTGAATGTCTATTTTCAATCCTCTTCAACCGCTCCAGCAAATGCAGATACATTCGCTTTCCTTCGATCGGCCACAGGAGCTTATTCCCTTTGCCAAACCGGCGGCTGTTGCCGGCCGCCAGATAAATTAAAGCAACTTTCATTGTTTCATAATTCCCATCGCGATCTTCTCGCTTGTGATCGGCAGTTCACGGAACCAGAGGCCCGTCGCATTCGCAATTGCATGTGCCAGTGCCGGAGCCGGTGTATTGATTACAATTTCCCCGATGGATTTTGCTCCAAACGGACCGGTCGGCTCGTGACTTTCTTCAAATTCCACCCGGATTTTACCCATATCGAGCCGGGTCGGCAATTTGTACTGCATGAAAGACTGATTCATCATCTGTCCTTTTTCTGAGTACTGTATATTTTCATACAATGCCATTCCGATTCCCTGAACAAGTCCGCCCTCTGTCTGCACACGGGCGAGATTCGGATTGATCACGGTTCCGCAGTCCACAACAGCCACGTAATCCAGAATCTCCACATGTCCGGTCTCTTTGTCCAGTTCAATTTCTACCATACCGACCATAAACGGCGGCGGTGAAATCGGAGAACTGTGTGTTTCCGTCACCTGAAGTGCACATTCATTGCCGCACATGGATGATGTGCCGATCTCCTGCAGAGTTACGGTTTCTCCATTTTCCAGATTCTTTGCACGATGACCGTCAAATTCAATCTTATCCACGGTACAGTACAGCATCTCGGCTGCCCGTTCGCAGATCTTTATCTGCAGCTTTTCACATGCCTTCTCCACCGCTTTTCCTGTAACATATGTCGTACTGGACGCATAGGATCCGGAATCATACGGAGAAGTATCGGTATCTGCTCCCGATACGATGATATTTTCCATCTGACAATCCAGGCATTCTGCTGCCATCTGGGCCAGGATCGTATCGCAACCTGTTCCCATGTCTGCCGCACCGATCATCAGTGTATAGATTCCGTCCTCATTCAGTTTAATCGTTGCAGAGCCGACATCAACACCGGAAATACCGGACCCCTGCATCGCCATACTGACACCAACACTTCGCACTTTGCCGTTTCCCATATCACGGCATGGGAATTTTTCATCCCATCCGATCATCTCTTTGGCTCTCAAAAGGCACCGGTCCAGTGCACAGCTCTTTGCCGTCTCGCCGTAATATGCCGGCATCGTCTGACCTTCACGAACCATATTTTTCAGGCGAAGCTCGACCGGATCCATCCCCAGTCTTCCCGCCAGTTCATTGACTGCACTCTCTACAGCAAAAATACCCTGAGTCGCTCCATATCCACGGTATGCTCCCGCTGACATGGTATTCGTATATACAACATCATAGGCGAAACGATGTGCCTCAAGAGAACCGTATAATGGAATGGATTTATGGCCGGACAGTCCTACGGTCGTAGGGCCATGTTCTCCGTAAGCCCCCGTATTGGATAACGTATATACATCAATCGCCCGAATTCTTCCGTCTTTGTCTGCCCCGATTTTCACAGAAACTTCCATCTCATGTCTCGGAGAGGATGCCGTCTGTGATTCTTCCCGGGTAAAAATCATCTTGGATGCCTTCCCGGTCTTCCAGGTAACAAATGCAGGGAAAATCTCCGCCACCACCGTCTGTTTTGCTCCGAATCCGCCTCCTATCCTTGGCTTCATCACACGGATCTTCGATTTAGGTATTCCCAGCGCATTGGAAAGAATTCTGCGCGCATGGAATACGATCTGGGTAGAACTGAGCACATTCAATCTTCCGTATGTATCCATATAGCATACCGTCCGAAATGTTTCCATCATTGCCTGCTGATTCGCCAGAGTATGATAGGTCTCTTCCACCACAACATCGCAATCAGCAAGCACCTGATCAACATCTCCGTGATCGCTGCTTTCACATGCGCAGAGATTTCTCTTATTATCCGCACCGACCGGGCACAAGGATTTCCAGGTATCCTCCGGATGCACCAGAAGTTCATTGTCCTTTGCCTTACGGAAATCCAGAATCGCCGGCAGTACTTCATATTCCACTTTAATCATTCTGAGTGCCTGTTCCACACACTCCTCATTCGCTCCGGCAACGATCGCCACCGGGTCGCCCACATACCGCACATGTCTGTCAAGAATCAAGCGGTCATAAGGGCTGGGTTCCGGATAGGTCTGTCCAGCCATTGTAAATCTCTGCTGCGGCACATCTTCCCATGTATAAATATCTTCAATTCCCGGAACTCGCTTTGCAATATCTGTTTTTATATTCTTTACCATCGCGTTCGCGTGAGGACTTCTGAGTACCTTGACAACCAGACAGTCCTTCGGTGCCAGATCATCGGTAAATACCGGTTTCCCCTGAACCAGCGCCATGGCATCTTTTTTTCTGAACGGCTGACCAACTACCTGCATACGGCACCTCCCTGTTTCTTGTATTCTATAAATGCACGGATTCCTCTGAGCTGCCCTTCATATCCGGAGCAACGGCACAGATTCCCCGCCAGATATTCCCTGATTTCGTCATCTGTAGGAGCCGGATTCTCCCGGAACAGGGCTATTGCATTCATAATCATTCCCGGATTGCAGAATCCGCACTGCTCTGCCCCCTGATCTGCGATAAATGCGCCGAATTCAGCAGCTTCCTCCTGCAGTCCCTCCAGAGTCTGCACTGCATGTCCGTCCGCTCTTGCTGCAAGTACGGAACAGGAAAGCACCGGCTTTTCATCCAGAAATACGGTGCAAAGACCGCAATTGGAGGTCTCACATCCCCGTTTCACACTATAACATCCATGATTTCTCACAAAATCGATCAAAAGCAGATCCGGTTTGATATCTTCTGTCACTTTTTTCCCATTCAGCATCACACTAATCTGCATTTTGCCGCCCCCTTTCTTCCAGAAGTGCCAGGATTGCCCGTTTCAGCAGCACACCTGCCAAATGGCTCCGGTACTCGGCACTGGCACGCATATTACTTCCTGTAGGAATCTGTTCTGCCAATTCTTTCGCCATCTGCTCCGCCTCCAATTCTGTGCATCTTCCCTCTTCAATCGCCTTTTTCCATTCTTCTTTTAACGGAACGCAGATTGCTTTTGACGGTCTTGCTCCCACTACCGCTCTTGCCCCGCGATCATCCGCAGAAACAGCAACTGCCAGAACCGGAAAATCCGTCTTTACGTTTCTGTGTGAAAGATAGGCGTGAAGTCCCGGCTTCTTTTTCACGATCAGCCGCACCAGAATGTCGTTATCCTTCTCCATCTCCGCAAATTCTTCGAGCGGAATCACTCCGCCTTTATACAATTCAACATAGGTATCCAGAGCCAGAAAACAAGTCAGTACATCGGAAAATCCAAATCTTCCGAAAATGCTTCCCCCTACAGTCGCCAGATTCCGGAACTGTACACCTACGATCGGTTTCACGCTCTCTCTGACAATTCCATGACTCCATTCATTGAGTCCTTCATGGAGTTCAAGCTGACGCAGTGTAACCATACATCCGATCCGATATTCTACCTCATTTTCTTCAATCTGATCCAGCCCCAGTGCCGATAAGTCAATCGCTGTCTGAATCCTTGCATCGCTCATCTTCATCCAGAGCATTCCCCCGATGATCCGGTTCGTCTTTTTCTGGTTGAGCTGGTAAGCCTGCTCCAGACTTTCCGCCCTCACATACTCTTTGATTTTCAACATGTTCCAATTCCCTCCGTCTATAGGTATTTCTCCTCTATTTGATGCAGCGAAACCATACCGCCACATTCTTCACGCTTTTGCATGACCTCTCTCAGTTCTTTTCTTGTATCGTCTTCCAGCCTGTCTATCTGATTGATCAAATATCGATATTCGCAAACCACATTCTTCTTTTGTCCGTCCCTGCTGGTCAGCGCCTCGGCCATATGTACTACTTTAATCTGTTCATCCGGTTCACAACGAAAATATGCGCACGCAATATGGTATCTGTGGCACGCCTCTCTGAACGTTCTGCCGATCGCTCCTGCCCCTGCCACACCGATCACCATATCCGTCTTTGCCGGAATAACCGGCTCATGATCTGCCGGAAATTTCATCGGCAGCTGTCTGCTGCCATCTCCCTCCACCAGGACAATGTCATATTCTTTCAGCAATTCTCCCGGGAATTCTTCCGATATTCCTTTGATCTTTCCGTCTTCACACGGAATTCCAAGCGGGCGAAAACCGTATCTCCCCTCCGCCTGCATATGCGTGGTCGTCGTAACAGCCACTTTGTATCCCGCATCGGTCAGTTCTCTGGCAAGAAGATAGATCAATGTAGTTTTCCCGCCTGCCCCAACAACAGTGATCATGCGATGCTTCTGCGGTACGATCCGAAGCAGGCCGGTCAGTTCTTTAACTTCCGCCTTCATTCTATACGCCAGCCTTTTTACAAATATCATTCAGGCAACATCTGTCACAATACGGTTTCGTACGTGCTGTACAGACATCCCGTCCATGAAACACAAGCCGGTGACAGAAATCGCTTCCTTCTTCCGGCGGAACAAGCTTCCAGAGCGCCATTTCTACTTTCTTCGGCTCCTTTATTCCGTCAACCAGACCGATTCTGTTCACCAGACGAATACAATGTGTATCCGTCACGATCGCAGGCTCACCAAACACATCCCCCATGATCAGATTGGCACTCTTTCTGCCCACTCCCGGCAGCTTCAATATCTTATCAAAGTCCTTCGGAATCTTTCCGTCATACTCGTCTCTCAGCATTTTCATGCATGCACTGATATCCCTCGCCTTGCTCCGTCCCAGACCGCATGGCCGGACAATGGCTTCAATATCATCCACATCCGCTTCCGCAAGTGCTTCCACAGTCGGGTACTTTTTATACAGCCCTTCTACGACCACATTTACCCGGGCATCCGTACACTGCGCCGCAAGACGCACACTGACCAGAAGTTTCCAGGCCTCATCGTAATCCAACGTGCATCCTGCCTCCGGATATTCCTTCTTCAAACGCTCTATTACTTCTAATGTTAACTGTTTCTTTGTCATTTCTTCTGTAAACACCTCTTTCTGTGCCGATAAGTCAGGTCTCCCCGACTTCTTCATATCGACACATATATTGTTATTGTACCATTTCCTCTTAAATCAGTAAAGGAAAAGCCAATTACTTACAACATACAAAATCATACATCTGCCATTGATTTTTTTCGATATTTATGTATAATTATAGGGAAAGAAGTTGGATTTTCCACTTCTTTTATTGAATCTCGTAAACCCCTACATTTATTAAGGTAGGTATATTATTACTAGAAAAGAGGTTAAACGAAATGGCAGAAATCAATTTAAGCAAGTACGGAATTACCGGAACTACAGAAATCGTGTACAATCCTTCTTATGAGATGTTATTCGAAGAAGAGACCAAACCGGAACTTGAAGGATTTGAAAAAGGACAGGAAAGCGAACTTGGTGCAGTCAATGTAATGACAGGTGTTTATACCGGACGTTCTCCTAAAGACAAATTTATCGTAGTAGATGAGAATTCCAAAGACACTGTATGGTGGACAAGTGATGAATATAAGAATGATAACCACCCTGCAACCGAAGAAACATGGAACGCAGTTAAGGATATCGCAATCAAAGAACTTTCTGATAAGAGACTTTTTGTTGTAGATGCATTCTGCGGCGCTAACAAGGACACTCGCATGGCTATCCGTTTCATTATGGAAGTTGCATGGCAGGCTCATTTTGTTAAGAACATGTTCATCCGGCCTACAGAAGAAGAACTGAAAGATTTTGAGCCAGACTTCGTTGTATACAACGCTTCTAAGGCAAAAGTTGAAAATTATAAAGAATTAGGCCTGAATTCTGAGACCGCTGTTGTATTTAACATTACAAGCCGCGAGCAGGTTATCATTAATACATGGTACGGCGGAGAGATGAAGAAAGGTATGTTCTCTATGATGAACTACTATCTGCCGCTGAAGGGCATCGCTTCTATGCACTGCTCCGCAAACACAGATATGAACGGTGAGAACACAGCTATCTTCTTCGGTCTTTCCGGAACAGGTAAAACAACACTTTCCACAGATCCGAAACGTCTCCTCATCGGTGATGACGAACACGGCTGGGATGACAATGGCGTATTTAACTTTGAAGGCGGATGCTACGCTAAGGTTATCAACCTTGACAAAGAATCCGAGCCGGATATCTACAACGCAATCAGACGTGATGCACTTCTTGAGAACGTTACATTAGACGCAGAAGGAAAGATCGATTTCAACGATAAGAGCGTAACAGAAAATACTCGTGTATCTTATCCGATCAACCACATTGAAAATATCGTTCGTCCGGTTTCTTCCGCTCCTGCAGCCAAGAATGTAATCTTCCTGTCAGCAGATGCATTCGGTGTTCTTCCTCCGGTTTCTATTCTGACTCCAGAGCAGACACAGTACTACTTCCTGTCAGGATTCACAGCAAAACTTGCAGGTACAGAACGTGGAATCACAGAACCGACTCCAACCTTCTCAGCATGCTTCGGACAGGCATTCCTTGAACTGCATCCGACAAAATATGCAGAAGAACTTGTTAAGAAGATGGAAGTAAGCGGAGCAAAGGCATACCTGGTTAACACCGGATGGAACGGAACAGGTAAACGTATCTCTATCCGCGATACCCGTGGTATCATCGATGCAATCCTGAACGGAGATATCCTGAATGCTCCTACCAAGAAGATTCCGTACTTCAACTTCGAAGTACCGACAGAACTTCCGGGCGTAGACACAGGTATCCTTGATCCACGCGATACTTACGCTGATGCTGCTGAATGGGAAGCTAAAGCAAAAGATCTTGCTGAAAGATTTATTAAGAACTTCGCTAAATACGAAGGAAATGATGCAGGAAAAGCTCTTGTTCCGGCTGGTCCGCAGTTATAATTCATTCCAAATTCTACAAATGGGGCTGTCGCATGACAGCCCCATTTTTCTCACGATACGTTTCCTATTCCGCATCTACATTCTTTTCTTCTACTTTTTTAATATCCATATCTTTCGGCAAAATCAGGCTCAGGATAATAGAGACCACAAATACAACCGCCACAACATTTTCCGCAAAGACCGTCTGTACAACTTTCGGAAATACACTCCAGATTGCATTTTCACTTGCGGAAGTAAATCCTATGCCGATTGCCAGTGAAAGTGCCGCTATCGTGGTATTTCTCTGATCAAATCCGCATTTAGCGATCATCTGAACTCCCGAAACCATGATGGTTCCAAACATCATCAGTGTGCATCCTCCAAGAACCGAGTCCGGAAGAGATGCGAAGAAATTACCTACCGGCGGCAAAAGTCCTGCCAGGATCATGCAAACCGCCCCGGTCATGATCGTAAAACGGTTTACCACTTTTGTCATAGCAATCAGACCTACATTCTGTGAAAAAGACGTTACCGGCGGACATCCAAAGAGCGCCGAAACGGAAGAGGCATATCCGTCACATGCCAGAGAACCGGAAATTTCCCTTCCTTCAATCTCACGATCCAAGCCTCCTGACACCATAGCAGATGTATCTCCTATCGTTTCCGCTGACGATACCAGGAAAATGATGCATACGGAAATAATTGCTCCCAAATGGAATTCCGGTTTGAACGGAAGCAATGTCGGAAGTGAAATAAATCCCCCGGACATGATAAGACTCAAATCAACTTTATGCAAGAAAATCGCCAGAATATATCCCACGGTAAGTCCTGCAAGCACTGACAACTGCTTTAAATAGCCTTTTGCAAATATATTCCACAGCAAACAGGTTACTAATGTCACAGTCCCCAATATCAGATTCTGTACGGATCCAAAATCGTCTGCATAACCGCCTCCGAAGGATCTCGTTCCTACGGTAAACAGGGAATATCCTATGGCTGTTACCACAGTAGCCGACACAATCGGAGAAATGATCTTTCTCCAGTATTTCGCCAAAAGTCCCAATGTTCCTTCAAAAACACCACCAATCAGCACTGCTCCGATCACTGACGGGTATCCGTAGCCTGCCGCAACCGTACTGAGAACGGTCACAAATGTAAAACTGACTCCCATTACGATCGGAAGCCTGGAACCAATCCTCCACACCGGATAGAGCTGAATTAACGTTGCGATACCTGCTACAAACATGGCATTTTGTAAAAGCATCGCTATCTGCTCCTGGCTCAATGCCGGTTGTGCCGCTCCCGCAATAATGGTAATCGGTGCAAGATTTGACACAAACATTGCCAAAATATGCTGCAGTCCGAACGGAATCGCCTTGCTCACCGGAACCCTTCCATCCAGCTTATAAATATTGCTGATACTGCACTCCTTTGTACTCCCTCGCATCACATTTCCTCCTTATTTAAAATTATGGGTAACTGTTCAGAGCCAACCTCGAAAACACTCCGTGTTTCCTCAGTGTGGCGTATCCGCCAAATAGATTTGTACAAAAAAGTGCTCACGAATGCAAGCATTCATAGCCCTTTTTTTGACAAATCTGCTTGGCCCTGAACAGTTACAAATTATGTATAAATATTACAGAAAAAAAGCCCAGAAACATAAATTTCTGGGTTTTTCCTTAAAGGCGCCAACCAGATTTGAACTGGTGATAGAGGTGTTGCAGACCTTTGCCTTACCACTTGGCTATGGCGCCATATTCAATTGAGAGCTTACGCTCAATGACTCCGACGGGAATCGAACCCGTGTTACCGCCGTGAAAGGGCGATGTCTTAACCGCTTGACCACGGAGCCTTATTTATTTCTCATCAGCCGTTCACCCGCTGACAAAAGATATATTAACACAGCTTAAAAGTTTTTGCAAGTGTTTTTTTTATTTTTTTATTTTATTTTGTAGAAAGAAATCTGGTTATGAAGCAGAAAGTTTCACTGCCGGATTCCTTCTGCTCCATCTCTTGATTCTTGTTATTCAGCCTCGTCCACAGCCCAACGGTCAAGCTGTTTCATAAATTTAACATCTTCAGAAATCACACGAACCGGTTTTTTATAATCAATTGCCATCAACCCCAAAACAGACTTTCCATCAGCAATCTGGTTATCCATCGTATGTACACCGATATCCATTGGCGAAGAACACGCCAGATGCATAAAATCTCTAAGATCATTAGATGTATTTAACATAATTTCCCTGATCATTTGACTACCTCCTTCTCACATTTCCATTATCCGAAGTGAGTATATCATTTTTATATCCAAAATACAATATCCAATATCACATATTTTTTTGTGCTTTTTTGAATAATTTCTTCGTCTTATTTTACATATTTCCACATTTTCAGCGCTATACAAAGTTCTTCTTTCTCTTTCGCTGCTTCTTCAAAATCGGCGCCGCTCATTACAATATCAATTGCCTGACGCATGGCTCTTGCTCCTGCTGCTGCGCCTCCCGGATGGCCCTGCACTGCGCCGCCTGCCGCGAGCACAATATCTTTCCCCACTTCTCCAATATATTTCTCTACCATACCCGGATGCACGCCTCCGCCAATTGAAGGCATAGAAGGCTTAAGATGATAAAACGGAAGTACAAGCTGTGCTACTGTCTGCATATATTTCTGATGATTCAATGGATATCCTCCATATGGCGTGTTTACCATTACGATATCCGCCCCTGCAAGTCTGGCCAGTTTACCTGCTGCAAGCGGGGAAGACATTCCATTCAATACTCCTTCGTAGAACATTCCAGAACCTGCCGCATGGCCCAGAACCGGCAATTTCGTTGCCTCAGTTACCTCTTTCAGCACGCTGTAACCGACCGCCGCAAAATTGACCATAATGCCATCTGCTCCTGCCTCTTCAACACGGCGGATATTTTCCAGAATCTCTCCTGCACCACTGGTTACATTGACAAAGTATTTCACTCTTTCTCCGGTCTCTTCATAAGCCGCCTCCGCCGCTTTCTTATATTCACGCACTCTTTCCTCGGGTTTGCTATAAGGAGGATTTCCCAGAAGCTCGTCATCTTTGATAAAATCTACTCCTCCCAATGCCGTTTCATAGAAAATCTTTGCTCCCTCTTTCGGGGTAAGCCCTGTACAGGGTTTGATCATATTCAGCAAAATAGGTCTTTCCTGAATGCCTGCAAATTTACGGATTCCTTCAATCCCATATGACGGTCCTTCAAATTCAGACGCATATTTTTCAGGGAATTCAATATCCAGCAACTTTACCTGTGCTGAAGTTGACGCATCATTTCCCAGAAGGGACGTAATCATAAGCGGCAGATCTGTACTGAAATTAACAGCCGGATAGGCAATCTGGATGATATATTCTCTTTCATCCGTATCAATCTGTGTCACAAGATCCAATGACGGAACATCAAAAATATTGACTACTTTCCCCATATATTTTTCTCGAATCTCATCTGTAATACCCGGAATTGGGATCCAGGTTCCAATCGTCTGCCCAATCGCCAGCGTCGACGCTTTTTTGAAAACATCCGTCTCTTTCGGGAGTTTAATGTAATAAGTTGCAATCACATAATTCTGTTCGCGGATATTTTCTGCTAATGTGTATAATACCGAATCCATTTACGGCTCCTTTCCCAGTCGAAGTTTACCTCCGTCCAATTCTTCTTCCAATTTCCAAAGGACAAAAGATTTTGCTCTCTATGGAAATGAGTTGCATATAGAGCAAAAGAAAGAGCCCAGGTGCCGCTCAGACACTCAGGCTCTTCCGTCCTTATACTATAATTCTGCTTTACTACTATGCGTTTTCATGAAAATACACATCGGAATAATAAGGAATATTCTCCGCTCTGCTTTTCAAATTCTGTTGCAGCAAACGATAGATCAGTTCGCTGTCTCTTCTCTTCAATGCATCCAGATAGCTCTGATGCTCCGCGATCATCTTCTCCCTTGATTCCTCACTGTCCAGCAATTTCTGTCCGTAGATCAGTTTAAAGAAGGAAAGATTATCCCATAATGATTCAATCATAACACAAATACGATCCAGCTGACTTGCCTTGTATATAGAGAAATGATACAAACGATTCTGCTGGTACACTTCCACCGCATCAAGTTCTTTTCCACGTACAATACGCTTATATTCCTCCTGGATCTCACTTAAATGCCGAATCTCCTGATCCGTGATCTTCTCGCAGGCATATTTTGCAGCAATCGGTTCCAACGCTGTTCGTGCTATATAAATCTGCCTTACATCTTCCTTCGTAAGTGTCACCAGTCTTGTTCCTGCATACGGAATAGATTCTGCCAGGCCCTTCTTCTCCAGATTACTGAGTGCTTCGCGGATCGGCATCCTGCTTACTCCCAGCTGGGTTGCCAGTTCCTCCGTATTCAGCTTATCTCCCATCGAAAGCTTGCCACTCATGATCCATTCCATAAGCTTATCCAGAACCAGATCCGGCAGCTTACTGTGCTGAAGAGTATCTGTGTTCAAATCATTCATTGTTATACGCATATTAGTTCTCATTTAGCTTTCACCTATAGTCAGATTTACAAGCCAAGCTTTGATACGGCCGCCTTTAATATAGCCACTTGTGCGGTCTCTTCAATTAATTCTGCATTATGTTCCGCATTGATTGCGTCTTTTCCAACTGCTACGAGCCCGTGATCTACCAGTAAAAATGCCGGCAGGTCAGGATTCTCTTTATATATCTCTTCTACCATTGAGAAATATTCCGGCTTTACCATGGCCGCCGGTACATTCAGAGTAGGAATATCTGCACAAATTTTTAATTTAGAATGCCATGTAGTTCTGGGAAGTGGTTTTTCCGTAGATGCCCATGCAATCGAATACGGTGAATGTGTATGAACAACGGCATTCACCTCCGGGCATATCCGATACAGCAACCCATGTAATAAAGCTTCTCTTGTAGGTTTGCCCTCTCCTTCAACCAGATTTCCATCGAAATCGGTAATTACAAACTTATCTGGCGCACAATCCGCAAAAGACCCCCCGCTGGCCTTTACAATCATCAAGTCTTTCCCCGGAACTCTCGCACTTACATTTCCACCGCTGCCAGTCTGTATACCTCTAGTATAAGCTCTTTTTGCAGCTATGACAAGTTCCTCTGCTATTTTTTTTACATCTTCTGTCATATTTTCCAATCCTTTCTAGTTTACTTTTTTGCTACAATATGTTGCTATATTCTGCATCTAATACTGTATTTCATCTCCGATAACACCTCTTTCACGGAGTTCATCTATCATATAATGCGCTGCCTGGATTCCCCATTCTTTCGTATCGAGATTGCCCGGAACCGTAATAATCTCTATGTTCTCATTGCCGTTTTCTCTCATGGCACGAAGAATCGTATCGTCTACTTCTTTATAATACAGTTCCTCGCCTTCTCTCGTATTGTGGCGCATCCCCTCCGTAGGAAGCAATAGCTTGACCGGATAATCGATTTTCTGCAAACGATCTGTCATCCTTTTTGCAACCTCTTCTGCTTCATCCGGGAGAATCTTGATATGTGCCATGGTCGCATTATGGAGCATATATACACGTTCCTCCATTCGGGGCGGGAATTCATTGACTGCAAAATCCACAAAATCCAGTCCTCCCGTACTCACAACCAGCGGGACTTTTTTCTCAACGCTCTTTACAAGTCTATATTTTGCATCCTCTCCATAGGAGAATCCTCCTCTTCCGATCTTATCTTTGAAATATTCGGAAGTGATCTCGTGAACAGTAAGATCTAGGATTCCATCGATCAGGCCATCTGCTGCCATCTGTTCCATAATGGCACCGCCAACACCCGTTGAATGGAAACCGATCACTTCTACTCCAAGTCGTTCCAGTTCATCAACCGCCGCGCAGGCTCCCGTATTTGTGATTCCCATCAGTGTTACTCCCACAACCGGCTTTTTCCCCTTTTGCAGAACCTTTCCCGCATGCTTCACCATACCGACACAACACGCACAGGCATTCGCCATAATCTGTTTTGTCACCATGTTCAACCCGGTAAAATCGCAGATTGACGGAATCACAACAATATCCTTGTCACCGACAACCAGATCAAACGTCTTTTTTCCGCATGCTACCGTCGTAGCCATAACCTTTGGAAAGCCAATCGGAAGCTTTTTCATTGCATTTGTTGCCATAACCGTATTCTGCAGACCACCGGCAGACAAAATTCCGTCAATTTTTCCTTCTTTATACAACTTTTCCACATAACAGGCTGCAGCTTCCATCATAAAACCGATCTTTTCTCCCTTTGTCCTCGGCTCCAGCTCTTCCCATGTTTTCCCGGCATTCTCTACGACCTCAGCTCTTGACACGTCATAATTACAGGACGGGCTTGGACCAGTAGCGACATCAATGACAAGTGCAGAAATCCCTTCAGCCTCAATCTGTTCTTTCATAAATTTAACTTCGCGATATTTGGTATCGCAGCTTCCGATGATCGCTATTGTTTTCATTTCTTTACTCCTTTACTCAACCCAAAAACCCCGCAGCCATACTGCGGGGTCTTCGCCCCTACGCTGACGCAGTCGGCGGCATTTCTCTTGATAGACTAATTTTCACTAAAATATTTTGTTTCTGCTTTCTTTGCAGCTTTCTTAGCATCTTTATCGATGATTGCAGATTTGTATTCTTCATATACAAAATCCGTGTCCTTAAGTCCGATTACCGGAATCTTATTGTCATGAGAATCCTCATATTTTTCTACTGCTGCTGAAAGGATTACATCATGTGCAAGCAGAAGATGTTTATGTGGATCTACTCCGGCTTCCTTACAGCGGCGAAGTGTGTCACGAATCGTTTTCCATGCAGCAACAATATCCACATAACGTCCCGGAGGGCAGATATCATAATGTAATTCATCCTGCATAGCCTGCGGAGCATCGATATTTCCCATAACAAATACAGAGTCTCCAACACAGTAGTATGGTCCGTCTTCTGTCTCAACCACAACTGTAATATGTCCCGGGCAATGTCCGAATGCTTCATATACGCTTACTCCAGGAGCAATCTCCACTTCACCTTTTACCGTTTCAAAACGCTCATATACTCCCGGCTGATCATACGGAGCAATAAACTGATCACCAACAGTAACATCGCCATCTTTTGCAATAATTGGTCTACAATATGATTTATAATGAAGCGGAATCGGATTATGTGCGTATTCCCATTCAATTTCATGGCAGATAAAACGTGCTTTTGTAAATTTCTCAAGATAGAATACATGATCCCAGTGAAGATGGGTAAAAATAACGATATCAACATCTGACGGTTTGTATCCAACCTGAGCCAGACGGGATTCAATATCATCGATTCCCGGTCTCTGCATAGATGGACCGTGGTGATACTTATCAGCATGCTCATTCCATGACATACCTGTATCTACCAGTATAAGCTGTTCTCCTCCTTCAATCAAGAATGTGAAATCTGGAAGCTGATCCTGCTCATTATTGATACCCAATTTTTCAACATATTTTTTACAAGAGAAATGATACCAGTACTCCAATGGTTTTGTTGGAATATAACCGGAATTAAGTGGTCTGATTGTTAATGCCATAATAATTCTCCTCACTTTCTTTTCGTTTATTATCTTAAAATTGCTGCCAATTTTAATTCATATTGATTTACATTTTATTTATGCTGCATTTCTTTCCTGTCTTCTCTTTGTGTAAGTATCAAACAATACCATAGCGATAATTACGATACCCACAACAAGCCCCTGTGCAAAGGATGGAATTCCTTTTAAATTCATTACATTTACGATGACGGTCAGGATCAGAGATCCGATTACAGTACCGATTACTCCTCCTTCTCCACCGAGCATGGACGTTCCACCAATTACAACTGCAGCAACTGTCTGAAGTCCATAACTGTCACCCATGGCCGCATCTGCCGCATTCAGTCGTGCTGTGATCAGCATACCTGCCATTCCGGCGCACATACTGCACATCATAAAAGCAGATACCATAATCTTCTTAACCGGGATTGCCGCATATTTTGCTGCCGTCGGATTTGAACCGTATGCATACACCTGTCGTCCATAGGTTGTTCTCTGTAAAAGAACATAGATGATAATTACCACGATCGCTGCAATGATGATCAAGTTCGGGATTGGTCCCGTATATCCAACACCGATCTGTGTAAATCCTTTTGGCAGATCATAGATAACAGCTCCCTGCATAACGATAACCGCAAGACCGCTCATTACCCAGTTCGTACCATATGTTGCAATAAAACTCGGCAGAATTCCTGCCAGAAGTCCATTGATGCAGCC